>JASJDN010000101.1 GCA_030065205.1 Crocosphaera sp.
ATGGTGATGCTCAATTATGCACGGGGGCTAGGAACTAGCCTCCTCAATCGTGGATCTCAGACCTCTGGTCAAGCCCCTACGGCTAAACACTGTGGAGGGTTGGCTCAAGTTTGGGAGTTGAAGCGACAGAAACCTCGGACGCAGCAAAGCGAAGTCCGTAGGTAGTTCATTAATGGGCAGACTATCCAATATATCTGGAAAAAAGGCTATTAGTATTTTTCAGAAGTTAGGCTACATTGAAGACCATCAAACAGGAAGTCATATAATTCTCTGGCATCCAGAAAAATCAACTTTATCAGTCCCTAATCATAAAGAATTAGCTCCTGGTTTACTCAGAAGTTTAATTCGACAAGCAGGAATCACCGTTGATGAGTTTTTGAGTTACAAATAAGTTTTTAAGCCAGACCCATACCTCACAACCCTTTCAGCCTTCCTCAAAAAAAAATAAAAAAAAATTTTTTCAAAAGTGATATGTTTTTTGAGCCAGGTGGGTATGTTCCTTCTAGAAGCGAAAAAACACTAACCTCTACCAAAAAGGAACATTAAACCAATGAATAACACATTTAAAGCTAACCTCATCAAAACCATCGCTAACAAAAAAGGTAACAAAGGTTTCACCTTAATTGAATTATTAGTTGTTGTCATTATTATCGGTGTATTAGCGGCTATTGCTCTTCCTAACCTCCTCGGTCAAGTGGGTAAAGCGCGTGAATCTGAAGCTAAGAGTACCCTCGGTGCCATGAACCGCGCTCAACAAACCGCTTTCGCTGAAAGAGGTGAATTTGCTGAGAGTATCGCTCAATTAGAAGTTCCCGTCGGTAACGAGAAATTCTACGGTATCTTTGTTTCTAGTAGTAACCCAGGACAAATGGGTGCAGTGGGTATCACCAGAACTGATGCTGGAGACGTTGATGTTGTTGGTGCTGATGCTAATGGTAAAAATGGAACCCGTGACTACGCTGCTGCCATCAACTATGACGATGTCGCTCGTACTTTCTCTACCGTTGTCTGCCGTGCCAGTAACGTCCAAGCCAACCAAGATATCCAATATAACATTCACGGAGCTCTGACTGCGGATACTAACAATGCCAAAGTAATCGCTTCTCCTGCTACCGCTGTTGCCGGTATTACCAGTGGTGGTGTAGTTGATGCGCCTACCTTAGCTGCTTGTGATACAAACAACACCGAAGAAGTTAAGTAGGGTTTAGGGTTTGTTAACACCTACGTAATCTAAAATAATAATCTCAGGTGGTTCGTTACGGTTGCCACCTGTTTTTGTTCTAATTTGAGTGCGATAAAAACCCGACTTGATCTCAATTAATATTTAGTTCTCAAAAATCACTGGAGAGATACCATACGTCATTGCCAATGTAGCGATAGCCCAATGAAGCCATCTCTGTGTCTAGGGTAGATTGCTTCGGGGTATTTTTAGCCAAAATCCAGATTTCCTGTTTAGATGACCCCTCGCAATGACAACTTAAGCCTCTAATAACTTTTGAGAATTAGTATCAAAACCTCACAATTGCAACCTTGTGAATTTGCTAATCCCGAACTCATCCTAAAGCCATGAATCATACTTTTAAAGCCAAGCTCATCAAAACCCTTGCGAACAAAAAAGGTAACCAGGGTTTCACCTTAATTGAATTATTAGTTGTTGTTATTATTATTGGGGTATTAGCGGCTATTGCCCTTCCCAACCTGCTTGGTCAAGTGGGTAAAGCCCGCGAATCTGAGGCTAAGAGTACCCTCGGTGCCATGACTCGCGCCCAACAAGCGGTTTTCTCAGAACGGGGACGCTTTGCTCGAAATATAGCTGAAATAGAAATGCCTGTCGGTAACGAAAAATTCTATGGTATTTTCCTAGATATCGCCGCTAATGCTCCTGCCGACGTTCCCCAACGGGGTTGGATGGGGGCGACTGGTATTACTCGAGATGCTAATGGTCTAGTGGCTGATATTGGTTCCGTTCCCAATGGTAAAAATGGAACCCGTGATTATGCTGCGGGGGTTACCTACGACCCCCGTAATCGCGTGTTTTCCACCGTTGTTTGCCGTGCGGATAACTCTCCCACTATGATTGAAAATCAATACTTCCTTCATACCAACGCTAGTGTCAACACTCAGAATAAGAAAACTGTGGTTGCTAGCGTTACGGGTTTGGGGGGTAGAACCGGTCACACCACTTCTCCTGACGCAGTTTCTGAATGTGCAGGCACTACCGAAGAAGTAAAATAATGACTTGAAGGAGGCAGGAGTTGAAAGGCAGGAGGCAGGAGGTTTAATCTCTAGCTTAAAAGTGAAATTATCAAGAATAAGGTATTTAAAAGTTCAATACTCCTGTTTTTGGTCTTTTTTCCTCCCTTCTGCCTCCAATTCTGAAGTATTTTTGTTCTGATGCAAGATGTGAGTGATAATTTGATAGGAAAAAAGACTGATTTGGGTATGTTATAGCAGAAAGAACATTATTTACTTCACTCCCATCATGTCTAAGCTTAACTTCTACTCACAAGACTTGTCCCCTCCCTCTTCTCTACATAACCCGTTGTCAAAAAGCCAGCAGAACAAAAGTTTTAACTATTCCCGAATTTGGTTAACTCAGAAGAAAACAGATCAAGGATTTACTTTGATTGAATTATTGGTGGTGGTTATTATTATTGGGGTTTTAAGTGCGATCGCCTTACCCCAGATGTTGGGAATGATTGGACGCAGTCGAGAAGCAGAAGCGAGAAGTTTAATGGGGGCGATGAATCGGGCCCAACAAGCTTATTTTAATGAAAAAGCGACCTTTGCTCAAAGTGCGGTGGAGTTAGAGGTTCCAGTGGGTAACGAAAAACATTATATTGTGTTTGTTAATGCCACTAATGATTTTACGTTAGGCGCGTTACAAGGAGCCAAGGGCAAAGATAATGCAACCAACGGAACTCGCGATTATGCGGCTGCAGTGAGTTATGATGCTATCGCGAGGAGTTATAAAACGGTTGTTTGTCGTTCCATTGATCAAGCCAATAACTATGAAATTATTGGTCTGCGGCCTATCGATACCACAATTGGGACAGGACGAGTTGCAGGAGCAACAGGGGGAACCAATGCTCAATGCGTTCAGAATGCAGGGGTAGAAACCGTGGAAGAACTCAACTAATTGGCCTTAGAAATAAACGTTATTACCCGTCCAATAGGGTGAACTGATCACTAAGAGTAAACTGACGTAAGTCCCCCACAATAAAACGGCAATAAATTGAGGGTTTCGTCGGATAATTAGAGTGGAGGTAACTGCCCACGTGAAGGCAATGGCTGTCAACGTTAAGATTAATAATAAACGGTCAGACAGTAACGTGAAATCGAAAGGAAAATTCAAGAAAATGCAGAGACTAATGATACTAATAACCCCTGATAAGCTCAATAAAATCACTGGCCAAGATTGAGGGTAGGGAAGATCATGGGGCCAATTATTGACTTCATGGAGCATTACACCACTAGCCAACGCTAAAGCCGGATAAAACGGTAAAAGATAACCCATACTATCTAAAGGGAGGACACAAATGATTCCCCCATAAATACCACCCCAGACAAGAATTAATTTAGCCCATCCCCAATTAAGGGATTTCCCGGCCAGTTTGACCCCATAAACGGCGAATATTAGCCAAGGCCAAGAATATTTAACCATAGCTAAGGGATAAGCGGTCAAAGAAGTCAAAAAGTGATGCCAACCCCCCTTGAAAGAGTGGAAAAAAATCTCATTTAAGAAAGGTTGTCCATAAACTAACCATTCCATCCAATACCAAGTTAAAGCAGGTAAAATACCTAGACCTACTCCAACCCAAAAATAAATAGAACTTAAGAGTCTTGGGGTATCCCAAGCCAAAAAAATAATCAGGACAAGGGTGAGTAAACAGCCGATTAAACCTTGGGTTAAGAATAACCCGCTTAAGCTTAAACCCACCCCTAAAGACCAACGAAAATCACGACGCGATCGCAAGACACATAAGACGGTTAAAAGCGACCAAAATAAGATCATTCCATCCAGCATCGCTAAGCGACTCCAACGAACAACAGGAAAGACCATCAAATAAATTAAGGCGCTCAATATCGCGGGTCGCCAAAGCACGAAAATTTCCCGTGCGACTGTATAGAGTAAGGGTACAGACAAAGAGGCGAATAAGGCTCCAATGAAACGAAGATTTCCAGGGGTTATCTTTCCTTTCACATTGGCGATGGTCAATAAAAATAAGCCCAAAACGGGATGCTGGTGATAGGGTTGACCCTCTAGGGTCGGAAATAGCCAGTCTCCTGATAAAAAGGACTGTTGTGCCATTTCTTTAACCAATTGAGCGATAACCCATTCTGAGTCTAATAAGGGCGAACTCTCCAGGTTCGAGCCAAAGAGAATGAGTGCGATCGCCAATAAACCAACCCAAGAACCAAGACTGCGCCAAGTGTCGCTGTGTGAATGTAAGGATTTTAAAGGATGCCAAGTAAAGGTGTTTGAGTTCATGGGGATGGAAATTTGTTACCAATATATTAATGATAGATTGCACTTATTAACGATTGTCTGAGAAGTCCGAGGGATTGAAACCTAGCCTTACTCTCTAAAAATCTTAATCTACTCCCTGAAAAACTGCATGATCGATTTTGAAAAATCTTAATCACTAACGGAATGCTATATTAGAGGACGCATAGATTAATTGCGATCGCCTCTCCAAGAAAATTATGTTTGGTTTTCTGTCTTCTTTTAAACGTCCTCTAAAAAAGAACCTAAGAAATTTAACGTTAGGAACTTTTGCGGCTATTTTGGCTATACTCCCTGTTTATGCCCAGTCAAGACTTATTTTCATTTACCCTCCCATTAATTTATCCTTGGGGGTTGATTCATTAGAATTGTTTGCTAAAGAAGGAGTGGTTAACAATGAATTAGCCTATTACATGAATATAGGAGGGGTCAATGAAGAACAAAAACAAGCATTCCGAGAAGCCTTACTAAAAAGGGCTGATCTCAATCCTGTAGAAGTCTCTCGCTTTTTTAATACCCCGATGGGAGAAGAAATCTTAAACCGAGTGGGTCGCTTATTCTCCATTCAAGGGGGACGCAATGGAGTCTATGCGATTAGAGGGGCGCTCGTCCAAGCGGCTTTTGATCAAGAAGAAGGATTAACCTTACTCAATTTTCTGCGTTATTTACCGGTTAATATGCAGTTTAACCTGGAGGAAATTCTCGAAGCTGCAACTTATTTAGAACTGCTAGGACAGGGAACCAATGCTATTGTCGCTGAAATGAAATCTATCTCTGCTCAAACGATGCAACAGGAGAATGTCCCTGACTTTAGCAGTATCAGAGATATTCGCCAACGGGGAGATTATGGGGTTGCTCCCACTCGTACACTGAGATTATTTGATAGAAGTCGTCAACGAGAATTTGAGGTTTTATTAGTACAACCCCAACGATGGCGAGAAGGCAAAACCCCTGTGATCGTTTTTTCTCATGGTTTGGCCTCCCGTCCCCAAGATTTTGAAGAGGATGTACAACAGTTAGCTTCTTATGGGTATGTGGTGGCGTTACCTCAACATCCAGGTAGCGACCTTAATCAACTTCAAGAAATGTTACAGGGGTTTTCTCGTGAGATTGTGAAAGTTGATGAATATGTGAATCGCCCTTTAGATGTTAGTTATGTTATCGATGAATTAGAACGACGAAATCGGGGAGAATTTGGGGGACGGTTAGACCTGAATAATGTGGGGGTGATGGGCCATTCTTTTGGAGGCTATACTGCTTTAGCCTTAGCTGGGGCCCCCTTAGAGTTTGATACTTTAGAAAACGATTGTGGACGAGAACTATGGGGACCAAATCTTTCTTTATTATTACAATGTCGGGCGTTAGAATTACCTCGCAAAGCTTATAATTTTCGAGATGAACGGGTAACTTCGGCTTTTGTTATTAATCCTGTCACTAGCGCAGTATTTGGGGCAAAAGGACTCTCTCAAGTCAAGATTCCTGTTCTGTTAGCAGCCGGAAGTAGTGATCCTGCAACCCCTGCAGCCATTGAACAGTTACAAGCGTTTGTTTGGATTAATACGGATGACAAATACTTTGCTTTAGTGGAAGGGCAAGCTCATGTTAACTTTTCTAAGTTGGATGCACAAATGACGGCGGTATTAGATTCTTTACCGGATTTAAAGCTTCCTAATCAACAAATAATTGATACTTATGGCAATGCCTTCCTAGTGGCTTTTGCTGAGGTTTATGTTGCTAAAAATGAGCAGTTCCGTCCTTACTTAACCTCCAGTTATGCCAATTATATTAGTCGACAACCCAATCCGCTTCATCTGGTTCAAGATGATGCAGAAGTTCCCTTAAGTGAGTTATTTAATCGTAGAAGATCCGCCCGAATTCAAAATATTTATCCCCGTAATATTATCCCTAATAATGACTAATTTAAACCCTTGTGTCTATTTTATTGGTGCTGGTCCCGGTGACCCTGATTTATTAACGTTAAAAGCTTACAAGGTTATCAGCCAAGCGGATGTTATTTTATATGCTGATTCTTTGGTTCCTAAGCAAATTTTAAAAGATGTTCGTGATGATTGTGAGTTAATTCCCACAGGAAATAAAACCCTAGAAGCTATCATGAAAATTATGATTAATCGGGTTGAAAATAATCAATCTGTGGTGCGTCTTCATTCAGGGGATTTGACCCTTTATAGTGCCATACATGAACAAATTTCTCTTCTTATACAAGAAAATATTGAATTTCAGTTAATACCTGGGATTAGTGCTTTTCAAGCAGCAGCCGCAAAGATCGGGACAGAATTAACGATTCCTGATTTAGTTCAAACCATTATTTTAACTCGTGTTAGTGGGAGTGCTTCCCAAGTTCCTGATGCTGAAAAATTGGAAAGTTTAGCAGCACATCAAGCGAGTTTATGTCTATATTTAGCTGCTCGTCATGTTAGAAAGTCTCAAGAAAAATTACTACAATATTATCCTTCTCATACTCCCGTTGCTATTTGTTTTCGTATTGGTTGGCCTGATGAAAAAATAAGGATTGTTCCGTTAGAAAAAATGGCAGACGTAACAGAAGAAGAAAACTTAATTAGAACAACTTTGTACCTTATTAGTCCTGCTTTAAATACCCATCAAACTCACCGTTCTCAACTTTACCATCCTCAACATAGTCATTTATTTAGACCGAATAATTAACTAAGGTGGGCAAACAAAAAGTCGATCAATTTTACTCAAAACTAATTTAGACATTGCCCACCATACAACTTTTCAAATAATTAATTATTGACTATCAATTTTAGCTAAAATTTCGGTTGCTTCTGCACATAATTCCTCATGACAATGACCGTTACTAGCGATTAAACAACCCCATTGACGGACATCTCCTCGGTTATAAATTAAGGGATCACCGTTTTCGTGGGTAAATTTTCCTCCTGCTTCGGTCAAGATTAATTCTGGTGCCGCAAAGTCCCAATCTTTGGCTGCAGATTTACCGGATAAAGAGATATAAATATCAGACGTTTTTTCTAATAAGGTTGAAATTTTTCCGCCAACACTACCCATATAAATACGATCTTTTAGAGGTAAAGCTTCAATTAAAGCCTGAAAGCGATCGTCTCTATGGGTACGACTCACCACTAAATATAAGTCTTCCAGTTTATCTCTTTCGGATACTTTAATAGGGGTAATTTTTCCATCAGCAGTTTCAACAAACGTACCGTTTCCTTTGCTTGCATAATAGATTTTTTGTGCTTCAGGAATAGCAACCACAGACACCATTGGACGGCCTTGATAAGCTAAAGCAATATGTAAGGCATATTCGCCAGTTTTATCAATAAAATCTCTGGTACCATCAAGGGGATCAATAATCCAAACCCAATCTTTAGCAATGGGTTCCATTCCTTTATGGGTTTCTTCACTCAAATAACCAAATTTATCTTCAGGAAAAACCGCTTGTAATTTCTCTAAAATGTAATGATTGGCAGCAATATCAGCAGCCGTAACGGGACCATCTTTTTTATCTTCATTAACGTTTAAATCCCCTTCTCCTCGATAATAGGAACTGAGAATTTTAGCAGCCCCCCAACCCACAGAACGAGCAATGGCTTCGATTTCTTCTAATTTTTGAGTTTGTGTCATGTTCAAGCTAGTCCCTCTATGATTACACTTTCCTAATTTTAAGTCAGTTATGGCCTTTTTAATGATTGATTCTCAGTCATTAAAAACATAAGATTTGCCTTGTGAGGGATTGACTAACTAACAGAAAAATGGTAGAGACTTTATGATTGAAAGGAAAATGATTGTGTCAAAGAGATCAAAAAATTTAAGATTTTGAAGAGATGAAATATAGACACTTTCAAGTTACGATGAACAAAGAGGGAATGATTGGAAAACTATTCCCCTGGAAACCTCTCTATAAATAGTCACGTTTCCAAATTCTTTGTTGAAGATTAGGTTTATCTTAAAAGATTATGCTCAACAGAATCGCTAATCAAATTAAAAAGTATTTCCCCGCACCAGAAGTGAGTGCGCACTGCGATGGTCCTTGTGGGGTATATGATCCCGCTTCTGCTCGTATTTATGCTGAAGCCGTCTATTCTATGACCAAGAAAATCGCTGATTTAGAAAGTCATGTGCCTTCTGCTGACGATGCAGCAGCTACGGTTGCTTATCACAATACCTTATCCCGTTATATTGCCATTAAGGAAGAGCAGGCACAAAAAACCAAAGAAGAGGTACTCATTCTTTGGACTGACTATTTTAAGCCTGATCACTTAGCTGAATACCCCGATCTCCATGATATGTTCTGGAAGGCAGCTAAACTTTGCTCTTCTTGTAAAGTGGAAGTTAACCTGGCTCACGCTAACCAATTACTCATGGAAGTTCAAAAAATTCATGAGATATTCTGGAAAACTAAGGGACGGGATGTACCCTGGATTAAAGCTAGTTAAATTGTCTAACTAAAGGTGGTAGGTAGAGAGTTGCTCCCAACCAGTAACCATAAAGAATTATTGTTGTGGTTGTTGCGGTTGCGTCAACGGTTTTGTGTCACAGGGAATTCTATGTTTCCTTTACTTAAAGCAGGAGAAGAAGTTCTTGTCGACACAAACGCCTATCACCGTTGTTTACCTGAAATTGGGGATTTAGTAATTGCTTGGCATCCTCAACAAAAAAATCTAAGAATTATTAAACGAGTGGTTAAAGTGGATGAGCAGGGGAATTGTTTTTTGATGGGAGAAAATAGTTTAGAAAGTAATGATAGTCGTTCTTTTGGTTTCATAGGTTTACAGCAAATCATTGGGAAAGTTACCAGCAAGTTTCCTTGATTTGAGTTTCTTTTGTTCTTGATAGTTCTGGCGATAAAAGTCCTTGAATTTTTCTTGTTGCACATTCTTCTAACAATGTAGAAGCTTGATGCTTGTTACGACACTGTAGCCAAATACCATTAAAATCATTCCATCCTAAACAAGCTAAACCATAGATCATGGTTTGACAGAACTTTCCATTAAAATAACCTCCATGAATATCTATGTTACCTACAACCCACTGTTTTAATAGTTCTAAACATTGCATGACGCATATTATTTGATGATTTTCAGCTTTACTAAGGATGGGTTTGAGTTCTTTACTCCAGTCATCATTTGTATCCCTAATATTATCCCTACAATCTGTACAATCAAAGTAGCTAACTTGCATTGTAACTATACTTTTAGGAAGTTTTTGGGGATTGTTTAGTAGTTTAAATAAAGATGTAGGTTTACCTCTATAGACAATTTGCAAATTTTTTAGAAATGTTGTTGTATCCATGTTTTGTTTTTGATTAAGGGTTGTATAGTCGTTATCATTTTTTTCCCTATCGCAAACAATAATATTTCCCAGCCTAAATCCTCTTTCAGCAGATTGAGCAGGAAATATAAAATAGTTAGTAATCATTGAGAAAACTCTTAAAATCATATCACCTTGATTGCTAAATAAATAAGCTTCTTGGCATTTATCAATTGCTGTTTCTAAGACATTAGATTTACCTGGAAAAATGGCTTGTATGGAAATATCAGGAGAAGCTAAAACTAAACGTCCTAATAAGAAGTGTTTTCCAAGGTCCGTGTTTTTACTATTCCCACTATTGTTGTTAGCTTCAGAATTGTTAGTTTGACCATTTTCAAAAGCATTATAAAGTGTTCTAATGGTATGAGTTGCGACAAATGAACCCATACTATGAGCAATAAAAGATAGGGTTATCTCATTAGATCCCTCATCCCCAAGCTTAGAGTTTAAGTTTTTAATCAACTCAACTAGATCAGCAACTGCAAAGAACATTGCTCTATATTTATCACGAAAATAATTAGTTGTTCTTAAAATTATAAATGTCAGTACGATTCCCAGATAAATTGACCCAATTATTGATAAAAGAATTATGATTTTATAAAAAAGTGGATCAAGATCAAAAGCATCAATAATAAAGTCTAAGAAGAACCAATACACTATGGTAATAATAAAGAAAACCATAGACACAACGTCAATTTGAAACTTTGATTTCTGCTTTACCCACCATCCCAATAAAAAACTTAACAACAAAATCAAGTTACTTATTGCGAATATTCCAAAGATTATTGGTATAATTACTGCAATAGAGTTAATAAAACAAATGAAGCTAAAGATTGAAAATGTAATAAGAAATAGTAAGTTATTAATGATTTCAAAAGGAATTGGCAGTGTTTTTAATGCCTCATAAAAATAATTGCCAAAATTTTTGAGAAAATCCTCTGATGGCCAAGTATATCCAATTAAAACTAATTTTCTATTCTTTATAGTGTTAAACTGCTCTTTTATAAATTCAAATCTTTTTTTATACTCTTCTTTAGCTGCTTCTTTTTCCGTCTTATAACCATGAATCATGATGACTAATTCTTTCTTAAGAGTTTCATCTTTTTGATTGAAAGAATCAACAATTTCATTGCAATTAGAAGGTTTAAATTCAGGTGATGGACAGCTTAGTTGCAAATTCTCTTCACTATCATCTACATTAATAGAGGCTTTACTAATAGCCAAATATGCTTCAATTTCAGTATTGGTATCAGATTTTTCCTTATCCTCACTCTCATACTTACAAAATTGGATACGATCATCGATTGTAGCAGAAGCATTGGTATTCATCACACACCTGCCTTATAATATCATTTTATATACTTTCATCCTATATCTCTTTTTTTGTAATGGAGTTCTAATCTTGACAAAAATCAACTTCATTTTACTTTTTTTAGGATTTCTTTAATTAGCGTAATTATTTGTTCTGTATCCACTGCAATAAAAGTTAAGTTAGGAGATAAATTTTTGAAAAATTGTTGACTTTCTTGATGTTGACTTAATAAAATAACAGGTTTTCTGTTCTTTAACCCTAAAGCGATTTCTGATACCGTTCCTAACCCAATTCCACAAGCAACTATAAGATCAGATGACAACACATTTATATTATTCCGAGCGTTTCCTACATCAGTCAGAATGGCAATATCAACGGCATCAGAAACATTTTTAGTATGATTTGAGGGTAAGATACCGATGGTTAAACCGCCTGCTTCTTTTGCCCCTTTATTAGCTGCATCCATCACCCCTACGTTACGCCCTCCTGTTAATAATATCCAGTTTTCTTTGGCGATTAATTTGCCTAACTTGTAGGCGTTTTTAATATCTATTTCTGTGGCTGATTCTCCGGGTCCCATGACTCCAATAACAGGTTTTCTCATCATGTTGTATTGAGCAAGTCTGATAAGGAAATAACGTTCATTTCTTCGGCGGTAAAACTGCCAATATCAGCAAAGCTGAGCAAATTGGCTGAGTCAACTATTTGAAAACGTTGAGGGTTTCTCACCCCTTTTGCAGCAACCTCAAATGATCCGTGGTTGGGGTCAACAATAAGAATTCGGAACAAAGGTTTTGAACATAGTGAAAGCTTTATGATGACTGGAAATATTATTGCTTAGATTGTTAATCACTCTTGATTTTGCTGTCAATGTAAAATAGTTGAGTCAATCATATTTTTAGGATCTTTTAATGATCACTGTTATCAGAAAAACCAGGAACTTTACGATAAATCGTTTCAATAGAAACCTGGTAATTAATACTGAAAGATTCAACTTCATCTCCTGCTTGATATATTTTCTCTGTCCAGCTTCCCGACTCATCACGACGATAACATTCAATTTTTATTTTATCTTGTTGAATGAGAACATACTCTTTTAAAGTGGGACAAGTTTGATAATCACTAAATTTTTGACCTCGATCAAATGCTTCGGTTGATTTAGATAAAACCTCAATTATAAGAAGAGGATAAAGAATAAAATCATCTGTATTATTAATTTCCTTTTCATCGCAAACAACCGCAATATCTGGATAATAATAACAATTGGCTTCTTCTAATCTAACCTTAATATCTGAATTTAAAACAAGACAAGGACTATCTAGAAGATGAATATTTAATAAGGTTGTTAAGTTTGCCCCTAAAACAATATGAGATTTTTTTGCTCCTACCATTGCATAAACTTGTCCCTTTCGGTATTCGTGTTTGATAGGACTGACTCTTTCTCCTTCTAAATAGGTTTCTGGAGATATATAAAAGAATTGATTATTTGTTACCATGATTGATGTGGTAGTTTTTACTGTTCCTTGAGTATTCATCCAAATTGATTGTAATCTATCTAGAAATAAAGGGAAATAATTCAGAATTAATGATTAGGTTAACGGTTAACAATTTCAATAATAAGTAAGTACACAAAATTAATTACACAAACAAACAATAATGGATTTATTAATCAAGAAATCACATTTGCCTAGTGAACGATTTTAGCCAAGACCGGAAAGCTTCAGGCAATATCTGTCGGTAGAGTCTTTTTAACCTGTGAAATAGATGTTTTCTGGGATTAGTAAATAGATATTTTTCACCAAATTTTTGAGGATAGTAACCAAAAGAACGCATAAATTCGCAGATTTGAGTATCAATATCTGCTTTATTGGGTATTTCTTCATAGTTGTTCACTAATAAAAATCTAGCTTTACCTTTTTTTAAAAGCCCTGTACTTCCTTGAAGAATTTTTAACTCGTTACCCGTTCTATTTATTTTAATGAGACAAGGATCTATTCTTTTAAAGAAAGTATCGAGTTTATAATAAGTTAAAGAACTCTTTTCAGCTTTTTGTTCGTTGGATAAATTAATGTTTAAAATATGTATGGTATTGTCAGATAAAAATTCCCATTGAGTACAATTATTTTTTAATTGATTACATTTTGATAAATTCGATTCGATAGCATAGATACTACTCTGATTGATGTAGTTATTAACTTCAAATGTATATCTACCTAGATCAGCATCTATATCAACAAATATCATTCCTGAATAAAAAAATTGACGTAAATCATTAAGCATTTTTTTGTCATCATCAAAAAACAATTCGTTTTGTGTGAATTTTTGAGTATTCATAAGTTTATGTTTAAATTAAGTATTTTTGACAAATGTTTTCAAGGCTTAATGCAGCGTCTACGTGCATTTCTGGTGAAGGATAATAAGTATTAAATAGATGCTGTTCTCCATAACTCTTGATTAAATCTTGTCTATTCTTAAATGTTTTTATCCAAGTAGGTTGATGAGTAAACTGACTAATATGTAAGTTAGGTTTTCCTCGCGTCGAGATACACTCAACATATTCATTAGCATTCTTTTTGATGCTTTTAACCATTCTTGTATTAACAAATTGAGGATACTTTCCCATTAAAGTATGAACATTTGTATAACTTTCTCTATAAAATGTACTTCTCTCTGAAAACCAAAATAAAATTTTAGGAACTGTAATTTTTTCCATAAGTATTTGAAAATTGTCTATCCAATTCTGTCTAGTTTCTCTAATTATTTCTTTTAGATATTTACGATCTTTTTGATCTAGAAGTTCTTGATAAGCAGTATCAGCACCGATACAAACTTGATCAGTTCGTCTGGTTAAATATCCAAGACCTCCTGAATCAAATAAGCAATTACTTTCACTTCTTCCTGACATAACTTGTACAATAACAAATCTTGATTTATTAATATAAGGAAATAGTTCTTTAGTTTTGAGAAAGTAGTAAGGACCGGCTCCTCCAACTCCAAGATTTAAACTGGGAAATTTTAACTTATCCCCTAATATTTTTGGATATGGTTTTTGACAAAAACGTCCCAAAGTTTGGGCTGCACCAAGACAAACAAAATATTGATTCTTTTCTAATTTTTCAGGTTGAGGACCTCTAAAACGTAGACCGGTATCTTCTAAAGGAAAATACTGATAATCAACTATCTCAGGATCATTATATTTACCACCGTGTCTTCGACGTGCTTGTTGATTCATATTTCTAGTTTTATCTAACTTTTCAAAGAATCGGACTGTTAGGAAGTGCTTGACGTGAATAAAGTTTAATGGATCAAATCCAGAAAACTCAAATTTACCCTGATAAAATCATAGCTTACTAAATGGAGTATGGAAAGAATAGGCACAAAATCAGTCACGATATCAATTTTTGTAACAAACCATGTATATACACATGGACTAACATTTTGGAAAGTCTATTGTTAATCGCCAGTATATAGCAGTTCTGATACTTGTGAGGTACAGAGGTTATCGCTTGGAGGCAGGAGGCAGGGGGCAGGAGGCAGGAGTTAAGTGTACCTCATGAGTCCGAGAAACGCTATATGTTCTCTCTTCACTGAAGGAGTCTTTTGTAAAGATCAGCGCTCGCCGTTAAACTAAAACTTGTTCTTTTATTTATTTACTTTCGATTTTTCCTTCTGCATGATGCACGATACTCCTTAATTTATCTAGAATATTACTATCAACATCGTGCCACAACCCTCTTTGATTTGCTTCTAATAATCTTTCGGCCATATCTCGCAACGCCCAAGGATTTTTTTCTTGAATAAATTGTTGCACCGTTTCATCAAATAAGTAAGCTTCTGCTACGCCTTGATACATGAAATCTTCTACACAGTTTGTTGTTGCATCATAAGCAAATAAATAATCTACCGTTGCTGACATTTCAAATGCCCCTTTATAACCATGTCTCATCACCCCTTTAATCCATTTTGGGTTAACAACACGGGAACGATAAACCCTAGAAATTTCTTCTTTTAATCGTCTCACTTTGGGATTAGCAGCAATGGCATTATCTCCAAAATACGTCTCAGGATTCTTACCTGCTAATGCCTTGACAGCGACCGTTAACCCCCCTTGAAACTGATAATAATCATCAGAATCTAAAAGATCATGTTCTCGATTATCTTGATTATGTAAGACGATTTGTAACTGCTTTAAACGTCTTTCAAATACTTCTGGAACGCCATGACCAACTCCATTTTGATCGTAAGCATAACAACTCCAATTTATGTAAGCGTTGGCTAAATCTTGCTCATTTTCCCAATTTTGTGCTTCAATTAATCCCTGTAACCCGGCACCATAAGACCCAGGTTTTGACCCAAAAATTCGATAACCTGACTTCAACTTTGCTTGCTTTTCAGTTAATCCTTGCTGCTGCCAAAATGTCTGTTCTTCCTGTACTTTTGCTGCTAAGGGATTAATACTTTTTGATTCTTCTAGGCTTGACACATCTTTGATTACTTTGTACAGTAGTTGTAGTAAGTTAGGAAAGCTGTCTCTAAAAAATCCCGATACCCGTACCGTTACATCCACACGGGGTCGCCCCAACACCGATGGTTTAAGGATTTCATAATCTACCACCCGACGGGATAACCCATCCCAGAGCGGTTGTACTCCTAATAAAGCCAATACTTGGGCGATGTCATCTCCTCCAGTTCGCATCGTAGAAGTCCCCCAGATGGAGATAGCGAGGGTTTGAGGGTATTCTCCGTTATCTTGAGTATAACGCTCAATGAGAGCTTCTGCTGCTTTTCTGCCTACATCCCAAGCGGTTTGGGTGGGTATAGCGCGAATATCGACAGAATAGAAGTTGCGTCCGGTAGGTAGAACATCAGGTCTACCTCTGGTGGGTGCGCCAGATGAACCGCTAGGGACATATTTTCCGTTTAAACCCCTCAATAAGTTACTGATTTCTTGGGGAGTTTCATAGAGTTTTGGCAGTAAAAAAGTGTTGATCCAATTTAGTTCTTTTTGGGTACGTGGTAAATGATTCAGTGGTTGAATGTTATCTGTAGTAATGAGGTTTTCTACCAAGGTTTGTGCGTATTTTTCTAGGGTTTCAATTACGTCTCCTACAATACGACATTGTTTGATTGTCGCGCAAAGACTCAAAGGCGCAAAAGGAGGCATTTTTTTGGGGTTAAATGGGATTTTGGGATCGGTGATTAAGGGGTTTATTTGTAGGTTTAGATCCTGGGCAATCGCGTTTGTTAAACCAATACGATCTAAGTTCGGATAACGCGCAATTGATAGGATTAAGTCTCGTAATTGTGTATGTTGGGGACAGGTTCCTAAAATGTGTAATCCGTCTCTTATTTGTGCTTCTTTGAGTTCACATAAGTAACCATCTGCAAGGGTTAAAAATTGAGATAAACTATCATTATTTATGCTATTTATTCCTAAGTCTTGATTAAGATTAGTTTCTGTGACTAATTTTGTGATGCGATCGCCGATTATTTTTAAGCGTTTAGGATCTAAAGTTTGTGCTTCGTAATATTCATCGATTAAGGTTTCTAGCTGTTGTAAATTACCGTATAATTCTGCACGAGTTAATGGGGGGGTTAAATGGTCTAAAATGACAGCATGAGAACGACGTTTGGCTTGGGAACCTTCCCCCGGATCATTCACAATAAAAGGGTAAAAGTTAGGGATAGTTTCTAAAGCGATTTCAGGATAGCAAGTTGATGATAATGATAAACTTTTACCCGGTAGCCATTCTAAGTTACCATGTTTACCTACATGAATAATAGCCGATGCTTGAAAATGATGTTTTAACCAATAATAATAAGCCAAATAATGGGGTGTGGGTTCTAAGTCTGGTGCATGATAGTTTAAACTAGGGTCAAAGTCATACCCTCTAGAGGGTTGAATACCAATAAAAATATTACCTAATTGAATACCAGAAATAGGATAAGACGTAGCATTATTGAATTCTTCAATATGATCCCAACGCTGTGTAATTTGTTGTTGAATTTCTGGGGGTAAGGTTTGGAAATATTGTTCATATTCTGCACAAGAAATAGATTGATGAATGGAACGTAATTCTTTACTTTCAGGATCATTGGTGATTCCTTGTGTTAATCTTTGTATGAGTTCATCTCCTGTTTTTGGTATATCTTTGATGTTGTAACCTTCTTGTTGTAATGCTTGTAGAATTTTGATGCAACTTTCAGGGGTATCTAAACCAACACCATTGGCTATCCTTCCATCTTTGTTGGGATAATTAGCTAAAATCAAAGCGATTTTTTTCTGAGAAGTAGGGATATTCTTAAGCTTGATAAAATTAGTAGCCAACTCGGTGACAAAATTTATTCTATCTTCTACAGATTCATAGACAATAACATCCGTTTCTAGTTGTTCATTCCAGGTTTTCACTGACTTAAAAGAAACAGCGCGAGTGATAATTTTACCGTCTACTTCCGGTAAAGCAACATTCATAGCTACATCTCTAGGATTTAATCCTTGAAAGCTATTCTCCCATTGTTCAACTGTGCCACTACTAAAGATAACCTGTAAGATAGGAATATCTAAGGTTTGCCATAGATTGCTGCAAGAATTATCATCAATTTTACCTAAAGAAAAACTGGTTGTATTCAAGATTAACTGGATAGAATGCTCAGATAGAGACTGACAATAATTAATCAATTGATGTTGAACATCAGGATCACGTAGAGAAGAGATAAAAATAGGAATAGGATTGATTTGTTTATCTAACAAACGTTGACATAAAGCATCAATAGGTTGTAAGTTACCTGCTAAATAATGGGAACGATAAAAGAGGATAAACGCATGAGAAAAATTGTGATTATTTTCTACATTATTACTATAAATGCCAAAATCAGGAACCCTATTAGGTTCAGTGGGATTGTAATTGGTTTGCCAACAAAGATCAGATATAAATTTTAAACCATTAAGCCAGTTTTCTTGACCGCCTTGGGTTAAATAACACCATAACTTATGACTGTGAGAAAACCTAACAGTAGAATGACTCATTAAGGTTTCATCTAACTGATCATCCCCTGGTAAAATGAAGAGCGTAATGTAATTTACTTCAGCAATTTCTTTAATAACTTCTAACCCATAAGGCCAATAAGATTGACCTCCTAATAACCTTAAAATAATGACATTAGCTTGAGATAATACAGTCTCAGCATAAGTATCAATACTTAATTGCTGTTGTAATTGTAAAATATTTGTTGCACGTATTTCAGGAAAATGATCAGGCAAAAAAGGCAAACAAGCAGCTAAACTTTGAATATCCGTATCTGCTGCGCTTAAAAAGACAATGGGTGCATTATTTTGTTCAATAAAGATAACGCCTTCTTGATCAGCATTCCAACCTCCAGGGGTAGCAGCTATGCGGTGCATTAAAACTCCTTAACATTTAAACAAAATGAAGTTTCAGGATAGGATAGAAAAATGGAGAGATTCTATTGAAGGATTATGTCTCTTTTCCTCTAGCCTTGTCCAATGTGATGAATCCTGCTTCAAAATCTATTTTACGTCGAACTTTACCTATTAGTATATTTGAGGAACTTTGTTCTCTTTGGCGCGAGCTAGTGGAGATGGAAGGTTCTAACGCAATTTTACTGGATGATTCCATAATTTCTTCAGAAATAAAAAATACTGGCGAAATTCTGGGAGCCAAAAAGTTCTATCTGTTATTATCATCCCAATTATGTGCGCTACTACAAGGCACCCTCAACGCTTCATCCCTATCTTATCAGGTTACTATTACCTGTGAACCCGAAGCGATCGCCGAGTTTACTCAGAAGTTACACCAACACCTTGATAATGGCTCTCCTTGGCGTAAACGTCTGGCTTCGTACACTGAACCTCATTTACCCCCACTTAACCCCCTACAATCGCATTTTAACGGTCGCTTATGGAACATTTTAGTTCCTGAGTTCTCCGAAACGTCAGAGATTATGTACGAGGGACTCAGGGTTTGTGAACCGGTGGAAGAGGCCCTGCGTCAACAAGTTGCTCAAGAAAGGTTATTAAATCAAGTTGTCGGTCAAATTCGTCAAAGTTTAGAATTATCGGTTATTTTAGAAACAGCTGTTAGGGAATTACGGACTTTTTTGCAAGTTGATCGTTTAGTTATTTATGAATTTAGAGAAAAAAACCTCTCGAATTCCGAGTCAGAAAATTCACGACAAACTTGGGGATTAGTTACCTACGAATCACGGGTTTCTCAGGGGATTCCCTCCTTATTAAAGGTGATCGCAGAAGACAATTGCTTTGCCAATATCCCTGAATATAAATATAAATATCGTCAAGGACAAATTGTTTCAATTGATGATGTAGATCGACGATATTCATCTTCCTTATGTTTAAGCCAATTTCTAGAAAAATATTGGATACTATCTAAATTAATTGCTCCTATTGTAGTGGATGGTCATTTATGGGGGTTATTAATTGCTCATCAATGCTTTAAAAAAAGACAATGGTTAGAAAGTGAAAAAATATTTTTAGGACAAATAGGAGAACATTTAGCCGTTGCGATTTATCAAGCACAATTATACGCCCAAGTTCAAGAACAAAAAAATACCTTTGAACAACGAGTAATTGAAAGAACCCAAGAACTTCGTGATACCTTAGTGGCTTCCCAAGCGGCCAATCATTCCAAAAGTGAATTTTTAGGAAATATGAGTCATGAATTACGAACACCTTTAACTTGTATTATTGGTTTATCAGGAACCCTATTACATTGGTCACAAGAAAGCTCAAATTTACCCTTAGATAAACAACAAAAATATTTACAAACGATTCAAAATAGTGGTAAACATTTGTTAGATATGATCAATGAGATTTTGGAATACTCGAATTTACAATCTGGAAAATATGTGTTGGCCGTTCGGGAATTTTCCTTGACAAAAATCGCAAAAAATGTGCGACAAAGAGTCAGCGATGAAGCCGAACATCGTCGTATTAATTTAGAACTAGATTTACAAATCAATGAGCAAAACGAGACCTTTTGTGCTGATCCAGAAAGAGTTCAGCAGATTCTTTATCATTTACTCAATAATGCTTTAAAATTCACCTCAGAAAATGGAACGGTTACCTTAAGAATTTGGCGAGAAACTAATCAAGTTTCTCTCGAAGTAGAAGATACAGGAATTGGAATCAAAGAAGAGCAAATTCCTTTGCTATTTGAGTCATTTCAACAATTAGAAAATTCTCGTAGACGGGTTTATGGAGGCACAGGTTTAGGATTAGCATTAACCAAACAATTAGTAGAACTTCATGGGGGAACCATTGAAGTAGAATCGATCATAAATCAGGGTTCGACTTTTACCGTCAGAATTCCTAATCAACCCCAAAATCAACATAAATCTCCCAATAATTTAGATGCAAATAAAGCACTATTTACCAAAAACAAAACGATTATTTTAGTGGAAAGTAACGAAGAAATCGCTACATTAATTGGTGAATTATTAACCGCAGCAAATTATCATTTTATCTGGTTAATGGATGGTTCTAAAGTAGTCAAAAAACTTGAGTTATTAGAACCATCAGCAATAATTTTAGATCAAGATTTATCAGAAGTTTTGAAAATCAATCAATCTTTAAAAGAAATACCAACGACCAAAAACACAAAATTGTTAATATTACGGGATGAAATTACATCAAAAGAATGGACAGAAATCTCTCAGATGGGAATCGATGATTATCTAATTAAACCTATCCAGCCCAATCTTTTACTAAAGCGAGTCAATGCCTTGATCTTTAATAACAATGAATCAGAAGAGAACTAAGTTTTTCCTTATGATAATACCTAAATCTAGCTTAATTGTTTCCTGTCAATCTCCTGTTGACTCCCCATTATTTGACCCTAAAATTATTGCTGCTATGGCGAAAGCATCCATTAATCAAGGGGCAAAAGGAATCAGAATTAATACCCCTGATCATGTCAAAGAAGTAAGAAAAGAATTACCGAATATTACCATTATTGGACTGTGGAAACAGGACTATTTAGGGTATGATGTTTATATTACCCCCTGTTATGATGATGCCGTGGCGATCGCTGAAGCAGGGGCTGATATTATCGCCATTGACGGCACTTTAAGAAACCGTCCCCAAGGAGAAAAATTAGCCAATTTAATTGACAAAATTCACCAAAACTTAGGAAAATTAGTGATGGCTGATGTGGATACCATAGACCATGCGATCGCCTCAGCCCAAGCAGGGGCAGATTTTGTCGGAACCACCCTTTATGGGTACACCAAAGAAACTGAAAATTGCCAACCGCCAGGATTTTCATTATTAGAAGAAATGGCTAAAAAATTAACTGTTCCTGTTATTGCTGAAGGGGGAATTTCTACCCCAGAAGAGGCTAAAAAAGCCTTAAATTATGGGGCTTATTCTGTTGTTGTGGGAACCGCCATTACAGGAATTGATTTAAAAGTCAAAGCCTTTCAAGCGATGTTTAAGTAATTAACAATTATATGTATTCTAATCAATTACCTCCCACTGATCGACGCTTTCCTAAAGTTCCTATTGATCGTCGTGCCTATGCTTTTTTATTAGACTTTGTCGCAGTCTGGTTTTTAAGTTCTTTTTTTCAAGGATTAGTCCAAGAACTGGTCTTTTTTGTCGTTTGGCTAATTTTAAGGGTCATTATTGTTGAAAGAAATAAAGGACAAAGTTTAGGCAGTTGGGCGTTTGATATTAAAGTTATTGACATTCGTTTTCTAAGAATTCCGGGGTTAAAAGAATTAACTAAACGAGAAGCCATTTTAGGGTTTGCTGCTATGTTAGCGATGGTGGGATTAAATATTAATTTTAAGAATGGTTTATCCATGTTAATCTTCATTACTCCCTTAATTATTGATTGTGGGATTGCGATCGGTGATGAAGAATATAATCAAGCCTTTCATGACAGAATTGGGAATACCATCGTTATTCAAACCAAGCGAGGGTTTTCCTTAGATTTACGACTCAAAAAACTCTGGAAAATTATCAAAGAAAAAATACAAAGTCGTCAAACCAAACAACAACGTTATCGAGATGATTACTACGACGACTACGACGACTACACTGATCAATAGTGACATCCTCCCACACTGACCGCGCTTGCGGTACAGTGTGGGCTTCCCAACTCACGATGAGATATTTCTGCCCACAGAGGCATGAAGCCCCTACGCCAGTTATCTAGGCTCATCACCCCCGACACCTCGACTTGACAG
>JASJDN010000102.1 GCA_030065205.1 Crocosphaera sp.
TAATATAGCAGTTCTGATACTTGTGAGGTACAGAGGTTATCGCTTGGAGGCAGGAGGCAGGGGGCAGGAGGCAGGAGTTAAGTGTACCTCATGAGTCCGAGAAACGCTATATCTTGTTTAAGATATTAGGTTTTCCAGAAAGAAACTCTTTAATATCTTGATTTCCTTTAGCTTGATTACATTGCCTACAAGCAATAGTTAAATTACTAACTGAATTTCCTCCTCCTTTTGACTTAGGTTTAATATGTTCAATTTCTAATGGTACGTTTTGAACACTACAATAAGCACATTTACGTTGCCATTTTTCTAATAAGTATTCTCTGACTTCGTAATTAAACAATGTACCTTGTTGATATTCAATTCCTGAAATCTCAGGATTATTAATCTTCTGGGTATCAAACCTAACTAATTCTTGTACAATTTTATTAATTGGACACACTTTAATTAGTCGGTTTACCCAAGTAATAATATTGTGAACTCTTGACATTAGGCTAGGAGCTAACCAACCTTGAGGTCTTCTTCGATTAACAAACCTGGGTTGACGATAACGAGTCTTACGAGTTCTTCTAGAACGTCTAATTTGTCTTCTAGATAACAGAGCATCTTTAATCTGTAATCCCCGATGATTTAATTCGGCAGCCCAGATTAGATTGTTATCATACAAGATCGCTAAGCCTGTAGTACGGCTCCCTGGATCTAACTTTAATTGATAATTATTACTTTCGTGTAATGGTTTTTCCTCCTTGAGAATAATTGTAAACGGGTAACGTTTAAACACACTTGCTAGCCCGTGATTAAGCAATTTTCTTGCTTTACCAGGGTGACAAGGATTTAACGGTTTTTTGTTGGAATCTAATACAAAAACTCGCATGAGTAAAACTCCTATTTCTAGGGTAAAGGTCGCTTCGTCAATGTTTTTAAAGTTTGTCAAGCTAACAGCACTTCTCTAACCCAATTACAGATGTTTAACTGTTAACCACAGAGCTACAAACTAGCGAAGTATTTGTAGGTGTGATGGCTTTAAAAACGTAGTTTTCTTAGAACTTAGACTGGTCAACTATAGGCTCTTGCAAGCCCTCGCTTTCAGCGACGGGTTGTTGACAACCTTAAACTTGTCACTGCGTGGATGGGTATCTATTATTTTGATAGAATTTTTAGGTAAGGTCTACACCCGTGTCGATACAATCTATCTTATTTGAAAGTCAAATAAACTGTTTTCCTTGGCCTTGAACCACTTGTTTAAGGGTGGTGAAGGTTTCTAGGGAAATTAAACCCCGATAATGACCTTTTTGGTTAGAAACCCCTAAAAATAAGGACTCTCCCTGGTCAGGATGACGATCAAAACGAGGCGAATTATTAATATAGACTAAAGCACTGTCAATTTCTGTGGCAAATTGACGGCTTTCTGCATAAGAATCCGTGACTAAACAATCCGCGTGACCGCTACTATATTGATTCATCCAAACAATTCCTTCCGATAAATTATCAACCACCTTAAAAGCGATAATTTTATCTAAATAGGGTGTACTCCATTCCACTTTTTTGACAGGCTTTAAATAATCCCTAAATTCTTCCAATAATCTTTCATCCCCTCGCAATTCAAACCCTTGTTCCTGTAAAATATTAAATAATCGGACTAGAATTGAAGGGTTTTGATTCGGACTAATCAAGACTTTTTCAATCGCATTGACGGGATCTGGTTCACTGCTATGACTATCGAGAATTACCCAGCGAACCATCTCTAGATCCACTGTTGGGGACCAATATAAATAACAATTACCCATGGCCGACTTTAAAACAGGGGCCGTTGACCATTGAGTGACTTGTTCAACTAAACTGGGGCGACCATAAGGAAGTACCAAACTTAAATATTGATGTTGGGTGACTAAATCTTGGATAGAAGCCCCTTGTTCTCCTGAAAGTACCTCTAAACATCCCGTAGGCAGTTCCGTCTCCTTCAAAGCAGATTGTAGGATGTCTGCAATCACCTGATTAGAGTGAGTCGATGAACTGCAACCCCTCAATAGCAAACTATTGCCCGTTTTTAAGCAAAATCCAGCAGCGATCGCCCCCAATTCAGGAAAGGTTTCATACACCAAAGCAACCACCCCTAACGGCATCAATTGACAATAGGTTCCTGCCATATTTAAGCGATAGGGTGCGTTAAAAACTTGTTGAATGGGATCAGGCAGTTCTGCCAATGATTCGAGAATTTCAACGGTTTTGCTTAACCGTTCGGGGGTTAATTTTAACCAGTCAATCAATAAGTCAGGAACCGCCATTTCTCGGCTCATTTCCAGATCCAGGGTGTTCGCCTCCAGAATCTCATCAAAGGAACGGCTTAGCCCTTTAGCCATCGCTTGGATTCCTAGAGAGCGATCACGACTGTCACTGGTTTCCAACGCTAAATAAGCATGATAAGAGCGTTGAACTGAGGTTAACAGCAAGTTCGGAGAACTGTTAATGGTCATAGAATTTGCCTTAACGTCGATAGGCTAACCAGAAAATAATTGCTGGCAAAACCACCAACAGACCAGCCAAAGCAATACCAATGATGATACTTGGCCCTAAGGAGGATTGCAATGCCAACAAAAACCATCCAATTAATATTACTACCATCATGCCTGTCATGATCGGTAGATAGCCGTCTCTTAACCCAGGCCGAATAATTAACCAGCGATAACCAGTCCAACGCCAGACTCGCTTATAAGGATAACTGGAGGATAACTGTTCTATGGTTTGACCATTTTCTTCTACCACAAAAATTTGCTGACAGCGATCGCAGCCAAAGGCTTCGGTTAAGACAATGGGCAAAAGATGTCCTCGTCGTCGACACGGACAAGGATATTCTAGATTCAAATCGATTTTGATGGGCTTATGAGGTCGCACGAGTGTCAGGGTAGTGACTCCTAAAGTAGCTCTATATAAGTATAGTGTCTCTTATCTTTAAGATTAACCTCGTATTCAATCTAAACTTAAGATTTGACCCTGATTCTTTACCTGAAACGTAAAGCCACGTGCGAGACTTGAACTCGCGGCCCCATCATTACGAGTGATGTGCTCTACCAACTGAGCTAACGTGGCAAGCCATGAGTTTACGTTAATAATGTATCATATTCTAACAGTCTTAATAAAGTGTTTGCATGGATAACCCGTCTGAAAAGTCCCGTCCTCCCATTGATCCTCAAAAATATGCTGCTTTAAAAGCTGAAGCTAAAGCCCCCTATAAAGGTTTGAGAAAGTTCTTTTATCTTGCCTTTGCTGCGTCGGGTTTTATGGGAGCAGTGGTTTTTCTAGCTAAGTTAGCAGCAGGAGAAGATGTGACAACCGCTTTTCCCAATTTTGCTTTACAAGTAGGGGTTATCGCCTTAATGATCTTTTTGTTTCGTTTAGAGAGCAAATAACGTTTTCCCGATGTTAATCGTCAATTAGAATATCTCCTTGAAACACCAGTTGTTGTAATTCTCGATATAATTTCATTTCTTCTTCTGTTACTTGATGATCAGCACCAATCGCTGCTTTAATATCTTCGTCTTCTTGACGAGATAATCGACCATCGGCTAAGGCTCGCTCGATCATGTTTTTGATTCTGTTTGTGTTAGCATCCATTGCCCTATCTCCTCATTATTCATTGATGGATTTACGATTGACTCAGTCTATCCAGATAGATAGTTGATAATTTTATTTTGATCATTACCTTAAACTAACTCATTTTTAACTTCATTGGCAACATATTGAAAGTTTGTGCGTCTTGAGAAAATAAGCTTGTTTTTAATAACGTGTTCCTCACTCATTTTGCCAATTCTCATGACAATTTTAAAATCATTTTTTACTCCTTCTTGTTTGGCCGCTTTGTGTGTCATGACTGTACCTAGTGAAGCTGTCACCCGTTCTAGTTTATATCTTCCTAACAACAATTTTTGTGCGGTTTATCAGGGCAGAATTAATAATGAGCATCAATTTACTCTTTGGGTTAATCAAGAAGATGAATTAAGAGTTCAAGCCAATGATTATTTAGAGGTTGCTGTTAGTCATCAAGGAAATGTTATTACTCCTTATCAAGTAGATTCGGACAATAAACCAACCATTTCTCAGTGGTTTTATCATCCAAAAGTCCGACAAAAACATATCATTTCAGTCAAAGGAAATACCCCTAAGGCTAATATTCGTCTTTGTCTTTATCAAAAATAGGGGTTATTGGCTGGAATTCATGATGATGTTGCTCCCAACGGAATTGAGGAACATATTACCTTTGTTGAGGATGGAGACGATCATGGTCACGGGGGTCACGGAGGTGGAGAAATGCCCCCAGGACAAGATCCGGTCAGTGTTCCTGAACCCTCTGTTTTAGGGATGTTAGCCACCAGTGGGTTGTTAGGATTAGCATCTGGTTTAAAACGTTGATGGAAAAAAGCTTAACCCGCCCAAGTTTTCAATAACCATCCCAAAATGATCCCTAACCCACCAAAGCGAATAATTTGCCAAAACACTTCCCCTAATAATCCTTGACGAATACCCTCCCATAAGAGGGTTTTTACGTCTTCTTCCGTTAATAAGTTACTTTCTAAGGTGATGGTTAACTGTTGTAATTCTTCATTAATTTTCTGCACTTCTACGGTATCTTGTGGCGACACCGTGTTTAATCTTTCTTCTAAGTCTAATTTTTGCTTTTGTGCTTGCTGAACCTCTTTGTAGCGTTCTTTGAGCTTGAGCAGCGATCGCTCCACTTCCATCAAAGCGGTTTCAAATTCTTCGTCAGGGTTTGGGGACTGATTCGATTCAATAGGAGACATTCTCGCTACAGTTATTGGTTAAACTTAAGATAGAGCAATTAATAAGTTGCTCTCTTATTATCTTAAACTTAACGATGTCTTCTATGTCTCAAGTTTTTCAAACCGAGTCACCACAGTCTGCTTCTTCCCTAGAACTGGCTCAAGCTCTAGCACAACAGTTAAGTATTACCCCTAATGATTGGCACCGTCTCAAAGGCGATCGCCAAGCACAAGCCAAACAGCAACTAACAACGGCTTTGGTGTTGTTACTCAACAATCAACCCGATGAAGCCTTAGCCCACATTAATCAAGCGGCTGGATGGTTAGATCGTTCCGTTTCTCCTCTTCCTTGTCCCGGTCACGGACCGAAACATTAATCATCAACATTCTTTCCAAAGGGACGGGCTAAGGGTTCTCCGATAAAGATTCCTTGGCCAACCCAGGCCACACTTTTCCAATAAGCGTGTAATAGGTTGTCTCCTTGCAAATAATGATACATCGCTACCCCAGGATGGGGAAATTTTTGGACAAAGTTACAAGGTTCAACCACTGTACCATAACTGCCAGTGGCACCCGCTTCTAACCATTCCAGACTGCTCATTTGACCACTATCGGTTAGTTTTCCTCCAAACGATGTTAGATGATCGGCCATCGCCCCTGGAAGAAATATATTGCTATCTAATGCCCTGACTTTCGGCACCCCTGTAAAATAAAATAAAACATCCTTTTTATCTTTTAAAACGTTATTTTTAATGACTTCGATGGGAATTTTTGAGGACAATTGTTGGATAATCGTTGTATAAAAAGAAGAACGCACGTTACGGGCTTTATCTTTAGTATCCATTAAATAGGCAGTACCTTGAGGATAAGTATTATCTGAGTTTATTCCTCGATCAATTAAGGTTTTTGCGTCTTCAAAACTGGTAGCAGCAATGGCCATAGTCGGACGAACCCCAAAATCAACAAAGGGTTCAGAGCGATTACTATTAAAGTAGGGATTAGGAGCGATCGCTTGACATCCCTTGGCGCAGTGACTGGGATCAAATCCTATGGCAAAGGCACTGGTAATGGACATACAACCCACTCGATAAGGTTTTGTCCAAGTTAAGGCATATCCTTTGACTTCAGGTGGAGTCAACCCATCGACTTCTTGTTTAATGCGTTTAAAGTCTTCAGGGGATAAATTTGTGTCACTGGGATCAAAAATCACTTCAATGACATGGTTTGTGGGAATATTTCGCTGTTGACGATAATATTGAGCAATCTGAACGCTTAACGGATCAGCATGATTAACAATAATGGCTAATTCTTTATTTTGCTGTTTTAGGGGCCACCATTGGCAACTGGTTAATCCCCATGTTATTCCCAGAAAAAAGATAACTTGAAGTAAATATTTGTTCATGAAATTTTTAAGCTAAGCTATCAATTTAGTTTAACCAAAAGGGGTGAGGAAATTCCTGTTTCAAATCAATAACTAAACCTTCTTTTGCTAAAATTGCATTGGGAAAAACCTTCTGAACTTTTAATTTAATGCTATCTAAAAAATCATCATTATGAGAAGGATCATGATGAAATAAAACTAATTTTTTCACCTTAGCTGCCTTCGCTATTTTGACTGCTTCTTGCCATGTCGAATGACCCCAACCCACTTTACTTAATTTAGGGTCATAATATTCGTCGTCGGTGTAGGTAGTATCAATAATTAATACCTCAGCCTCTCTCGCTAAATGGAGAACATTATTATCTAAACTATCGGGAAAATGTTCCGTATCTGTAACATAAACCGCCGTTAAATCTTGATAGGTAACTCGATAGCCTAACGCTTCCCCTGGATGGTTCAATTTTCCTGTTTCTACCGTTACATCATTAATATGAATGATTTCTCTGGCTTCAATATCATAAAATTCCAAATTAGCTTGCATAATTTGCAACGGAACCGGAAAATTAGGATGTAACATTTGATCATGAAGACGCTGTTTAATGGTGGCGCCATTGGGTGCCGGTAACCCATAAATATGAAATTTATTGCCAGGAATAAACGCAGGCACAAAAAAAGGAAATCCTTGAATATGATCCCAATGAGAATGGGTAAAAAATAAATGGCCGGTTACGGGCATTTTTGGCAATAAAGACTCCCCTAAAATGCGGAGTCCCGTCCCTCCATCAAAAATTAATCTTTCCTTACCCACACGCATCTCCACACAGGAGGTATTCCCCCCATAACGTACTGTTTGGGTTCCCGGACAGGGGATACTCCCTCGAACCCCCCAAAATTTAATCTCAAAGCGATCGCCGTTGCTAGACATTCCTTCTGCACTGAAGCGACTAAAGAATACTACTAGGGTATCAAGAATCTTGCCCTAGTCCCTAATCTTTTTTTTTGGGACCAAGATGGAAAATAGCTAGTGTTTTAATTTTTGTTATTTTGGTTAAAAGTTGGTAAAATTTGTAAATAAAAATTAATATAACTTAAAATTAAAATAAGATACTGCACCCCTACCTAACCTGAAGTAAGGCTATGAAATCAACTGACGTTTCCTCAACACCAGTACAGAGTTCAAGCATTGAATTTGAAGAAAAAAAGGACGAAAATAGACAAAATGAGGCCAAAAAGCACCAATTTCCTCGATGGTTAATCGCTATAGTCGTTTTTGGCGGCAGTCTTACCCTCTGGCAGATAATTAACCCTTTACTCATCCCAACCACCCAAACCACTCAGCAAACCCCACCCCCAAAACCAGTAGAAACGGTTATATTAAGCTCTGGAGGAGGAAATCGGCAGGTTAGATTAATGGGGCAAGTAGAAGCCGGGGCCAAAGCCACCCTTAGCCCTCAAGTAGCGGGAACGGTAGAGACAATTTTAGTCAAAGAAGGGGATAAAGTCACCCCAGGCATGATCGTTGCGGTTTTAGACGATGCTGATGGTAAAATTGCTTTGGCGGAGGCTCAAGCTAGATTAGTGCAAGAACAGAGCAACCTCGAACGATTGGAAGTAGGAACCCGTTCCGAGGTCATAGCACAACGCAAAGCAGAGTTAACCGCAGCACAAGCCAGAGAACAAGAAGCTTTAGATAATTTACAGCGTTTAATTGCCCTGCAACCCGATTTAATCGCCCAACGTCAGGCCGAACTTGAAGCAGCGAGAAGTCGAGAAAAAGAGGCAGACGATAACTTACAACGGATTAAAGGGTTAAGTTTAGAAGGGGCTTTATCAGAAAGGGCGTTAGTAGAAGCTGAAGCAAGGGCTGATGAGACTCGCAACCAAAGATTACGGGCAGAAGCCGCCTTGAAAGCTGAAGAAACCTCAACCCTTCAAGACATTGCCCAAGCTAGAACCCGCTTGGATAATGCCAAAAGCGATCGCCTTCGAGCCACCGCCATTTTAGCAGAAGCTCAAGCGGGGCCCACCAAAGAAGAAATGGATGCACAAAGAGGGGTGGTGAAGGCAGCCAAGGCTGCCGTAGAACAGGCAAAATTGCGCCTAGAACGGACGAAAATAAGAGCTTCTGTAGCTGGAGTCGTCCAAGCCCGTCAAGCCGACCCAGGGGACTATTTAGCAGTGAATGCGCCGATTTTAACATTAGTTAGCGATCGCTCTTTAGATATTTTCTTAGAAATTCCTGAAAATTTGAGTGGACAAATTACTCAAGGAATGCAGGTCAATTTATTGGCTAGGGCATTACCTGACTGGAATAAATTAACACAAATTACGGCGGTTGTTCCCGCAGCAAATAGTAATTCTCGTCGACAATTAGTTCGGGTTAGCCTTAGTAATCCGCCTGAAAAATTGTTGCCGGGTATGGCAATTCAAGCTGATTTAATTATGCCTATTATTGATGATAATACCTTTACTATTCCTAGAGATGCTTTAACAAGAAGAGGGAATCAATGGCTATTATTTACCGTTGATAATAATCAGGCAGAACAGTTAGAAGTGGAATTAATTGAGGATCTTGGAGAAAATGTTATTATTAGTCATCCTCAACTTAAACAAGGTCAATCCATTGTTATTAAAGGAGGCGATGGGTTAAAAGATGATGCAACAGTGACCATTATTAAAAGTTAGTTATCAGTCAGCTATCTTTGCTATCAATTTGTATTGATATTGCTTCTGTTCCTGTTTGTTTCTTGACTAACTTCGCCTTCTTAAAAAATTCCTCATCAAGCTCAGGAATGTCTGAATAATCTATGTCCTCGTCTGACATATTGACTAATTTATGGTGTCTTTCTTCAGGGGACATATCAAGACTAAAATGATTGTTGCTCATAGAGTTTTCTCTCCTTTCGACTTGCTCGTCCTTAAAAAGAAACTTAAAAATTAAAAAGCTTTATCAAGTCAACATTTTAACCATTATCTTAAGGTATAAAAATGAGTTTAATTAAAACAGCCGTTCGCTGGCGACATGGGACAGGGGTTTTGTTTGCTTTATTGGCAATATTCGGGATTTTATCCCTCTTTAATTTACCCTTAGAATTACAACCCGGAGGCGATCGCCCAGAAATTACCATTACCACCCCTTACCCCGGTGCAAGTCCCGCAGAAGTGGAAGATTTGGTCACTCGTCCCATTGAGGAACGTTTAGAAGAAGTTCAAGGGATACAAGAGATCAGCAGTACCAGCAGCAACGGAACCAGTAACATTAGTGTTGAGTTTACCTGGAACACCGACATCGATCGCAGTTTAATCGATGTTCTCAATAAATTGCAACAAGTGGAAGCCCTTCCCACCGAAGCAGACGAGTCTAACGTGGAAGTGGTAAGCGGTAGCAGTAGTCCCATGATGTGGGTTATATTAATCCCCAAAGAGGGTTATACTCCCGATGAATACCATTATCGAGACTTAGTAGATGATGTAGTCGTTCCTCGGTTACGACAAGTCCAAGGGGTGGGACAGTTTATCATCTCTGGGGGACGAGAAAGGGAAGTCGAAGTGATTGTTGACCCCAAAGCATTAGCCGATCGCAACCTTACCATAGGGGACGTGGTGAATACCCTGCGTAGCAACAATAGGGATATTCGCGGTGGCCCATTGGTGTTAGGAAGACGGGAATATCGAGTGCGAACCCTCAGTCGTATCAATGACGTACAACAGTTAGAAGGGTTTGTGTTGCGTCGGGATGAGTCCGGAACCGTTTATTTAGGAGATGTGGCCCAAGCGCGGATGGGAAGGGCAATCCAAGATCGGGCATTGGTGAGAAATAATGAGCCAGCCGTCGGTATTGGCATTATGCGACAGGTGGGGGGCAATGTTCCCGAAATTTCGTCTGGTATTCGTTCAGCGTTAGGGGAGTTAGAACAACGGTTTGATCGGGAAGGAGACGGGATCACTTTCGATATTACCTACGACGAAAACGACTATATTAATGCTTCTATCTCCTTTGTACAGAGTAACCTGATCATGGGTGCGATCCTCGCGGCCCTTATTTTACTGTTATTTTTGGGGTCATTACGAACCGTTGGGGTTATTGCGATCGCTATTCCTACCACTTTGATCACAGTGTTTATCGTCTTCTTTTTACTGGGCCGAACCCTCAACGTTATTAGTTTAGCCGGGTTAGCGTTTGCGGTGGGAATGGTGGTGGATAATGCGATCGTTGTTCTCGAAAACATTTTCACCCATATGCAGCAGGGTAAAACCCCTATGAAAGCGGCCATTGATGGAACTCAGGAAGTGGGAGGTGCAATGTTAGCCTCTACGTTAACAACAGTAGCGGTATTTGCGCCTATTATCCTAGTAACAGGGGAAGCGGGACAATTATTTTTTGATATTGGGGTGGCCTTATCATCCTCTGTGTTATTCTCCCTATTTGCTGCTTTAACGTTGGTTCCCATGTTAGCTGGACTGTTTTTAAACCGAACGGAAGCTGAGCAAATGTTAGCCGAAGTGAACTATCAAGGAGGTAACTGGTTAGAGAGAAAAGTGGCACAAACTTCCACTATATTTCGTGCAGGCCAAGGAAAATTAGAAGATTTTCTGCTCAAAACCGTTAAATGGTCATTAGGAAGAGGTAAAGTTAAACGTCGCTTAGTTATTTTAGCCATTCCTTTGGCCTTAATTGTGGTGAGTTTGCAAATTTTACCCCCACCGGACTATTTACCCCAAGGAAACCGCAATCTAATTTTATGGTTAGCTGAACCCTTCCCCGGAACCAGCATACCTGAGGCCATTGAACAGTCGGAACCGGCGAGACAGTTTGTCAGTGAACAACCAGAGATCATGAGAACGTTATATGTTCATCGGCCAGGAAGACGTATTATTGCTGCTTTTGTCCATCCGGATCAAGCAACCGGTAACACCTTAGATAGTTTAGTTAACCGACTCCGAAGCAAAAGTTTAGAGTTTCCGGGGTATCGATTTATGGTTCCCATCCGGGCCTCTATTTTCAATGATCCAGGGAAAGAATTTGAAGTGCAAATTATCGGGGAAAATTTAGAGGAGTTAAACCAACTTCAACAGCAACTGAATCAAGACATTCGACAATTATCCGGTGTACAAAATGTTAGGTCTAATTTTGTTACCGGTGCGCCAGAATTACAAGTCATCCCGAACCGTGTCCGTTTAGCAGAGTCTGGGTTATCTGAGTCCGAAATTGGATCAATGGTACAAAGCGCATTAGGGGGTTTACGGGCCTCGGAGTTTGTGGACGGGAAACGAGAATTAAACGTGAGTGTAGAACTCAAAGATACCTTTGTCAGCAACCCCGATCAACTGCGACAACTGGCCATGTACAATGGTCAAGGTCAATTAGTGCAACTATCAGATGTAGCTGAGGTGATCGAAACCACTGGACCCGATGCGATTAACCATGTGGACTTAGAACGGTCTATCACCCTGACGGTAAGCGTGGGTAGGGACGCACCGTTAGGAGCTTTGGTGGAAAAAACGGAAAAAGAGATTTTAGAGCCGTTACGGGCTGATTTATCCCCTGGTGTACGGCTAGAATTAGGGGGATCTGCTGATGTTTTAGCGGAAACGTTGTTCCAGTTGGCTGCAACCTTTATTCTTTCTTTGGTAATCACCTATTTACTCTTAGTTGCGTTGTATCGTTCCTTCATTTATCCCTTATTAATTATGGCAACGGTTCCTATGGGAATGACCGGGGCCTTGTTAAGTTTAGTCTTAGCGAATGCTATTCCCGGTGTTGTTGTCCCGTTGGATATGATTACCGGGTTAGGATTTGTTATTTTGACCGGTATTGTGGTTAATAACGCTATTTTACTGGTAGATCGGGCGTTGCAACTGCAAGCAGAAGGAGTCGAATATGATGCGTCTTTATATTATGCAGTAGGCGATCGCTTACGGCCTATTTTTATGTCTGCCGGCACCAGTGTTTTAGGGATGTTACCTTTAGCTATTATTCCAGGGAAAGGGGCCGAACTTTATCAAGGGTTAGGTATTGCCTTAACAGGAGGTTTAATTTTATCTACCTTTTTAACCCCTACAGTTATTCCTGCATTGATGGGGTTATTAAAAGATTTTGAGGCAAGAGGAAACAGCGAACAGAGAACAATTAAAGTGTCTCAGGAGAAGGAAAAACAGACCCAACATTAACATTATGTACGGTGGGGTGACTTTCTCGGAAGGAAGGAGGAATGTTCTTCATACCTCCTTCCTCATGTGTTAATACCATTTTCCCTAAAGTTGGCTACAGATGAGGGAGTGTGGGAAGTGTGGGAAGTGTGGGGGGAGGAAAAATCTTGATCTGTAGTCTTAGATTGTGAAATTGGTATAAGCTGTTTTGCATTTAAAGTGGGTATAGGGGAAATCAGTAAAAAGTGCTAATCCCTCTCCCCGTCACCCCGTCACCCCATCTCCCCATCTCCCCATCTCCCCGTCACCCCCTCACCCCCTCAGTCTCAATGACCAAATTAAATGATGAACAGCTTACCCGATCTTCTCACCACCTTCTCCTAGGATATCTAAAATCAAAGGAGATAAATTTTTTCCTAATTTACCATTACGAATTAATTCAGCATAGGTATCTGCTTCGATATCTAATAAAGTTTCCTTCAGTAACTGGGTAGCAATGGATTGTAATTGAGGGTATTGGGTTTGAAATTTATTAATCTTTTCTTCTATAGATTTTAATTGTCCTGTGACTAATTCCTTTTCGTAGCGATAAAATTCTGAGTTAATACTGGGAGATTCATCTAAGGTTTGAAAATAATCGATCACTCTTCCTAAAGCGATTTTTCGAGCTAATAATTCTGAATATTCTTGACGTAAGGGTTGATCGCCTACTAAATTTAGTTTTTTGAGAACCCATTGTGTACTTAACCCTTGAATTAATAAGGTAAATAAGACCACTCCAAATACCGTATCAATAATATCTTGTCGTCCACTCAAAGAAACAGGAACACTTAAAGCCAAAGCAATAGACACTGAACCTCTTAAACCTCCCCACCAAAGCACCGTTTGTTCGGGTAAACTGATATCTACTTTGGTAAAAACATTGCTGAAGTTTGCCAGTCCATAGATACCAATAAAACGAGTGATTAAAACTGCAAGAATGGCAACAATAATCAGGTCTAAATTATTACTCAAACTCTCAAATTTAATTTGATCGCCAATCAATAAAAAGACAATCGAATTAACAAAAAATGCTAAGAAATCCCAAAACTCAGACACTAACAATCTCGTCCGAGGATTCATCCCAATACGGGAACCAAAGTTACCTAAAATAATGCCCACAGTCACCACCGAAATAACCCCAGATCCTCCTAATTCTTCTGTAATTAAATAAGTTCCGTAAGCAGAAACTAAGGTTAACGATTGCTCAACTAAAGGAAGGTCAAATCGTTGGGTTAAATAGGAAATTCCAAAACCCACTAAACACCCCAAACCGACACCAATTCCAACAAATTTACCAAAACTAACCACCGTATCCGTAACCGAAAAGACTTCCGTTCCTAACGGTATACCTACCAATAATAAGAAAGCAACAACCGCTACCCCATCGTTAAATAAACTCTCTCCTTCCATTAATACAGTTAACTTTTTACTGGCCCCTAATTCCCGAAATAAAGCCACCACAGAAACGGGATCGGTAGCCGATAAACTTGCCCCTACTAACAAAGCAATCGGTAAAGCTAAATCTGTTAATTGACTCAAAGCGAAAGCGATGCCAACCACCGAAATAATGACGCCAATCACGGCAAATAATACCACAGGAATCCAATTTTCTTTTAACTCTCGCCAGCGAATATTCCAAGCAGCTTCAAAGAGTAATGGGGGTAAGAAAATCTCTAAAATCAACTCAGGAGAAAGATTAACCAAACGAACATCAACAAATGCCAATCCTAACCCGACAATTACCAATAAAAGGGTGTAAGGAATTTGTCGAAACCAAGAAAAAATACGGGAGACTGTGGCGACACTTAAAGAAACGGATAAAACCACTAAAAATTGTTCTAAATTTTGTTTAATGGCTACATCAGCAGCACTCGCTTCTAAACTCATAAAAGACTCCTTATTAATAATTTAGACTAGCATAATAAAGGGCTTAATATAATTAAGCCCCTACAGTATTTTAATGGTTATGGTTAGCTATTTTAAGCAGCACGTAACCCATAGGAAGACATTTTCATGATCTCACGGGTAGAGAAACCGATATTACTTAAAGCTTCTCCATAGCTAATCATAAAATCTTCCACTAAGGCTTCTTTTTCCATTGCTAAGATTTCGGCATCCTTTTCAACTTGGTTGAGCATTTGCCAAACAATGGGTAAATTTTCTTTATTTGCTTCTTCTAATTCTGCTTTGGAGGATTCAAAATGCTCTTTTAACCAAACTTCTCCAAAATTGAGGTGCAAATATTCATCCTTAACCACCCCTTCGGTGATTTTGCGAGCAAAGGGATCAGCCACGGGGATATAAATATTATAAGCGGCGATCGCAAAGGCTTCGATGATCAAAGATTGAATTAATAAGCAAGTAACAATTTTTCCTTCGGCTTTAGCCGTTTGGAAGTTGCCATGAAGTTTAGAGAAAAATTGTTGAGCGTAGTCCATATCCGGGGTAACGTTCAAATTTTTTCCACAAGCTTGAAAGCCTTTTTTATGACGGTTTTCCATTTTGGAGAGGCGAATTAACTCGGCCTCGTTTTCTGGAAGTAGTTGCGCCATATCAATATAATTTTGATAGGCTTCTTGTTCCCCTTCAATGACAATAGCATTGATGCGACTGTAGGCATCTTTATAGGTTTCGCTGTTAAAATCAAGCTCTGAGCGTAAAGCAAGCTCTTGCATAAGCTATTTTATCTCCTGTGGTTTATCAACTAAAGTTAGTGGTTAAATCGAGTGTCCTTAATCAAGTTAAGGTAGCTGATGGTATGAGTATCGGTCAACAGATGTTAACCTTTGGCTATTGTCCATAGTATAAGTTCTACTCTAATGTATAAAGTTTAAACAAAAAAGACAAATGCTCAAACTTGAGTTTAACTAAAGATATGATGACAGAACAAACAATAACCGTCGGTTCAGTAGAATGGTTTTATCGAGAAGTTACCCCCACTAACCCCAACCAGAAACCGCCAGTGGTTCTCGTTCATGGGTTACCCAGTCATAGTTATATCTGGCGTAGGGTAATGGATAACCTGGGAGATCAGGGGTTTCGGGCAATCGCACCTGACTGGGTAGGGTCGGGGTTTTCGGCCAAACCGGATAAGCGGGACTTTGCCTACACTGCTGCTGCTTATGAAAAGGCTTTCGGTGAGTTTCTGCAAACGTTGGAACTGGATAAAATTTCTTTAGTGGTGCAAGGGTTTTTAGCGTCTGTCGCCCTACAATACGCTTTTAACCATCCTGAAACTGTTGATCGCTTAATTATTCTCAATACCCCGTTATCCCCTGCGGTTAAGCTTCCTTGGTTGATGCAGCAATGGACGATCCCGTTTATGGGAGATATGGTCACTCAAGATCCTTTATTGGTTGATCGTACCTTAGAGAAGGGTAGCGGTTTTGTGATTGAGGATCAAGATTTAGATATTCTTCGACAACCGTATCTTAAAAGTTCGGCGGTGGGACGGGCGTTATTGACAACGACTAAAAATCTCAAGTTATCTCAAACCATGAAAACCATCGAAGAAGGGTTTTCGGGTTGGGAGGTTCCCACTCTCATCCTCTGGGGAATGGCTGACCCCTGGTTATCGGCCGATATTCCCGAAAAATTAGCGGCCAATGCTTCTCATATCGAGATGGTGAAGTTAGAGGAGGCGAAACATTACCCCCAAGAACATTGGCCCAAAGAGGTTAGCGAAGGGATGGTTAGTTTTTTGCGTCGTCAGGTGGTTTAAGATCAGTTATAAAAGATTGACCAATCTACTCAATTCTTGAGAAAATCGACTGAGGAGTTTACTAAACAGTATCGGAGGGCATCCGAAAACTGAGGCCAACCACCTGAACGACTGGGGACAGCCCCGCCTATGGCTAGCTACTGCGAGAGTGGAGATAGTTAAGCGGTCTGGATGAGCCAGTAATCCTTTGGCAGTGATGCTTGGAGAATCCACTCACTTCAGGGAGTGGAGTATGTCAATCGATATCATTAGCAAAACTTAGAATTATGCCACGTATTCGGTCTATTCTCTCTCTATTATTGGTGGCTGTCGCCATCTTCTGTGTTAGTTGCGGTGGTCCGAAAGCTTCGGTCCCCACCACCTATTCCCCTGAAAAAATTGAACAATTACAGGTTCTCGTTGAACCCATTGAGGAAGCAAGAGAAAATCTCGATGCTCTAAAAGGGTTTATTGGGGATCAAAATTGGATCGATACCCGTACCTATATTCATGGACCATTGGGGGGTCTTCGTCAACAAATGAGCAGTTTAACGCGTTCTTTATTACCCAAAGACCAAAAGGAAGCTAAAAGTTTATCTCAGGCTTTATTTAGCGACTTTGAACGCTTAGATGCTGCTGCTAAGGAACGTAACTCCGTTGCTGCACAACGGGAATATCGTGAAGCAGTTAATCATTTACAAAGTTTCTTAGATTTACTTCCCAAAAGCTAACTCATTTTAGCTATAACGTTTGTAGGGGCATAATTATTATGCCCCTATCATTATGGAAAATTCTTATAATAATATGACTCGTATTACTATTATTGGTGCTGGCGTAATTGGAGCAGCGATCGCCTATGAATTAAGTTTAATTAAGGGGTTAAACATTACCTTAATCGATGAAAAACAGCCCGCTTCGGGTTCGACTGGAGCAGCTTTAGGGGTTTTAATGGCGATTATTAGCCACAAAACTAAGGGACGGGGTTGGAAACTTCGCAAGTCTAGTTTAGAACGGTATCAAACTTTAATTCCTGAGTTAGAAGAGATAACGGGTAAGAAAATTCCTGTCAATCATCAAGGGATTTTAATGTTACGTTTTCAGGATGATCCCCTAGAAAGATGGGAAAAATTACAGAAATTTCGTAATGATCACGGATACCCCCTAGAAATTTGGGAGCAAAAAGAGTTACGGAAACGCTGTCCTCAAATACAAAATGATCGGGTTATGGGGGCTATTTATTCTCCTCAAGATATACAAATTCATCCAACTCTTTTGACGGAATCTCTTGTTTTAGCGGCTTCTCAAAACGGTGTAAATTGTCAATTTGGGGTCAAAGTTAAAAATATTATATCAAGGGAACTAGATGCTTCAAATAATGGTCAATCTTATCAAATAAAAACGTCATACCAGACCTTAGAAACGGATTGGTTAATTATTTGCGCTGGTTTGGGTTCGACTCCTTTAATCAACGAGTTACAACCAATGATTAATATTAAACCGGTTCTCGGACAAGCATTACAAATTAAGGTAAATCATGGGTTAGGAGATAATAATTTTCAACCTGTTATTACGGGTGAAGATGTTCATATTGTTCCTGTTAATCAGCAGGAATATTGGATCGGTGCTACAGTAGAATTTCCTGACGAAATGGGAGAAGTTTCACCACAAATTGAATTGCTAGAAACAGTTAAAAAACAGGCTTTTTCCTTTTGTCCTAGTTTAGCAACAGGAGAAATAATTAAAAATTGGTCAGGAAAACGTCCCCGTCCTGATGGCGAAGCCGCTCCTATTATTAAGGAAGTTCCTAACTATTCTCATGTCTTATTAGCAACTGGTCATTATCGTAATGGTATTTTATTAGCTCCTGCAACAGCTTTAATCATTCGAGATAAAATTATGGAAAATTTTACTAACTAAAACTATTATGGTAAATATTATTTTTGTGGTTTTAATTGTATTGACTGGCTCGGCAATTTGTGCCTGTGCAGAAACAGCATTATTTTCAGTTTCACGGGTCAAAGTTAAACAATTAGCTCAGTCTAAAAAGCCAGCAGCTATCGTTTTACAGTCTATTCGCAGTAAAATGAATCGCCCTATTGCTACTATTGTTATTCTCAACAATATTTTTAATATTGTCGGGAGTATTGTCATTGGAAGTTTGGCAGCTAAGGTATTAGGAGATGCTTGGTTAGGTCTATTTTCTAGTGTTTTAACTTTCTTGATTATTGTCTGCGGTGAAATCGTTCCAAAAACCATTGGAGAGAGATATTCTGAACCAATCGCATTAATTGTTGCTATTCCTGTGCAATTTTTGACAGTTATTTTTACCCCTCTCGTTTGGTTAATGGAGCAAATAACGTCTCCTTTTACACAACGAAGAAAGTTACCAACAACCAATGAAGCAGAAATTCGTTTTTTAACCATGATTGGTTATAAAGAAGGAGTAATTGAAGACGATGAAGCAGAAATGATTCAACGAGTTTTTCAACTAAATGATCTAACCGCAGCCGAGTTAATGACTCCTCGAGTAATTGTGACTTTTTTGAAAGGTAATTCTACTTTGATTGAATCTCAAGATGATATTATTGCTTCTGAACATACTCGAATTTTAGTGATTGAAGAATCTATCGATCAAGTGATTGGATATTGTCTTAAAGATGAATTACTTGCAGCTATCATTAGAGGGAAAGGAAATCAAACAATTAATCAGTTACTCCGTCAGGTTCATTATGTCCCTGAAAGTATTAAAGCAGATAAGTTACTCAAGACTTTTCAAGACACTTGTGAACATTTAATGGTCGTTTTAGATGAATATGGTGGGGTTTCAGGAGTGGTAACGTTAGAGGATGTTTTAGAAGTCTTAACAGGGGAAATAGTTGATGAAACTGATCGCATTATTGACTTACAAGAAATTGCTAGGAAAAAACGTAAATTTTTATTAAATTCTAGAGGACTAGATACTTAATATTTTGTAACGTCAGGAAAACTTATCTATTCAACAAGAAATTTAAACGTTAATCTAGTTTCTATTTCCAAAAATATCGGGCATAATTAAGGATGCAGGGAACAAAAGAAATAGGACTGTATCTATGGAAATGAGTGATCTCCAATTATGGGCAATGTTGTTGTTAAATAGTCTATTTTGTTTGTTAGTTCCCCGACTGTTAACTACCCAATGGTTAACTTTATTATTTGCGAGGGATAAATCTTCTATTACTGTGACTCAAGAGACTTAATTATTATTGATTTTCTCTTGTTCAGGGACGATCAAGCAAACATAGGTCATAGATTAACTTCATAATGCTTACCGTTAAATGTGACTTGATCTCCCGTAATTAATTGTCGTCCCCGTCGCGTCTCGACACACCCATTAACCATCACTTCTCCCCCTTGAATTCTTATTTTTGCTTCACCTCCACTTTGTACAAGGTTTTGCCATTTCATAAACTGGCCGAGTCTAATTACATCTGAAGATTTTTTTTGCTCGTTGGTCATATTGTAACTCTATCTTTAACCCTTTTAGGCACCAGATATACCAGTTTACCTTACATAAACATAATAACACAAAAAAATGGTAGGGTGTTAACTTAGCCAGCAAATAAAAATAGGTCATATTTCACTCTATTTTGACCAACTTTATTGTTTATTCTAAGTTATTAACAGACTACACAAGCAGGATGTTTGTATAACCTAGAAAGCATTAATTCGTTTAGTTCAGATTAGTTATCCTTGGCAATATAATCAAGATCCTTGGCAAAAAAAGTCATGGAATCTTAACTTTGTTGTTCGTTTATTATTGAGTCGTTTTTTACCTTTTATATTTAGTCCTCATTCTTTTGTCTTAATTCAAAATCATGATCTATCTTACTCAGAAATTCTCGCTAAAAGTAATAGAAATACAACCATTTTATTGACCTTAAGTAGTTTGATAATTATCTTGATTTTATTTTTTGTAGGGTGGGCAAAGTTTTATACTTATCGGTAGTCTAGATAAATCTCTAATTTGCCCACCTCACCCTACAGATTTAATTTTTTTGAGTAAAATTGTGTATAATTTAAGCAAACATTACTATAATTTATTATCCTATGTTTAAAATTACTGCACAAGGAAAAACCATTACTTGTAATGAAGGAGAAAATTTACGCCGTGTTCTTCTTAAGAACAATATTGATCTTTATAACGGTCAAGCAAAAATTATCAATTGTCGGGGAATTGGAACCTGTGGAACTTGTGCATTAGAAATAGAAGGTTTAGTTTCCGAAGCTAACTGGAAAGATAAAACAAGACGTTCTCTTCCTCCCCATTCTTTGGATAAAAATCGTCGTTTGGCTTGTCAAACTCAAGTACAAGGAGATTTAAAATTAACCAAATATGATGGGTTTTGGGGACAGGGAGATAAGGTGGTTTGGACGGCTGAATAAATGATATATTTCTGAGGTAATAGATGTAGGTTGGGTTGAAAAATGAAACCCAACAAAATCAAATTCTAATGCACAAAATTAGTCGTGTCAGTCCAGTAGGGTGGGTTAGGCAGCTATAATTCAGGTATATACCAGGAATATAACAATCCGTCGTAACCCACCATTTTAGTTAAAATAATCCACTACTTCATGTTGTCTTAAAAAGAAGAAAAGTTAATTTTTCCCTCTGCGTAAGCACAGTCCCCAAAATGGATTAAAATTAAACATAGGAGAGACATCCTCAATCGATAGTGAGTCAGGTATGTCATTTAAGTATGTCTGATCTTATCTCCCCCCAAGAAAAAGAATATCTTACTAACGTCATCTCTGAAATCTTCGTTGAGTACGACGCACAAGTTGACAAAAAAGAAGTAGAAGTTTTCTGCACTAATTTTGTTGAACAACGGGATACAGTAGAAGACCCAAGTATTGTTATTGATGATATTAATTGGGGTTTAAATACCATTGATTCTCTAGAAAGTTCCCATCGGGATTTAATTGAGGCTCAAAAGAAAGGGAAATCCAAATTAAATTGGTTAAAAACAAACCTCAAAGCTCTTACTAATATTAAGGATGCTCGAAAAATTGGAGAAATTGTTCAATCAATTCAGGCTGAATTAGCTAAATGTAATAACGAGCATCTTAGTTGTTTATTAGATGAAAATGTAAAAGTTTTCTCAGAAATGCCAGAAACGGAATTGACAGGAATTAATGAGCAGATAGCTGTAAAAAAATTACTAGAAGAAGTACAAAATAATTCTTTACTCACTGCTATTTCTTATCAGCAAGACATTGAATCTTTAGGTGAACATTTTGATACGAATCGTGAAACTGTAAGCCAAGTTGCTCAAGATTGTTTTGAGGGAGAACTGGGAAATAATAGTGAGTTAGTGGCCAAAAAGCTGGTAACTTGTGGTGTTATCGTTGCTAATAATGAAGTTCCTATCGACGCACTTGAGGGGATGGATGCTCCCCAAATTGCTATTGCGGTCAATATGGGTGTTACCGTTGCTAAAGTAGCCTACAAATTGGCTCAAGGTAAGATGCAAGTCAATAAAGCAATGGAGTATATTTATGATCACTGCGTTGCTGCTGTTGGCGTTGTTACTCAAACAGTTATACACTTACAAAGTCAGTTCGTGGGAACAGAAGTAGGAGCTATAATAGGATCTACATTTGGTCCGACGGGAACGATCATTGGTGCTGTGGCAGGTACGGTTATCGGTCGCGTAGCAGGACAGGCTATTGCTCAAGGTATCAACACAGGAATCGTAAAAATCGGTCACTTTGCCAAGAAAAATGTGGTAAAGGTTGTGGATAAAGCAAAAGAAATGGCGCAAAAAAGTGTTAAGGAAGTTACAAAAGCAGCTAAAAAAGTGAAGGCGTTTTTTTCAAATTGGTTTAGATAACTAATGATTGATTGTGCTTGTAACCGAAAAACATATAGGAAAAATACCAATGAAATTAAAATTTGCTTTAAATCATAACGGAATACCCATCCGAACTCTAGATAAGTTAAGGAAAAAGTGTGACATCGATCAGCTTTTAAAAGATTATCGTGATGGCAGATTATGCAGATGGCTAAAAGCACAAAAAAACTCCGATTATCTGATATCGGGTCTAGATAATATATCAGCAAAAGATGATTTAGAACTAGCAAAAGAACTGGTAAAAATTATAGATATCGAGAGAAAAATTTTAGCTAAAGCTTACAATAATCATGGTGTTAATTACAGTAATTTAGAAGAATACCAAAAAGCGATCGCTGATTTTACTCAAGCCATTGAACTTAATCCTAACTATGCTGAGGCGTACAATAATCGTGGTAATGCTTACGGTAATTTAGAAGAATACCAAAAAGCGATCGCTGATTTTACGAAAACCATTGAACTTAATCCTAACTATGCTGAGG
>JASJDN010000103.1 GCA_030065205.1 Crocosphaera sp.
GGAGATGTTGTCATCGTTTGTACCAATGTGTTCTAGATAAGTGGCGAAACCTCCCATAAGCGAGAATAACCAGGAATGCCCTATCGTGAGTTAGGGAAGCCCCGCACAAAGCGTAGCGGCGTGCGTGGGAGGATGTCACGTTAGACCAGTCATTATCGAAATATTTACGATAGTAATGTAGGGGTTAATTTAGATCAAACCCCTAAAATTGACTAGGGTTCTTCCCCTGGTTCTAAAATACGTTGAAAGAGATAACCGGTTCCTCTAGCAGTTAAAATTAACTCAGGGTTACTCGGATCATCTTCTAGCTTAGCTCGCAAACGAGAGATATGGACATCAACGACCCTAGTATCCACATGACGTTCAGGGGTATAACCCCAAACTTCTTGCAAAATCTCAGAACGGGAAAACGGTTCACCCGAACGACTCACTAATAACTCCAATAAGCTAAATTCCATACCCGTTAGACGAATCCGCTCATCCCCTTTATAAACTTGGCGTTTATTGGTATCAATTTTAATCGAAGCAATGGAGATAACCCCAGAACTGGGAATACCCGGTGCGCCATTTTTCTCAACTCGTCTTAAAACAGAGCGAATTCTCGCTTCTAACTCTTTAGGAGAAAAAGGTTTGACCACATAATCATCAGCCCCTAATTCTAACCCTGTAATGCGATCGGCTACATCCCCTAAAGCAGTTAACATGATGATAGGAATATCAGACTCTTTGCGTAATTCTTGACAGACCCCATAACCGTCCAATTTAGGCATCATCACGTCTAATACCACTAAATCTGGTATCGCCTCATGAAAGATATCTAAAGCTTCTTCCCCATCGGCCGCGGTAACGACATCGTAACCAATCATAGAAAGACGGGTTTCTAAAATACGACGGATACTAGCCTCGTCATCAACCACTAAAATTTTCTCTTTATGTGTTTCCAATGTTGCCCACGCTCCCTAATACTAAGTAAAATTGCTAATCTTTAAGTAAAATGGTTTCCCATCAATCTCTCTAAGATCCAGAATATCCCTTTTTTGCTATCCTTAAGCCTAAATTCTTGCTTTAGAATCTAAACATCATCTAAGTTTAAGACGGGTTATTCTCTTAATACTGCTTATCATTTTCTAAGGTTTTTTTGTTGAGATCCAATATTTTTTTAATTTTTTTAACGTTTCTTTAAATTTCATTATGGCTAAAACACGAACTGTTTACGTTTGTAGTGCTTGTGGGGCAGAGTCGGTTCAGTGGTTCGGCAAATGCGAAGCTTGTCAGGCATACGGAACCCTCGAAGAGCAAATGGTGACCACGTCAACCTCTCCTGTCGGAGCAGCTAGAGGGGGTTGGCAATCAAATGGTCGTACCGATAATCGTGCTACGGTAGCCCCGAAACCCCGTATTTCTGTCCCTTTTCATGATATTACAGAAGAGGAACAAGCTCGCTTTCAATCGGGTTATGGAGAATTAGATCGGGTGTTAGGGGGTGGGGTGGTTCCTGGATCTTTGGTTTTAATTGGGGGTGATCCCGGTATTGGTAAATCCACGTTATTACTACAAACCGCTAATCAATTATCCCAACGATTACCCCGTATTTTATACGTTTCGGCTGAAGAATCGGGCCAACAAATTAAGTTACGGGCCTCTCGTTTAGGAGTGGCAGAAGCCAGTAGTGTGACCACCGCTAAAAAAGCCGAAACCAATGGTAACGGAAAAGTTAAAAAGAAGAAAGAAGAAGACCCAGATAAAGCCAATCTGTTTATCCTACCCGAAACGGATTTAGAAGAGATTTTACGGGAGTTGGAATCCCTACAACCCCAAGTGGCTATTATTGATAGTATTCAAACGTTATACTTCGCTGCGTTGACCTCTGCGCCGGGTTCGGTGGCCCAAGTGAGAGAATGTACCTCTGCTTTGATGCAAGTGGCGAAACGGGATAATATTACCCTCTTTATTGTCGGTCATGTCACCAAAGAAGGGGCGATCGCAGGACCCAGGGTACTCGAACATTTAGTGGATACGGTGTTATATTTTGAAGGCGATCGCTATGCCTCCCATCGTCTGCTGCGATCGGTGAAAAATCGTTTTGGGGCCACCCATGAAATCGGTATTTTTGAAATGGCTGAACACGGGTTAGTGGAGGTGGATAACCCTTCGGAATTATTCCTCGGCAACCGCGATGAGTTTGTCCCTGGAACGGCTACGGTAGTGGCTTGTGAAGGAACCCGTCCCATTGTAGTCGAGTTGCAAGCTTTGGTCAGTCCCACCAGTTACGCGTCCCCCCGTCGTTCCACCACTGGGGTTGAATACAGTCGTTTACAGCAAATTTTAGCGGTGTTAGAAAAAAGGGTGGGCATCCCCTTATCCAAGTTGGACGCTTATGTGGCTTCTGCGGGGGGGTTGGGGGTGGAAGAACCGGCCGCTGATTTGGGGGTAGCGATCGCTGTTGTGGCCAGTTTCAGAGATAGAGTGGTCGACCCGAGAACGGTATTAATTGGAGAAGTGGGTTTAGGGGGACAGGTTCGGTTAGTCTCTCAGATGGAATTACGGTTAAAAGAAGCAGCCAAATTAGGCTTTAAACGGGCTATTGTTCCCAAAGGACAGAGTTTTGCTGATGATATTGGCTTAGAAATTATCACTGTTGGCAAGGTGATTGATGCCATTATTGCAGCGATTCCACCGCAACAAAAATTTGGTAAGGATTTAGAGATGGAGGATTTTAAAGAAGAGGAAATGGGAGATGATTTTTAGATAAAAATCTTTCCTCTGCCTCCTGCCCCCTGCCTCCTGCCTCCTGCCTCGCCCAAAAGGCTATTAAATAAACACATCCCCTAAGTTTTGAGACATTTCTCTTAATTGCGATGCGGATACATCAAACAAGGTTTGACAGGCGATCGCCTGACTCTGGGTCATTTGTCCATAGGAAAATACCCACGGGATATCTAAACTCATTTCTGTTGTAAACCAGTCCAAAATATACGGACTTCCATAAATAATTAACCCTTTAACTATTGACTTTTTGAGTAACTTATGGTAGGCATTCTTGGCAGTTTCATTAAATCCTGCATTACCCCGAAACGGATTACCTCTGATGAAAATTTGTAGTAGGGTTTCTCTATTATCTTCTAACACATAACTCAAGGTATTTTGATCCACTAATTGCAAATCATAACCCAATAAATTAGGGATAGTAAAGGCTGGCATTTGTCGATCTAAAAAGTCAGTATTTAAAAGATCATCCACTACAATTAGATTACGTTTCGAGGATTCATTTTTAATTTTTAAAGGTAAATTATTACTGTTTGTAATCGAGTTTTTAATAATATTTTTGACAGTATCTCTATCTTCCTTTGTAGATAACTGGTAAATTACTATTTTTTTACTTGTATTATTAAATATCTTCTGTTTTGCTCGCCAAATCTTAATCAGAGATTGGTCGATTCTTTCAACTGTTAATTTACCCGATTTTACAGCATCAAAAATTGCATTAATGGCAATTTCTGGATCATGCGGCATTAATAAAATATCCGCTCCTGCTTCCACTGCTTTCACTGCAATTTCTTCAGGATTAGCAAAGTTAGCCACACCTCCCATAATTAAAGCATCGGTCACAATTAAACCATCAAAGCCTAATTTTTGTCTTAATTTACCTGTCAAAATTGCCTTAGATAGAGTAGCAGGATTTTGTTGATCCCAAGCATTAATTAATAAATGTGCCGTCATAACAGTATCAACGTTTGCCTCAATAGCCGCTTTAAACGGTACTAATTCTATATTCTCTAATCGTTGATTCTCATGACGAATTATAGGTAAATCCAAATGAGAGTCATTACTGGTATCACCATGACCAGGAAAATGTTTAGCCGTGGTTAAAGCAGGATAATTTTTTGCCCCTTCAATAAAAGCTTTAGCTAACTCACTCACTACTTCAGGACTATCACCAAAAGAGCGAATATTAATAACAGGATTATTCGGATTATTATTAATATCAACAATAGGACTTAGTATCCAATTAATCCCCATAGTCAAAGCTTCTTTTGCTGTTACTTCTCCCATTTTATAAGCATAGTTTACTGCTAATGTCAAATTAGATTTCGCAATTTCACCTAAAGCCATAGGAGGAGGAAAATAAGTCGCCCCACTGAACCGTTGTCCTACCCCTTCCTCAATATCGGCTGCAATAAAAAGAGGGGTTTTTGACCATTGTTGTAACCGTTGAGTTCTTAATAATAATTCGGCTGCACTTCCCCCCAATAAAATGACCCCGCCTAAATTTAACGTTGCTAACCAATCAGAGAGTTTAGGGTTAGAAGCTTCCCAGACGGGGTAACGAACTTGATGATCAAACAAATAACCAGAAGCACGAACCACGATCATTTGTCCGATCTTTTCCTTTAAGGTGAATTGAGTCCAATCAGGTAATAAATTAGGCACAGAGATTCATTATTTTGTTAATCTTCTGTATTATAAGACTCATCCTCTGGCGGAAGGGTTTCTCGAATTTCGTTAAGAAGATGGAGCATTTTATCACCCCTTTCAATACCATGATCTTCAAAAAATGTCACTTCTGGGGCCCGTCTCAAACGGATACGGCTTGCTAGTTCTTTTCTCACATATCCTTCTGAAGATTTTAACCCCTGCATGGTTTCCATTTTCGCTTCTTCTGTGCCGTAGATGCTGACAAAAATTTTAGCGTGTTGCAAATCCCCAGAGAGGTCTACATCGGTTACACTGACCATTCCGGCACCTACACGGTCATCTTTGATATCAAACAGAAGCATTTGAGACACTTCGCGTTTAATTAACGAGGAAACGCGAGAAACCCGACGACTATTAGCCATGTTCGCCCCCTTTCTTTGACTAATGTGGGCAATAATTAGGGTTTAATTAACCACTATGTTAAACAGTATAGCAACCAAAACCAGTCGTTGTATATTAATCAACCTTTCCCAGATAAGCTATAATAGTGACGCTAAAATCTTCCCATCGTTGTATCAATTCTGATTGAATTGTTCTAAAAATTTTAAACAGAACTTATATGCAGACATTAGAGGTCAGAGTTTTCGGAATAAGAAGGTCAGGAAATCATGCAATCATTTCTTGGATTATTAACAATTACCCTGGCTCATTATTATTTGTGAATAATGTCAATGGTCATGATACAATCCCGTTTCCATATAGTCCAATCATGCCCGAACACAAAAAACCGTTCCAAGATCGCATCACAGTAAAAAACATACCGTATTTTCAAGCGAAGAAGAAGTTCTCCGCATTCCTTAAGTTTCTTTTTACTCGGCCATCAATTTATTCCTTAGTACCCTCTGATAAATCTGTTAACTTAAGTTATCTCTTAAACATAGATAAAGACTGCTTGATCTATAGTTTTGAAGACATTCATATCAGTGATATGAGACTACCTCGCTTTTATGAAAGTGCAGAAAAGTATATTGGAAGTTCAAAGTCAAAGATTAACATAATCATACTCAGAGATCCTTTTAATTTATTTGCCAGTCTTCTTAAATCAAAAATGATCAAGAAGAATTCTCAAGACGGTCAAAAGTATATTAGTTTGTATAAGACATTCGCCTTAAGTTATTTACAGTATTTATCTATGCAAGATAACGATACTATTTTTATTAATTATAATCAATGGATGTCTCAAGAAGATTATCGTATAGATATTGCCAATAAATTAGGTCTTTTACCACAGGCAAAGGATCTCATTGAAACAGTCGTTGATCGAGGAGGAGGCAGTTCGTTTGATAAACTTTCATATAATAATCAGGCTTCGTCTATGAAAGTTTTTGAGAGGTGGAAAGTCTATAATCGTGATCCTTTTTACCTTGACTTACTTTCAGAAAAAGAAATTTTAAGTATATCTCAGGAAATATTTCCTAGGATTACTCAAGAATTTAAAAGTAATCTCGAGAAAATTAAATGAGGTCTGAGGTCTGCAACTATTATTCAATCAGCTTTTTTATTCCCTATGTCGGCCTCCTAGTTAAACCGACAATTTCTTGTCCGCATCTACTTAGAAAGTCTGTGATTGATTGACAGTCATCTTTATTGATTGAATATTTTTGATTGGTAGAAATATCAATATCAGCTTCATGTACAATAGAGTTTCTTCTCGTTACTATCAGCTTTAATGTTGTTTTGGCTGTTCTATCATCCATTTCCATTTTACTCGCAATTTTTTGCCATTTTTGTCGTTCCTCCCAAATATAACTTAATCCCTGTGCAACTTTTTCTGGTTCTTGATAAGAAATCGTTTTCAATTTGTTAAAAACTGCTTGCTCAAATATATATTCTTTTGGGGGAAGCATCGTAGGAGAAATTAACTCATTATAAATTTCTATTGATATTGATTCTTTTAAATATTGAGGAGTTGGTTGTCTTTGTCCTGTAAAAATTTCAATCATTCCTATCCGAATAATATCATGAATTAATTTATCAAAAGCACTAACAGAATAAACAATTTGCGCTCTTAATAAATCATCAAAAGCAAGGGGTGAGTTGATCGAGTTTTCTAAATATTCATAAAGCGCAGTCAGGTTTTTTGCTTCTTCTATATTTTTATTGAAAAGTCTTAATGCTTCATACATAGCTTAACAGTTCGACTAATTTATCGGTGAGAGATTGAAATTTTACTTTAAATTTATCTCTACTTGTACTCATTGTCTCTAGAACAGTTCCTGCTTCATGAATTTCGTGATCTGTTAATTCAAATACAGGAACTCCTGCTTGACGAGATTTGGGTAATAACCCTTGAAAATCTGGGATTTCATCAAGACAGTATCCACTGTCAATAAATTCTTGTTGATACTCTTCTATTTTTAAGGTCATTCCTATTTGAGTAATTGCCTCAAAAAACTCTCCTTTAATTGTCTCTTTGATTTGCTCAATATTATCTCTATACGGTCTTGCTGCACGTCCATTACGAATGTTAAACCGTTGAATTAAAGTTCCTAAAAATTTAGGTTCTCCTTCTAATAATGGGTAAGCAGAATCAGCAAAAAGAGATAGCGCATTTTTCTTCCATAAAACCCATTTTGGTAAAACAGATTTTAAAGTATTTATGGCCATGATTGAAAAAGGATCTGGATTAGTTGGAATAATAAAAGAATGAGATGATAGAAATAAGTTTTGATTAATTGCACTCAATCCTGGATTCAAATCAATTAATGTATATTCAATGTTATATTTTTCTTCCGTTAGTTTTATCAACTCAGAAAAAGCACCAGGTAAATTCTGTAACGTTGCTATAGCATTATTGCCTGTTTGAGCAAATGTTAAAGCAGCATCATATTCTGATAAATTAGCGTGTCCTGCTAACAAATAGAGAGAGGGTGATCTAATAGGTGAAAAACAATTAACCGCTTTAATGGGAAATGGTTTTCCTGTAAAAGCAACTTGAACACCATCTTTAATATTATCTTCTTTCGTTTCATCATCTAAATAATATTGATCAAATTTATCCCCAAGCATTAAACTGGACAAATTACATTGTGGATCAGCATCCACAACTAAAACATTACTCTTTTTAGATAACATCCATCCAATGTTATAGATAGAAGTTGTTTTACTCACTCCACCTTTATGATTAAAAATAACGATTCTCTTAGCCATAAATTTTTTATCTCCTCTTTGATTAAATTCAAGCGATCGCTAATTTTTACAAACTATTCTTATTTCTTCAAAGCTAAAGTTAATCCATCAGAAATAGGTACTAAACTCAAGTTGATTCTTGGATCTTGATGCAGCTTTTTATTAAAGTTTCTAATTTTTTGAGTGCGATTATCTTTAATATCAGGATCAGCCACTTTTCCTCCCCATAATACGTTATCAATGGCTATTAATCCCCCTGGTTTCACTAACCATAAAGCTTTTTCATAATAATTATCATAATTACTTTTATCGGCATCGATAAAGGCAAAATCAAAGGTGTTATTTTGTCCTTCTGCAATTAATTGTTCTAAAGTATCTAAAGCGGGGGCAATGCGTAAGTCAATTTTATGGCTAACCCCTGCTTTTTCCCAAAATTCTTGCGCTACTTTGGTGATTTCTTCATCCACATCGCAAGCAATAACTTGACCATCGGCTGGCAAAGCTAAGGCAACAACTAAAGCACTATATCCTGTAAAAACGCCAATATCTAGGGTCTTTTTTGCCCCCATTAGCTGTACTAATAAAGCCATAAATTGACCTTGTTCTGGTGCAATTTGCATTCTTGCCATTGGATGCTTTGCTGTTTCTTTTCTTAGCTGTCGTAATATTTCTGCTTCTCTCACAGAAACTTGTTGAAAATATTGATATAAATTAGATTCTAATCCCAGTGTTTGATTTGCCATTTTTTGTATTTCTAATTCTAAATTCTAAATTCTAAATTTTCTTAACCACCACCAACAATGGTGACAATTTCTAAGCGATCGCCAGTTTTTAAGATAGTATCGTCCCAATATTGTCGATGTAAAATTTCTCCATTATATTCAACGGCAACTAAGCGAGGATTAAGACCCATTGCTGTTAAAAATTGAGGTAAATTACTACCTGATGAACAGTTTTTTTGTTCTCCATTTACTTGTAATTCAATCGTTTCTGTACTATTCATCTATTATTATTCCTTTAATTTTTTCAAGAATGTTTGTGTTCTTTTTTTAGGATCATCCGCTTCCATAATAGCACGAACCACAGCCACTTGAGTCGCACCAGATTCCATGACCTCAGTCACATTATTGTCATCAATTCCACCAATAGCAAACCAAGGAATGGGAGACTTTTCTGCTGCATATTTTACATAGTCTAAACCGGCGGGTTGTTTATCTGGTTTAGTGGGGGTTGCATACACAGGTCCCACTCCAATATAGTCGGCTTTTTCTGCGATCGCTTTTGCCATTTCCTGGGGGTTTGTGGTGGAACGTCCGATGATTTTATTGGGTCCTAATATCCGTCTTGCAAGGGCAATAGGAATATCTTGTTGTCCTAAATGAACCCCATCTGCATTCACAGCTAAAGCGATATCTGCCCGATCATTCACAATAAATAAAGCGTCATATTTATGGCACAATTCACACAATTTTTGGCACATTTCTAAACGAACTAGATCGTCGATATTTTTCTTTCTATATTGAACTAAAGTTAAGCCCCCTTGTAGAGCAGATTCGACAATTTTAAATAAATTTTCCGTCGAAGAAGTGACTAAGTATAAAGCCGAATTTTGTAATTTTTGATAACGAGAAAATTGTAATAACTCACTTTCTAGTGTATAAACTTGATAACGAATTTTTTTACAAGCATTTCCCATATTCGGATCATACAGTTTGCCGTATTCTTCTAATACCCTTAATGCTTCTTGAACCCGACATAAATTCGCTTGTAGAAGTTGTTCAATAGTTTCTCTTTTTTCTTCTTGGGGATGGGATAAACTGGTACCAGGATCATTAGGGGTATCTCTAGCCATCCGTAACTCCCATGTATGCCAATGGGCAATTTCTTGACGCATTTGTTTGCAATTTTCTGCCCAATCACTATTTTCTAATCCTAAACGACACCATTCTTCAATGACTCTTAAGCCTTCTCTTGCTCGATCTAAATTAGCATCTAAAATGCGATAAATTTCTAAATTTTTATTCATCTTTTTTTGATTTATTTCAGGTAATAATCGTAACCGAGTTTTCTCAATTCTTGTCAATAAGATACTTAGGTTACATAGAGAAAAGGTGCGATCTAATGACTCATAGCGCACCTTTTACTCAGACTAGGTTAAAACCCACAATTAAGCTTCAACTAAACGAATAGCAGCCCCTAAACCAGCAGCCATTTCTTCAGGGGTAATTTTGCCATCGTGGTTAACATCAATGGCATCAAAAACCACATCGGTTCCAGCCCATTCTTCACGGGTAATAAAACCATCCCCATCTAAATCATAAACGCGGAAAATGTCAGCAGCAGCATTATTAACTGTGGTTTCTCCTTCTAGACGAGTTAATCGCTCCTTAAGCATTTCTTCTAAGGTTTCTAAGGCTTTTGTAAAGCCATTGATCCCTTCATCTAGCTTTTCATAAGCCATTTTATCGTCCTGGTGCATCTTATCAAAAGTTGCTTGATCCATGGCAATTTTTTCAATATCCATTTTAGCCGCCGCTTCGGGATCTAACTTACGGGGTAACGCTTCTTCCGTAGAATTTAACTGATCTAATAACTTAGGGGAAATGGTTAATAAATCACAACCAGCTAATTCACAAATCTCTCCAATATTACGAAAACTGGCTCCCATTACTTCGGTTTTGTGACCGAATTTTTTGTAATAATTGTAGATACTGGTAACGGACATAACCCCAGGATCTTCTGTGGCCGAATACTCTTTTCCTGTTTCTTTTTTGTACCAGTCTAAAATACGACCCACAAAAGGAGAAATTAAGGTAACATCCGCTTCTGCACAAGCAACAGCTTGGTGCATTCCAAACAGTAAGGTTAAGTTACAGTGAATTCCTTCTTTTTCTAAGACTTCTGCTGCTTTAATCCCTTCCCAAGTGGAGGCAATTTTAATTAAAATGCGATCGCGGGAAACCCCTGCTTTTTCGTATTCAGAAATCAAGTAGCGGGCTTTTTCCAAAGTCGCCTTTGTATCATAAGATAAACGGGCATCTACTTCTGTCGAAACACGGCCAGGAATAATTTCCAGGATTTTTAAGCCAAAAGCAACGGCTAAACGATCAAATGCTAATGTTACGACATCAGACTCATCCGCATCTTTTCCTAACTCTTTTCTCGCGGTTTTGAGAGTATCATCCACAATAGACTGATATTGTGGCATTTGGGCTGCTGCGGTGATTAAAGAGGGATTAGTGGTCGCATCACGGGGGGTGAAGGTTTCAATGGCTTGAATGTCCCCTGTATCAGCAACAACAATGGTAAATTCTCTCAATTGTTCTAATAATGTTGCCATATTTACTCCTTACGATAGAGGTAAAAATTCCAAAATTTAAGCAAATAACTTAAGCGTCATCAACCCTGATCATGCTATCTTTTTAACCATATCAGTTACTGCTTGTGACGGTGCATAACTTCAGAAATTCCTAATAATTTATGCTTCTTTTTTTTCTCGCTTAATTAAGATTCTTGTCTTAAATTTCCACCGGTTTGATCGGTACGATAAACCCAAGTGTTTTGACCATCAGTGACCATAATTCGCCATCCTTCTACTAAAGCTTGGGTACAAAATTCATCCGGTTGGGCTAATCCTAAACAACCATCAGACCAAGTTTTAGCCTCGGTTTGTTGGATTTGTAAGTTATCGGCTTCAATGGCATTGTTCTGAGTAATCTTGTTAAAAACAGCATTGATGACAGCTTGAGGGGCTTCTGTGTTATTGTTCATGGTTGGTTGACTGATATTGGTTTCAGGGGGAGATTGAGGGATATTGGAGTCAGGGGAGGGCTGACAGCCCCAAACACTAATAAAAATAACTAAACAACAATAGAGACAAAAATTCCTCATTCATTTCTCCATCATGAGATCGGCTTATAAAAATTTTCCTAGCCAGTAGCATGATTTACCTACAGTTTTGGGAATTCTTAAGATATACAAGATAATATTTTTAATCCTCTAGATGTCTTCTTCCTGGTTTTCTCATCAACCGCTCCTAGCTCAAACCACAGAAAATCCTTCTAACCCTTCTGTGACTCCTTCTTCTGGTTCTAGTGGACCATTGTGGATGATTAGTACCCTTATGCTTGTGATCATCTTAGGGATTTTAATCGGGTACGGTCAATGGCAACTCACTCAAACCCAAAAAGCTCTCAAATTTGAAAAGTTTAAAAGCAAGGATCTCAAAAAAAAGTTAAAACTGGCCTTAGTGACCATCAGAAAAATGGAAACGAACCCCGATCTCGTTTATGCAAGGGAATTTAACTTAGATTATTTACGAATGCGTATGGATGAAGAGGTGTTTCACTATGTGGTGGTGAATCAAATTAAAATGAAAGTGACGCAGTTAGTGGGTACGGCCTTACGTCCCAGTACAGATAAAGTGCAAGCTGGGGTCATTGCCGGGGGACGAAATATTGATGAGAGTTTTGATGTGACTTACGAAGTGGAAACCCAAGAAGGACAGTGGAATAAAGGGGTTTTATTTCGTATTTGCATTAAATTGATGAAACTTCCCACCCAGTCCAGTGCATCAACTGTTAGTCAAATTATTGAATGTATCGAAAACTTCTTATCCCCCACCACAGATAACGAAAAGTGGCAACCTGCTATACAAGGACAAGTGGTATTGATTAGTTGGGATCAAAAAGCGAAACCGACTCCCTTATTGGTTTTAGAACAGTCAGAAGAGGGACTCAATCTTACCCAGAAAAACCGTGTCTCTTCTCATCGGATTTCTTCTTCTTAACAACAGTTTGCTCAAAAGTTGAATAAATAGTAAAGGAAATGTCTCATTTCACCACATCGTCTTGGGAAAATTTATAGTATAGTAAATAAATACCAGTTAAAAGATATGTTTGTACTATGGAACCAGTCAGTATTGCTGAAGCGTCTCGTTTACTAGACATCAGTCGTCAACGGTTACAGCAACTTATTTGGGCTAAGCGAGTCAAAGGAGCTTATAAAACGGAGAAAGGGTGGCAAATTCCTCTTTATAGAGAGATGCCTCGGATTATTAGAGGAAAACGGGGTAAAAAAGGGACATGGCGAGTTCAACGGCGTGAAAAGCCCACCATCATTCACGTCAATAAACAGAAAATTTCAGCCAATCACAATAAGGACATCAAAGAACCAGTGATTATTGTCAGAAAAGGGTCTCAAGTTACCTATTGTTCAGAGGTATCATTTGTCGGACACTGTAAAATTGTTTATCAACCGGACAATGAAAAGCTCCACGCTGGAGCTAAAGTCTGGATAGAAGTGGATGCAGGTACTGAGATCGATATGAAAGCTGTGGGATAGGATAGTATTAATATGAGCAGAGAATGAGCCGCGACCCTAATATGACTATTAGGGCTAAAACTTCGCACTGGAAACAATTTTCGTCTTCTTTTTCAGTCTCCTTAACGCGCTTAAGGTTTCCAACCGCTCAACAAAATTACATCACTCAACCAGCAAATTATGATAGCGACACCCACTAAAACGCCTCACACGGGACAAGATTACCTACAAAAAAACGTCACACAGACAACCGACCCCTCCCCTAACCAGTGTTTATTACCCCTAACCGCTAAAATTAATCATCAGGATCACTTAGAAATTGGTGGTTGTGATCTCAAGACCCTGGTTGAACAATTTGGTTCCCCTCTTTATATCCTCGATAAAACTACCCTCACAACCGCTTGTCGTCAGTATCGAGATTACTTTAAGACCTACTATCAAGGGGAATCCCAAGTTATCTACGCCTCAAAAGCTTGGAGTGCTTTAGCGGTAGTGGGAATCATCGCCACCGAACAGTTAGGCTTTGATGTGGTATCAGGGGGAGAACTCTACACAACTCACAAAGCCCTGACACAATTAGGCTGTTCCGATCAAGAAATCGCTCAAAAAATTTACTTTCATGGCAATAATAAATCAGAAACGGAACTCAAAGAAGCCATAGACATCGGATGTACCATCATTGTCGATAATTGGTTAGAACTCGAAACTTTAGCCCAACTCGCCCATTCTCACCCCAACCAGCAAATTCCCATCCTCATCAGACTTACCCCCGGCATTGAATGTCATACCCACGAATACATTCGCACCGGCCATTTAGACAGTAAATTTGGCTTTGATCCCAATCAACTTGAGGCTGTCTTTACCTACCTCACTGAACAGCCCTCTCTGAACTGTAAGGGGTTACACGCCCATATCGGTTCCCAAATCTTCGAGAGACAACCCCACCAAGACTTAGCCGTGGTTCTAGTAGAATGGCTAAAAATCGGTCAAGAAAAAGGATTGAACCTAACCGAATTAAACATCGGTGGCGGACTAGGAATTCGCTACACAGAAGACGACGATCCCCCCAGTATTGAAGAATGGGTCAAAGCTGCCAGCGAAGCCGTTATGAAGGCTTGTCAACGGTTTGATCTACCCCTACCGAAGTTAATCGCCGAACCCGGGCGATCGCTCATTGGTTCGGCTTGTGTGACCGCCTATACCGTGGGTAGTCGTAAAGAAATCCCCGAACTACGTACCTACATTGCCGTTGATGGAGGAATGTCCGATAATCCCCGTCCCATTACCTACCAATCCCCCTATCGTGTCGTCCTCGCGAACAAAATGTCAGCCGAAAGCAGCGAAACCGTAACTGTTGCGGGAAAACACTGCGAATCAGGAGACATTTTAATTAAAGATGCTCAGTTGCCTCAAACCCATCCAGGCGATATTCTAGTAATCATGGGGACAGGAGCTTATAACTATAGTATGGCTTCCAACTATAATCGTTTGCCTCGTCCGGCTGCGGTTTTAGTCCATAATGGAGAAGCTAATCTCATCCTACGACGGGAAACCTACGACGATCTCATTCGACAAGATTGTTTCCCCCAAACCCTTCTCTCCTAACCCCCTACTTGTTATCCCTTTTTGTTCTCATTGAGCATCCATCTTGTCATCCTACTTCCTGTCAAGTCAGCCTCCTGAGCAACACTGGACACCTCCAGACCTAATTCCAGAGCTAATTAATAACAGCGTTGATATCGGTTTAGTGCTGCTGTTGACCTATTTAATGCTTCTGGCCATTGGAGAACGTCGTACCCTGTACATGGTTCGGGGGCTGATCATGCTTATGTTAGCAGCCGTGATCAGCGAAAAGCTCCACCTGACACTGCTACAGTTTGTCCTGGAAAAATTAGTCTTGGGAGCGGCCGTTGCGATGGCGGTTATTTTCCAAGGAGAGTTTCGACGATTTCTTGAATTATTGGGACAAGGGAAAATTTTAGAATTCTTCAAACGAAAACCCTCCAGCATCAAACCGAATAACGTGGTAGATGAACTGGTAGAAGCGGTTAGAGAACTGTCCCAAAACCGTACAGGGGCTTTGATTGTCATTGAAACAACCGGCTCGATCGATATGAGAGTTTTCGTGGATCAAGGTGTACCCATTGATGGAGAAATTTCTAAAGCCCTTCTACAAACCATTTTTCAGCCAAAAACCCTACTCCACGACGGAGCGGTTTTTATTCGAGGCTCCCGCATTATCTCCGCCGGCGTTATTTTGCCCCTCTCCGATAAAACCTTCTCTCGTCAACTGGGAACGCGACACCGCGCAGCAATGGGTATTACAGAAATTGTGGATCAATGCCTATGTATAATTGTCTCTGAAGAAACCGGCTCCATTTCCCTAGCGGAAAAAGGAGTCTTGGATCGTCCCCTAACTAGCAGTAAACTAAAAGAGCTACTCGATAACAAATTTGCCTTACTTGTTAAGGGAGAGTCGGTAGCTCCTGGGTGGGGTCTTCTCAGTCGAATTATCGGCCCAAGGGGAAGACGCTTCTTACAATCAAACTTTCGTGTCTTGTCATCGAACTCATTAGAAGAGAAGAAATGACTGTTAAGCAGCCTATTGTGTTAAAGGATTTACCAACCGATCTCGATCCCAACCGTCTCCCCCAACATATGGCCGTCATTATGGACGGTAATGGCCGTTGGGCAAAACGTCGTGGCCTGCCTCGCATTATGGGGCATCAACGGGGGGTCGATACCCTCAAAGATTTACTTCGTTGTTGTCGAGATTGGGGCATTCCCGCTTTGACGGCTTATGCTTTTTCCACAGAAAATTGGGGACGACCCCTCGAAGAAGTGGAGTTCTTGATGACTTTGTTTGAGCGAGTGCTACGGCGCGAACTACAAGAAATGATGGCTGAAAACGTCAGAATTCGCTTTGTGGGTGATTTAGATGTTTTACCGCCTTCTCTCCAGTCAGAAATCTATCGCTCGATGGAAGATACGGAAAAGAATACAGGGGTTCAATTTACCGTCGCCACGAATTATGGTGGTCGTCAAGAAATTGTCCAAAGTTGCCGAGCGATCGCACAACAGGTGCAACAGGGATTATTGAAGTTAGATGATATCAATGAAAGTTTGTTTGAAAATTTCTTATATACCAAAGGGATTCCTGACCCTGATTTATTGATTCGTACCAGTGGAGAAATGCGCCTTAGTAATTTTCTTTTATGGCAGTTGGCCTATGCAGAAATTTATGTTACCCAAACCCTTTGGCCTGATTTTGATCGTCATATTCTCCACGAAGCTTTATTGAATTATCAACAGCGAGAACGACGGTTTGGCAAGGTGGGAAAGACTTAACTTGATCTGAAATTAGTGAGCAATTATCGATAATTATGATAACGAAATTAGAAAAGTAGACGAATAAATTTGGTCACGAACCCACCGTTAACTGCTAAGGCAGTATAACGGGGGCTTGAGAAAGCCCATGACGTGACCAGTTCCCTAGAAGTTCTAGGAGCCGTTATCTAATTCATAACACCTTAAAGTGCGTGCCAGCTTCAAGCTCTGTTGTTTAACTTTAAACAAGACTAAACGGGTTAATCTAGTGAGTTAAACTTAACAAGATTAGATAACTAGAACGAGGCAAACATTACCCCTAACGGGAGAGCAAAATGCAAAACTCAGTTTTCGTTTTAGACACAACAAAAAAGCCATTAAATCCTATTCACCCTGGACAGGGGAGACGGCTTTTAAAAGAAGGAAAAGCAGCCGTATTTCGGCGTTATCCTTTCACCATTATTTTGAAGGAGGAAGTAACAGAAACACATAAAAATATTGTCCTAAAACTTGACCCAGGCTCTAAGTTTACTGGCATTGCTTTAGTGCAAGATGACCAAGTAATTTGGGGAGCAGAATTACAGCATAGAGGTCAACAAATCAAAGAGGCTTTAACTTCAAGACGGCAATTAAGAAGGGGACGGCGAGGACGTAAAACTCGTTATCGTCACCCTAGATTTCTTAATAGAAAAAGACCTGAAGGTTGGCTACCTCCAAGCTTACAACATCGGATAGATACTACTTTGACTTGGGTCAAAAGATTAATTAGATATTGTCCCATTAATTCCATTGCTGTTGAGTTAGTTAAATTTGACTTACAAAAGCAAGAAAATCCTGAGATTAGTGGGGTTGAATATCAACACGGAACCCTCTACGGTTGGGAGGTTCGAGAGTATTTATTAACTAAATTTAATCGGACTTGTCAGTATTGTGGCGTTAGTGATAAACCTTTTGAGGTTGACCATATTCATCCTAGAAGTAAAGGGGGAAGTGACCGAGTTTCTAACTTAACACTTGCTTGTCATGACTGTAATCAAGCCAAAGGGAATCAAAATATCAGAGATTTCTTGAAAGAAAAATCTGATTTAGTTAACCGCATTTTAAGACAAGCTAAAACACCGTTGAAAAATGCTGCTGCCGTTAATTCTACTCGTTGGAAATTGTTTAATTCTCTCAAAGAATTAGGATTGCCAGTAGAGACGGGAAGCGGTGGGTTAACTAAGTTTAATCGGAAACGGTTAAAAGTTCCTAAATCCCACTGGCAAGATGCTGCTTGTGTGGGAAAAGTACCTGATGATTTGGTATTCAAAACCAATCAACCTGTGCTAATTAAAGCAACAGGTCACGGAACAAGACAACGATGCCGTCCTAATAAGTTTGGTTTTCCTAAAAGTCATGCGCCAAAAGCTAAATTCTTTCAAGGATTTCAAACAGGGGATTTGGTATCGGCATCAATCCCTAAAGGCAAATTTGCTGGTCAATATACAGGGAGAATTGCTATCAGATTTCGACCTAGTTTTGTTCTCCAGTTACCTGATAAGAAGTTTGATGTTCATCCCAAATACTTAACGCATATTCACCGTAATGACGGGTACAATTATGCTTACTAGAAACAAGGATTCGCTTCGCTCAGTTTATTTGTTGAACGACCTTCCCAAGTGGCTGTCTGCCGAGGTGTCCTCGGCAGTTTATACGCCACGCCTCCCGCTAAGGGTTCGGCGGTACTCGGCTGCGCCTCGATGCGTCCGCCTGACCTATAACGGGAGTCCCCTGGAGGTATAAAGATGGATATTATTATTATTGGAGGGGGGGCAGCCGGTTTTTTTGCCGGAATTATTTGTGCTGAAAATAATCCTCATACCCGTGTAACTATCCTTGAAGCAAGTGGCAAGGTTTTGGGGAAGGTTCGCATTTCTGGAGGAGGGCGTTGTAATGTGACTCATCATTGCTTTGATGTCGCACAATTGGTCACTTACTATCCCCGTGGCAGTCGGGAACTCCGAGGGGCCTTTACTCGCTTTCAACCTCAAGATATCATCAATTGGTTTGAGAAGAAAGGAGTCAGTTTAAAAACAGAAGCAGATGGTCGTGTTTTTCCTGTCACTGATAATTCAGAAACCATTGTTAATTGTTTAATCAAAGTAGCAGAAACCAATGGAATTAATATTAAACTAAAGTCAGAAGTCGTAGCGTTACAATCAAAAAATAATCACTTTGAAATCAAACTAAAACAAGGAGAAACCTTAAGAAGTGATCAAGTTTTACTCGCAACAGGTAGTAGTCGTAGCGGTTATCAATTAGCCCAATCCCTAGGTCACAAAATTATTACACCCCTTCCTTCTTTATTTACTTTTAAAATTAAAGATGAGCGGTTTCAAGGATTAGAAGGAATTTCCGTTAATTCCGTTGGATTAAAGTTATGTGGAAAAGGAAAAAAGCAATCAGTGCAACAATCGGGTTCTCTGCTCATTACCCATTGGGGAATTAGTGGTTTCGGTGTTCTCAAACTATCAGCATTTGGGGCAAAAATATTAGCAGAAAATAATTATCAAATGTCACTGTTGATTAATTGGCTTTTTCCCAATAATCCTGAACAAGTACAGAAACAATTATTAGAAATCAAGGCTGAATATAGTCAATCTCGTCAGTATATTTCGTCTTTTTCTCCTCTCCTTGTACCCAAGAGACTTTGGCAAAAATTACTCGACTTTGTGGGTATTTCTTCTCAAAAAAAGTGGTCTGAAGTATCTAAAAGTGAACTCATTAAGTTGGCTAAAGAATTATCTCAAGGAGAGTATCAAATTCTCGGCAAAGGAGTTTTTAAAGATGAATTTGTTACCTGTGGAGGAGTCAATTTAAAAGAAGTTAATTTTTCGACAATGGAAAGCAAAATTTGTCCTAACTTACACTTAGCTGGAGAGGTTTTAGATATTGATGGAATCACAGGAGGATTTAATTTTCAAAGTGCTTGGACGACAGGATGGTTAGCTGGATTAGCTCTGAGCAAATCTTAACCGAGTAGTATTGAGAGATAACCTTTGTACCGTTCGGCTGATGCTCACGGCGAAGCTTGACAACTATGGGGACTGCTATAATTAAATTCTAAACTAAAGCTAAAAGAATTTTTTTTGACATCTTCTGGGATTTATGTGTTATATTGTATGTCCAAGTATTTAAAAGCTTATCAATTAGGCTTTTTGTTGTTCTCTATCTGCTGTAACTATTAGTTGATTTGTAACTTACATTTGTTTTGTTATTGCAGAATAAAATCATTGCTTTTAAAAGGAGAACATCATGCCTGTTAACATCCGTTATTTTCCCTATAACCCCTATCCTGTCGTTATCATAGGGACTGATGAAGATAACAATATTGTAGGAACCTATCTCAATGATGCGATTGATGGTCGTCGCGGCCACGATGAAATATCAGGACTAGGTGGCAATGATGCTATCTCTGGAAATGAAGGGGATGACACCATTAATGGCAATGAAGGGAATGATTTTCTTATTGGTCATGAAGGGAATGATATCATCTCTGGAGGCAGTGGAAACGATTTTATCGTTGGTTTTGATCCCACTTCAGGTTTTGGTGCATCTGAGCAAGACATATTAAGGGGAGATGCCGGAGCAGATACTTTTGTTTTAGGGGATAAACATGACGTTTATTACGTTGATTATTATGATTATGATACTTCTTCTGTAGGGGAACAAGACTATGGGTTAATTGTTGATTTTATCCCCAGTGAAGATAGGATTGAACTCAATGGAACCCAAGACGATTATCTTTTAGATTTCTATACCACCAGCGATGGCACGGTTACAGCCGACATTGTATATGATCCAGGAATCGCAGCCAGAGGAGATTTAATTGGTATTTTAGAAGATGTTTCGGCAGATTTAAAATTAACGGATTCATCTTTTGTCTATGGAGAAAATGATTATGCAGTTCTCTACAATCGGATTTTTGCTCCTTTGGAACAACTAGAACCTGGAACCTACTATTCCGCTGGAATCTACTATTCCAATGATACTACATATGCCGCGTTGGACCTTACTAGAAGACAAGACTTCGTTGACCCCCCCATTTTGTACAATCCTCCTTCTAGTTGGGGAGATTGGGGAGACAATGGGACTGCGATTGGGATTATATCAGATCCGATTGTTCCCATTCCCCCTAATATTATTGAAGGAACCAGTGATGATGATGTTTTAAACGGGACTGAAAACAGAGATATTATTTATGGTTATGAAGGGAATGATCATCTCTCCGGGTTAGGAGACGATGATACTATTTTTGGGGGTGAAGGAGAGGATACCATTACGGGAGGAGAAGGAAACGACAGTCTCGAAGGAGAAGACGATAATGACACCATCTATGGGGGAACCGGAGAGGATACCATTGTCGGAGGAGAAGGGAATGATAGTCTCGAAGGAGAAGAAGATGATGACGTTATCACTGGAGACGGTGGTAACGATGTGATTTGGGGAGGAAGCGGCAATGATCATCTTCATGGCGGTTCAGACGATGATCATATTACAGGAGGAACCGGAGAGGATACCATCACCGGAGGAGAGGGAGACGACACCGTTACGGGAGGAGAAGGGAATGATAGTCTGGACGGGGGAGAAGATGATGATGTGATTACTGGAGAAGGTAGTCACGATGACCTCAGTGGGGGTTTAGGAGATGACACCATCTATGGGGGTTTAGGAGATGACACCATCTATGGAGATGTCTATTATGATGATTATGTTTATAACAATAGTTACTTGAGCGATGTGGGGGGAGATGACACCATCTATGGGGGTTTAGGAGATGACACCATCTATGGAGATGTCTATTATGATGATTATGTTTATGGTGATGAACCAGTTTATAACAGTGGTAACGATTTGATTGCTGGGGAAAGTGGCAATGATTACCTCGATGGGGGTTTAGGAGATGACACCATCTATGGAGGAACTGGAGATGATACTATTTATGGAGGCGGAGAAGACGATAGTCTTGAAGGGGGAGAAAATGATGACAATATTTATGGCAGCGATGGTAACGATGTGATTGCTGGAGATAGTGGTGATGATGACCTCGATGGGGGTTTAGGAGATGATACTATCTCAGGGGGAACTGGCGATGACACTATTTTTGGAGAAGAAAACTTTTTTGGATATGGAACTGATATATATTTTTTCCAATCTTATTCTGTATCTTATGACCCTTATCAAGAATTTTATAATGTTGGTAACGATAGTATTGAAGGAGACAATGGCAATGATGTCATCTTTGGGGGTTTAGGAGATGATACTATCTCAGGGGGAACTGGCGATGACACCATTTTTGGGGATATCTATAATCTCTACTATGAGGAAGATTATGAAGAAGATTATAATGGTAACGATAGTATTGAAGGAGACAGTGGCAATGATTACCTCCTCGGTCGTTTAGGAGATGACACGATCTCAGGGGGAACTGGAGATGACACCATTTTTGGAGAGACGGGGAACGACATTATCTCAGGGGGAACTGGAGATGACACCATTTTTGGAGAGACGGGGAACGACATTATCTCAGGGACAACTTCAGACTCAGAGGAAATCGATGAAATCGATGAGTTAACAGGGGGGTTGGGAAGCGATCGCTTTATCTTAGGGGATGAAATAGGAGTTTATTATGATGATGGTGATCCCATGTCCCTCGGAGAATCTGATTTTGCTCTTATTACTGACTTTAATGCAGATCAAGACTTCATTCAACTACATGGACCTAGGGAGTTTTATTACCTGGATTTTTACGAATATTATGATGACTACGAGTATGATGATAGATTCATTGGTGCAGCATTAATGTACGATCCCGGTGTCACCGCGCGTCGGGAACTGATTGGTATTATTCACAACGTGGCTGAGGATCTCACCCTGGAGGATGTTTCTTTTATCTTTGTTGGTGATCAAGACGTACCTGAGCCAACCATTAATGCCAATCTTGAGAATAATGATGTCCCCCCTCCTATCATTAATCAAGCTCCTGCTGACATTACTTTAACCTTTAATCAACCCGACACAATTTATCATCCGAAAGATGATTTAATCCTGCAAGGAAACGTTTTTGATGCCAACGGAGCCGAAGATTTATCCTATGTTGAAATCTACTTACAATATCCTAATCAAGCAGTAGTCCCACTTGAGAAAATTACTGAGTTTGATGATCAAGGAAACTTTAATCAAGAACTCGATTTAGAAGGATATGCTCATGGGAATTATGTTTTTTGGATGCAAGCAACCGATCAGCAAGGATTAAAAAGTGAATGGTTTTCTACTAGCTTTAGCATCAACAATGAAGCCCCTGATAGCCTTACCTTAGAATTAGATTCAGACAGTTATCATCCCTCAGAAACCCTAACTTTATCAGGACTAGCCAATGAT
>JASJDN010000104.1 GCA_030065205.1 Crocosphaera sp.
ACCTAAAATGGTGGGTTATGGCGCAGACCATAAGTTATTGTGTTTTCATAAAAATCAACCCTGCGCCTAACCCACCCTACGAGGTATAAATTTTTCTGATCACCATAACTACAGGAGAGCCATTAATTTACTAGCTCCCGTAAAATTTTCGATATTAATTTGCGTTAAATAGTTGTTAGGAACCACCATTAATGTTCCCTTACCAGAAATACGAATTTTGGTAGAACGTAACCCAATAGACTCAACTTTACCAAAGGTTCCATCGGGTAAACCGATATAATCACTCACCATAAAAGGACGATCTAAATAGAGAACAATTCCTCCTAATAATTGTTCCAATGTTTTTTGAGCAGCAAACGCGATCGCTACACCACTAATACCTAAACTAGCAATTAATCCTAATATATTCAGTTGATGAGCTTGAGAAAAAATGGTAATTATAATGAACAAAAATAGTAAAAAGGTTAACCCTTTAGCAACAATCAGTAAATCATCATTTAATTTTTTTCCATTTTGAGTAATATTAGTAATATAAATCTTAAAAAAACGCTCAACTAAACGATAACCTAGCCAACTTATCACTAAAGAAACCGATAAACCAATAGGCAATTCAATAATATTAATTGACTGTAATTTTGGTACTAAACGATGGGTGACTAATAGAATAATATCAGCTAATAATAAGAGAATAATTGACTGGAATAAAGCTTGATCAGGATCAATTATTCGTTGATAAATTTCTTGAGTTTGTGAAGAAATTATCGTCTCTTGCAAACTCACTAATAAACGAAGTAGTTGGGGTAAAGCAACGATGACAAGAATAATCGCTAAACCCACGGGAATTATCGGCCAATTAATCAATAGGTTCTCAAAAATTAACATAACTCCACACCAAAATGATCCTTGAGAGAAACATTAATAAAAATGTCTCTCCTTATAGTACACAAATAAAATTACCAAGGTAAAAAGTAACTTTAATGGTTAACAGAAGATGGAATAGGCAATAAAAAATCATTAGCTTTTTCTATCTGAGACGCTAAGCGAATAATAGTCAACTCATCGGCTGGTTTTCCTACTAATTGAATCCCCACTGGCAAACCCTTGTTATCCTGTGCTATCGGTAACGTCATCGCCGGTAACCCACTAGCATTAAACGCCGGACAAGGGGCTATCCAATTCATAATTTTTTCTAAAGTTTCTTGGGGTGATAAATGCGCCCATTCTCCAACTTTGATCGGTTGATGTAAATAAACTGGTAACAGTAAGACATCAAAGCGATCAAAAAAGGCCACTAACTGACGGGAAAAAATCTGTAACCGATGAACTGCCTGTAAATATTCTCCTGCATTTACCGTTTGTTCTTTCAACCAATTATTAAGAGGACTCAATAAGTTTGAAGGCACTCCTGATGCCCCAATTCCCGATTGCCAAACTTTGACAAAAGGTTCAATTAATGCGTCAACTGACGGACATTTCATTTCTAAAGAATGACCCAATGACTCTAACAATCGAGCGGTTTTTTGTACGGTTTCTTTAACAATGGGTTCGCTATCCGTAAAGGGAGGAATATGGTCAAAAAAAGCAATTTTCAAGGATGGACAAACTTGTTTGCTTGCTTCTAAAAAAGAAATTTCAGGAGATGGCAACCAATAAGGATCTCCCTTAATATAACCTGACATAACATCTAACAAGGCTGCTGCATCAGCCACCGTTCGCGCTAACGGTCCATGACTAGCAATTCCGCTTTGATAGTCCCCCACCGGTGCATTAGACACCCTGCCTCTTGCTGGTTTAATCCCTACTAACCCACAACAAGCAGCCGGACCCCGAACCGAACCCCCACCATCAGACCCTTGGGCAATGGGGCATAGTCCTGCCGCCACAGCCGCAGCAGCCCCCCCACTAGACCCCCCTGGCGTATAGTCTAAATGCCAAGGGTTACGGGCAGCAGAAAAGCCTGGAGGTTCGGTGTAAGGAAATGATCCCAGTTGAGAGGTGGCCGTCTTCCCTAAAATAATAAATCCTGCTTGTTTCATGCGGGTTGTTACCCCATCATCATGCTTGACTACATTTTCTTTGAGGGCAGCCACACCATAACTGACAGGCATCCCTGCCACCGCGTTAAGGTCTTTTATGGCAGTGGGAACCCCAAAAAAAGGAGGAAGACTATTGGGATCAGATGTATGGGTTAATTGTTCTGTTTTTTCTTTCGCGTCTTGAAGGGCCATCTCAGCAGCAACAAAGAAAAAACTGCCCAGTTGAGGATTATATTTTTCGATTCGGTCTAGATAAAGTTCGGTTAGTTCTAGGGGTGAAATGGTGCGATCGCGGATTAATTGAGCTAACTCTAAAGCAGAAGTAAAGGCCAAATCAAGGGAGTTCATAGCGGTTTTTAATTGAGTGTATCAATATTCTAGTTAAGTTGAGTGTGGGGAGTGTGGGAGGTGTGGGGAGACGGGGAGTGTGGGGAGACGGGGAGATGGGGAGACGGGGAGACGGGGAGTGTGGGGAGACGGGGAGACGAGGAGACGGGGAGACGGGGGAGAATTTGTATATTGAATTGTTAATCTATTGATATAAAAACTGCTTCCACATAACCCTCTTTTGAGTTTTTGTCATAATTAAAAGATAACTGATGTTTCAATGCTCATCAATTTATGATTGAAGTCGAACACTTAAGTAAAATTTATGGGGCTACTGCGGCCATTGAAGATGTAGATTTTTCCGTTGAAAAAGGGGAAATTTTAGGCTTTTTGGGACCCAATGGTGCAGGGAAAACCACCACCATGCGTATCCTTAGTGGTTACATTCCTGCTACCACAGGAACGGCGAAAATCGCAGGGTACGACGTTCATGAACAGTCCTTAGATGTCAGACGTAATATCGGTTATCTGCCCGAAACCCCTCCTTTGTACCCCGATATGACAGTCGAAGGATTTTTGCACTTTGTGGCTAGAATTAAAGGGGTAGCAGCCGGCGATCGCAATTCTCGGGTCAATTGGTCCATGGAACGCTGTCAACTCGAAGATAAGCGTAAAGTTTTGATCCGCAAATTATCTAAGGGTTATAAACAACGAGTCGGCATTGCTCAAGCCATCGTTCATGATCCCCCTGTCATTATTTTAGACGAACCCACAGTCGGACTCGATCCGAAACAAATTATCGAAGTTCGTAACCTGATTAAGAGTTTAGCAGGGGAACATACTATCCTGTTATCGACTCATATCTTACCAGAAGTGAGTATGACTTGCGATCGCGTTACTATTATTAATGGTGGTAAAGTGGTGGCAACGGATACCCCTGAGAATTTAATGTCTCATTTAACAGCAAAAGGAGGTTATGAAATTGAAATAGAAGGGGATATATTCAGTTTAGAATCAGCGTTGAAGAATCTTCCTGGTATTACCCAATTAGAAATTAAGTCCAATAGTCACACCAAACGTCATACTTTATATTTAACCATCGACTCAGAGCAAGAAATAGGTAATCACTTGGCTAGTTTAATCGTTAATCAAGGGTTAGACTTATATGAAATGAAGCGAACTCGTGTCACCTTAGAAGAGGTTTTCTTAAATCTAATTACCGAAGAATCTTCGCCTGAAGCACAACAAGCAACCTTTGATATTGAATAACCTTTATAAATATTTTTGAGATGATATTAACTAATTTAATTGCTATATTTCGCAAAGAATTTCAAAGTTATTTTACGTCTCCCTTTGCCTATGTTATTGCTGCTTTTTTTTGGTTAATTGGGGGTTTCTTTTTCAGTGCTATTTTAGAAGACATATTACAAACCCTTTCCTTTTTAGAACAAAGTGGTCAATTATCAACCTCTGTAGATGTTCCTGGTCAATTTATAGATAATTTTTTTGGGGTAATTATTTCTCTTTTATTAGTATTATTACCTGCTTTATCTATGGGACTCTATTCAGAAGAAAGAAAACGGGGAACTTTGGAATTATTAGCAACTTCTCCAGTAACCAATTGGGTTGTTGCTGTGGGAAAATTGTTAGGAGTCCTAGCCTTTTTTATTGTTTTAATGATACCGTTTTGGATTTATGAAATGATTATATTTAGTCAGGCAACTCCCCCCGTTAATCTTAGCGTTATTTTGTTATCTCATGGGTCTTTAATTTTAATTGCGACTGCTATTCTTTCCTTGGGTATGTTTATTTCATCATTAACCGATAGTGGCATTTTAGCTTACATTTTGACCTTTATTTTAATCTTATTTCTATGGATAATGGACGCGATCGCTGCTAATTTACAAGAACCTTTTAAAAGCGTTTTTTCCTATCTTTCTCTGTTTGATCGTTATACAGATTTAGTCAAAGGTGTGTTAGATGTTAGTAGTTTAGTCTTGTTTGCAAGCTATATATTACTAGGACTTTTCTTAACAGCACAATCCATAGAAGCTTTACGATTTCAACGTTCTTAGAATATCATCAAATAACTAAAGTATATTATTGGCAAATGAAAAAACTAAGCAACTATAAAACAATTATAAAATATCTCTTTATTCCTGGTTTTATTTTAACCGTTGCTGGTTTACTCCCTATCTTTATAACTCAAACTCAGAGTATTCTTTATCTAAGTTTAGCCATTGCAGGAGGTATTTGTTTATTTATTTGGTTAGTCTATATCTTAGTCACAGGAAGAAGTTTTTGGCAAAAAAGATCCACTCAAACAGGAACCAATGCGCTGATTTCCACCTTATCTTTAGTGGTTATATTAGCATTAATTAATTTTATTGCTGTCCGTTATTCTCCTCGAATTGATTTAACTGAAAATCAGCTTTATACCTTATCACCAGAAACCCAACAACTTGTTAAAAGTTTACAACAACCCACCACAATATATATTTTCGACAAAGACATCACACCACAAGACGAAGATTTATTAGAAAATTATCAACGTTATAGTAACAATTTTAAATACGAAGTTGTTGATCCTGATATTAGAGTAGGACTCACTCAACAGTTTGATGTGCAATCATTAGGAGACGTTTACTTAGAATATGGAGATAAAAAACAATTAGTTCAAACCCTAATCGCTTTTAATCAAAGAGAACCCTTATCTGAGATAAAATTAACCAATGCGATCGAAAAAATCCAAAAAGAATATATCCCCAAAATTTATGTTTTACAAGGCCATGGAGAATATTCTATAGAACCCTCTCCCGAAGGAAGTTTATCACAAGCAACTAATAGTCTTCAAAGTAAAGGATATGAAGTTAACCCCCTAAATATTGTAGAAAATTCAGGTATTCCTGATAATGCAGATGTCCTTATTCTTGCGAGTCCTAAACGTCAATTGTTTGAGCAAGAAGTAACAACATTACAACAGTATTTAGACAAAGGTGGTAACTTATTTTTACTACTTGATCCTAACACCGATCCAGGATTAGAACCAATATTAAAAGATTGGGGAATCAAGTTAGATAATCGTATTATTATAGACGGTTCAGGTGCAGGAAATATTGTTGGGTTAGGTCCAACTACTCCCTTTATTACTAATTATGGAAACCATCCCATTACCGAAGAATTTACTAATAGTATTTCTTTCTATCCTTTATCCCGTCCCGTTGATACGGTTGAAGTTGAAAATGTAGAAGCAACTTCTTTATTGGTTACTAGCGAACAAATGTGGGCCGAAAGTAATTTAGAATCAGAAGAAGTCATTTTTGATCCTCAAGAAGATATACCGGGTCCCTTTGATTTAGGAGTTGCTTTAACCCGTACCATAACTCAAGAAACTGTTAATACTCAGACAAAAAAAGATGATAATACAGAACCAATCAATCAAAATGAGTTAAAAGATAGTAACAATAATCAGGTCAATGAAGAACCTGAAAATCAAGACCAATCAGAAAATAATCAAATAGAAGACAATAATAATAAAAATGATAGTGAGCAAGTTGAAGTAAACAAGCAAGAAATAGTCAATAGTAATAATTCTAACAACAAAACAATGGAATCTCGTTTAGTTGTTATCGGTAATTCAACTTTTGCCACAAATGATTTATTTAATCAACAATTAAACGGAGATGTCTTTTTAAATTCTGTACAATGGTTAAGTAATCAAGATAAAGAAACCTTATCAATTCGTCCTAAAGAAGCAAAAGATAGAAGACTCAACTTATCTCCTTCACAAGTTAACATAATTACCATATTATCATTAGGTGTTTTCCCATTATTAGGTTTAGTTGCTGCTGGAATTACCTGGTGGCGAAGAAGATAACAATTAACAATAAAGAGGTTAATTATGAAGTTAAAGAATACAACATGGATTTTATTAGTCATTGCTCTATTATTGGGCGTGGGGGTGTATGTATATGAATTACAAATTAATCCCCAACAACAAGAAATTGAAACAAAAAATAAGCAACTATTTACCTTTGATGAAAATGAAATAAAACAATTGACAATTGAAACCAAAGATACAACCTATAAATTCGAGAAAACTAACGATGAAAATCAACCTTGGCAAATGAAAGCACCTCAAAATATAGTTGCCAATGATGCAGTTATTTCTTTTTTAACGAATCTTTTAGTGACCAGTAAAAGTGAAAGAACCTTAACTGTTCCCAACAATCAAAAACGAGAATACGGTTTAGAAGAACCCCTAGGAACCATTACCATCGAACTTGATAATAAAAAACAACACCAAATCATTTTAGGTCAAACTAACTTTCAAGGAGAATTCTTATATGCTCAAATTGATCCCCCTTCCTCATCAACCGAAGAAATTATCATTAACTTAGTCCCGAAAAATTTCCAGTATGCAGTGGATAGACAATCAGAAGAATGGATTAAAAATAATTAAGATATTTTAAACTTCTTTTTAGAAGACACCCAAAAAAAAGGGAACGGTGTCTAGGTTGAATAAGTCAGAATAATTAAGATGGGGAAATAAAATGACATGAATAATTTTCGTCTTATCACTATCGTAGGGTGGGCAAAGTTTTCTGCTTTATGGGTAGTCTAGACCAATCTCTAATTTGCCCACCTTAACGTCTTAAGATTTTATTTATAAACAGTCTCTAATATGAATAATTTTCGTCTCATTAGTATCGGAATAGAAAACTATGTAGAGTACCCACCCTTGATAGGTGCAGAATCTAGCGCACAAGCACTGTATCGTTATTTCTTTGAAGAATTTAACATCCCATCCCATCAATTGTTATTACTCACTGATACCGCTACTTCTCCAGGAAAACGCTCAACCTATCCCAACCAAAATAATATTTCACAGTGGATTAATGATAGTCCCAGAAACGTCGAATATTGTTGGTTTTTCTTTCAAGGATATGGTATTAACTATCAAGGAGAAGACTATTTACTGCCCATTGATAGTGACATAAACACCCTTCCTCAAACAGCAATCAAAGTGCGATCGCTTTTTGAACAATTACAAATTAGCTGTAAAAAGTTATTAATTATTTTAGACCTACAAAATCCTTTAAAAGATGGAAAATTAGGACAAATAACCTTAGATATCGCTCAGAAAAAATCTATCTCCTTAATTTTTTCTTGTCGTTCCCATGTTTATCAAAGCATCAGTGCAGAAAAAAGCATTTTAATCACTGCTTTAACCGAAGCTTTAGGTTACTATAAACATCATCTAACGCTCCATAAATTAGACGCATACTTCAAAGAAAGATTCAAACCGTCTCATCATCAAAACTTTCCTACCATTGCTCTTCCGATTATTATTAGTCCCAGTCTTAAACTTCGTCATCAACCCCTTTTCCCCTCTCCCATTATCTCCAATCAAGAAAATAATCAACCCTCGTTTAAAATTCCCAAAACATCCCCCCATTCCCCTCAAAAACAACCTCTAAGCACCCTTATTTTACCTAAGTTACCCTCAACGCCTTTTAAATCAGAATTACCCTTAAACGTCCCTGTAACCACAGCAAATAGTCAACCCATTCCTGCTGCTTCCTCTCCTCCTTTATCTTCTCCCTCTTCCACCGCAAAAACAACTATCCAAACCCCAAAAAAATTATTCATTGGAAAATACTGGTTATGGATAGGAGGGATAGTGGTAACCCTTACCCTTTTGTGGTGGATGTCCCTTAAAATTCGCCAACATCTTAACACTATCAACTCTGAGAAAATTCAGGAAAATCAACAGATTTTAGATTATGGTAAAATTCCCTTAAGTGTGCAACAAGCATCACGGTTTAGCGAAGCCATTAGTTACGCCCGCCAAATTGAACCCCATACCCCTCTCTATGGACAAGCACAAAAGAATATTCGAGATTGGAGTCAAATGATTTTAGATATTGCTCAAGGTAGGGCTATTTTAGGGGATTTTGAAGGCGCGATCGCAGCAGCAAAACTGGTTCCAGAAGATAACCAAACCCTCTATAATCTAGCACAAAAATCTTCACAAGAATGGCAAAATTTAAGTCAACAACAACAAGATAATCAACTATTAATCGAAGCAGCACTCTCTTTAATTCAACCGAACCAAGCTTCATCTTATAACCGAGCCATCAGACTCTTAAAACATCTAGAGCAAGGAGATTTGGGGTATAATCACGGAAAAAAATTGATTGAAGAATTAAGTCAATCGATTTATCAATTGGCTAAAATGAGAGCCGAACAAGGACAATTAACCTTAGCCATTCAAACAATTGAATTAGTTCCGAATGATAGTCAAGTGTACTCAATTGCACAAGAAACAAAAATAAATTGGCAAAAACGCCTTCATCGTTCTTCAAAGTAAGATAAGGTTCTCCTTTTAATTTTCAACACCATAACAGAAAGAACCGACTGGTTTACTTTAAATATTATTCTGAGGAAACGGGGAATCTCCGTAAGATTACGTAGTCAATACCTAACCTTAACTCAATTAACATTTTTTGTACAAAATTTACTGAAAATAAGTATTCAAAAAATCCTTAGATTTACTGTTTTGATTTAAGGGATTAATAGCAATAATGGAGGTGTGACCAATATCACGAGATCATCCACTATTTCATCACTGCTGTTAGTGACCCTCTCTCTGATAATAAGCACCAAGGTCTAGCAGGTGAAAACTAGGTCTATATTGTCATAGTTAGTGCTTAATAAGACCAGTATTTTATAGTAACTTTAGGAAGAAAATTATGAATACAAGATACACAGAAACTTTTTTGTTTCTCTCTCGCCTTTCCCGTAGAAGTGACAAAGGGTTTGCTATGGGATTTGTTTTAACGGCTGGCGTTTTGATGGCAGCCACAGGTGCCGTTATGTTACTCAGAAGTAGCAGCGAAACCGAAAAAGTTGTGGCTCAACAAACCATTGCCAAAAGTAAAACCACCACAGAAGTGGCCATTGCCAGAATGCACTATCTGTTAGGACAATATCCTTTTGTGGCAGAATTTTCTCACGACGATTGGCAAACCACTGCTTTTGATAACCGAGCTAAAGAAGAGATCGAACAACAACTGAAAAACAGTTGTAAACCTTATACCCAAGAAGACATTAATGCCAGGAAACAAGAAATTGATAACTATGTTAAAAGTTCTCCCTGGATACCTATCGATGAATCCAACGCAAAATTTAGAATTACAGACTATAAAGCAGCGATCGCTGGCAAAGAAATGGGAGAATTAACCCTAGAATCTATAGCCAATGCTGGTAATAAATTAAAAGAAGCACCTAGTAAAGTCGTTGTCAAAATTCCCCTAAGCGAAAACTCATCTGAGATCCAAAATGGTCCGGGGTTATGGGTTCAAAACGGTAATGGTTTAGATGACATTGTAGCGGGTCATGTTTGGATTGGTAGTGGTGGCGATGATTGTAGTGTTGCTGATAATGCAGCCAAGATCGCTGAAATCAATAATCAAGTCTTTGGTGATCCAACCAGTTCTAACAACAAAGGGGGTTTAGCCGAAGCGATTAAAGATGGAGAACTCACAGCAGGGACGACCTTTAAACCCGCTAAAGTGGCTGAGCATAAGTTTCCTGATAAGGAGAAATTAGACGAAACTTATGCTAAACAAATTACTGAGAATGGTGTCACCCCCATTAATATTAATACCTTACTCGCCAGTAATCCTACTCAAAGTCCTTTGTCAACCATTGCTCATGGGATGAATGAATTTGCAGAAAAGGCGTTTAATAAGATGTTGGGTGGCGTTGCTTTCGCTGCACCCAAAAAGACTTCTCCTGGACAAGATAAAAAAGATAGTGGTGATACTGGTGGTACTACTAGCGGTGATAGCGGTGATGCTGCTAGCGGTGGTAGCGGTGGTAGCTGTGGAACCCAAATCGATGCTAGTAAAAACGGAGATTGGAAAGTATTTCCCCAACCAGATGACACCCCAACTCGCACAGAAACCAGTCCTGACGGGAAAATCACCTGTATTTATGATTATGAGATTACGCAAGATCTTGGCAGTGTTCAAGCTGCCATCAGAACGGTAAATGCTGAAGGAAAGCGGCAACGAGTGATTTTCCACCTCCACGGTAACATCGACAAAAATACAGAAATTGCTCATATTGGCGACGATGATATTAGTAGTATCGGACAAGTTTTCAAGATGCCTGACTGTAGTGGTGCTTGTAAACCAGTGGATTTCCAAATTTGGGGACACACCACTACTTCTGTTTGTATGAATGGAAACAAGAAACTCCATACTTTCCTTTGGGCGCCTTTAGCTGATCTCGGAATGATGGGAGGAGGCAACGGTAAAGGGGGTCTAAATGGCACTGCCTTTGTTAGTACCTGGAATCAAACCTGTGGTTCCAATAGTAAAAGTAGCGCTCATGTGGTACAAACCGGAGAATGGACAGATTTAGGACTAGACGATCCAGAGATTACACCACCCATGACCGTTGGACAGCCTGCAAACGTCAGAGTGGAACAATATTACTCAGAATAAGCAGTGATTGGTCATTTTTCAGTTCGGAGTTTGGGGTTCACAGTTGAACTGTTTTCAGCGAAATCACAACTCTGTCCACCCGACTCCTGACTCCCTCATACCCTAAAGCCTATTCCAGAACTCCCATGAATTGCAGATTAAAACTTCTTTTAATAAATCCCCATAATAATCGAGGCATGGCTTTACCCTTTGCCCTTAGCATTGGTGTGGTTATGATGTTAGCCGGAACCATCATGATCGTGCGCTCTCAAACCAATCAAAGCCATGTTCAAGCGCAACAAAGCACAGCAGAAAGCATTAACGCTGCCGAAATTGGAGCGACCCGTATTTTTTCTGTGCTGAATCAAAACCGTTACCTGGCCATGTATCCTGACTGTCAGAGTCGAGATACCACCGGCCAATGTAGCGATACCGGAACCACCCCCAGTTGGGCTAATGCTGTTCAAGTTCCTAAACTTACGGTGTGTGACCAGGGAGAAGCAGCAGACGTTAAAGATATTGCCCTTAATAACAAAACCTGGCAACCCATCGACCCAAACAATGCCAAACAAGGAGAATACCGCATTATTTCTTATGAATATAGCAATCCTGGCGTTGCCCCGGGTAAGGGGATATTGACCGTAGAAGGACAAATTCGAGGCCATAACGACCTCACAGGGTCGGTTAGCCAACTAACCGTAGAAATTCCCGTTTCCCCAGGTCCAGTGGAAGGCAATCCCATTCCTGGGGTCTGGTTAAACAATGATCCCACCGATGGCACAGGAAACAACGGTATTGAAGGAAATGTGTTGATGGGGAATTGTAACCTCAGCAAAGACCAACTCAGTCAACTGAATGTCACAGGAACCGATCCTGAAACCGGGCAACCCTACCAAGCCAAACATACTAACATCCAATTCCCTGAACTCCCCGAAATTCCTGCAACGGCCACTTATTTAGGGGTAGTAGGAGAAAACAAAGATGGGACTTTGGCCGGTGTTTCAGGAGACATTACTTTACCGCGCGTGGGAGATACCCCGGTCAGCAAAACCATTAACAACAAAACCGTTGAAGTCTATGAGTACGAAGTAGAAGACATTAACTTTGACTCTGGTTCCCATTCCCTCACCATCAAACCCGGCAAAAAAGTGACTTTGTATCTCCAAGGCAACATGATCGTCAAAAGTAACAGTGGCATTACTCATAGTTGTACCAATGTTGACGGGACTCCCATTGTTGGTTGTTCACCCACTGACTTCAAAATTTATGGTTACGGCGATCAAACCCATACCATCTGTACCGCAGGCAATAAACGGATTGAAGCCTTTATCTTTGCCCCGAAATACGCCGTAGGAACGGCTGGGACAGGAGGTGGACAAGGGGGTATTAAAGGGACAGTTTGGGCCAATGAATGGTCAAATGGGAAATCCTGTGGTTCTCAAACCAGCAACACGGCGGTAGTTCAGACGGCAAAATGGGAAGACTTAGGATTAGAACCCATCAATACGCCCCCTCTATTATCTAATAGCTCCACTTGGAAGCGTAACCAGAGGTAATTGCATTCGTGATCAATTTTGCTGTTCTCCAGGTACTGATACCACTGATACCATGAACAAACTATTATTTACCCTTATTCTTCATCACTCAAAACCCAAAAACGATCAAGGGTTTAGTCTTTTTGAAGTAACTATTGCCATTTTAGTGTCCTCAGCCTTTTTAATGGGAACCCTACAGGCCATGACCATTAATGCTGTCATGCAAATTAAATCAGAAAGACAAGCCCAAGCGACCTTTTTGATTCAAGAAGATATCGAAAAATTACAGGCGGCCGGTAGTGCGATGGATGTGGACTATATCCAAAACAGTCCCATCCTTAACCCCACCGGTAAAACCCGTACGGGCATTTGTAACCCTTTCGTCTTCAATGACAGCCAAAAAATGGATCGCCGCTTAGGATCGTATCTGGTTAAAGAAATGGATTCCTTATTAGCCAACGATACCTATTCCGATGGGGTCACGAAAGACCCTACCACCAAATCCGAGCCAGCCATTACTTTCAATACTGTTTTTTCCTCGGCAGCAGATTTTTATCAATTTAAAACCGATGCTGATGGGAATGTTCTTTTTACCAATAATCAACCCATCCTCTATCCAGCCGAATACAAAGACAGCGATAACGTTAGCGTAACCAAAAAAGTGGTTGTTCAAGTGGTTCGCAATGGCAGCGATGACGAGACTGATCCCAATGCTGAGAACAATCTTCTCAATAAAAACTATCGTCTAGTGCGAATGATGACTGTTGATGGCGCCCACGACTTTAATATTTTACAAGTTTATTACCGAGTTGGAGAACCCTATGACCCCGATGCCCCCCTCACAACCAGAGGACAAGATCAAGATGGTGACACCCTACGAGATGACGAACCCGGCAGAAAATCGATTATCGCCGAAAATTACACAGAAGTTATTCCGGCCGCTGCTGCTGAATGCGGTTTCTCCTACGAATAATCAAGGCGTTACCCTCTTAGAAATCTTGATTGCTACAGTGATTACCGGTGTGATTGCTGCGATCGGCACTCCTAGCTTGATGGGAATGCTACAAGGCGATCAAGTCAAACAAGGGCTTGATCAAATTCAACTGGCTTTGCAAGATGCCCAAAAACAAGCCATCCGTAACTCTAAAAAATGCACCATTATGATTGATAAGGATGCTAAGACTATCGACATTCAACATCCTTCTCTTCAGACGAATCGAGGTTGTTTGGGTGGGGTAGACAGAGAATTACCTAACAATGTTGCCATCACCATGACTAGCACGATGGACAATGGTATCACTTTTTCTTTTAAGGGCAATATGGCCGGAACGGGTAAAACCATTGTCGTCAAACCCACAAAAGGAACAGGAGAAAAAAGATGCTTAGTGATTACTCAGGGATTGGGGATGATGAGAACAGGTATCTACGATCCCAAGCAAGCTGATAATCCCCCCAGTGCTGAACATTGTAAAAAATTAACCCAAAGTTAAGGAAACAATCATGTTAAAAATTTATCTAAAACTCTTACAAAAATATCGCCCTTCTGCTGGTTGGACTTTAGCGGAATTAATGATTGCTGCTGCTATGACCCTTGTCGTTATTATGGTAGCAGGATTCGGTTTAGTGACAATTTTACGAGAAAATAAAGTCGCTAATGCCACGGGTGAAATGCAATATGACCTTAATAGAGCCACTGAATTTATTTCTGAGGAAATTCGTAGTGCTAAAACGATCGAAACGAAAATGATCGATATTAACGATAATGCCAAAACCTTTTTGGCAAAATATCCTGGGAAAACCCCGATTCTTGCTCTCAAAATTGACGGCATTTATGAGCGGGTTGTTTATTATGTTGATGAAGTGGCTGACGATGAGATTTGGCGAGGACCTGCGGTTATTAGACGTTTCGGCCCAGATTTTGACGAGAATGGCAACCATGATGAAGACTTAGTCAGAAACCCCGATAAGTGGAAAAGTACCGCTCTGGTGGATATGATGGTTCTCGATTTAGATCCTTCCCAAAAACAATGTAAAAGCTTACCTCCTGACTTGACTAAGAGTGATGGTGTCAATACTTATATTGCTACCGATAGTGAAGGAAAACAATGGTACCGTTTTCCCCAAGCAGAAGCAGATGTCAAGGGATTTTTTAGTTGTATTCGAGAAGATAAACAATTAGCGCAAATTAATGTTGTTGGTACCAGTCTGGATGAATTTAAACATTTAGGATACGACAAAGAGGATGTTCTCCAAAAAAAATCTCGTCACTCAGATAAAATGGAGTACGATGTCGTCACTATGGCTCATGCCCGTTCTGAAGCCATTGGTAGTGCTGGGGAAAATGTGCCTCGTTATAATGTGAATCCATCTGTTGTGTTTGAAGAAGAAGGCCAAGCAAGCATTAACGTCCTCTACGTTAATATTCCCTGCTCAGATGGTACTACCATGAGTGATGTTGTCACTAATTTTTATGTTAACGATGCAGGGGCAGCCGGTGCTGCTGGCACAGTTTTGGGAGTCGGGAAAGGAGCACCAGTTGACTTTGTTGAAAAGACAGAAGCGAATGCTCATATGGTAGAAGCTAGAGCATGCAGTACCTATGAAACCGGAAGCTTACCTTATCAGATTTCAGCTAACGATAACAAAAATATTAAATTTGCCACCAATGATAACAGTGCTCATACTAAGCTGAATGATATTATCGCTAATCCACCCTCAACTATTATTAGTAAGTTAAGCCAAGAAGGTTTAATTAAATCGGCTGGCGATGGTTCTTATGACTTTACTATTCCTGATAATGTCGTTCTCTATTTTGTCGAGTTTTCTTTTGAAAAAGATGTCCCCATCTTGAATGAGACTACCAATGAATGGGAGTTTGAGGAACAAACCGATCCTCATTTTGATGATGCCGTCTATTTCCTGGAAATGACTAAGTAAAGTACCGTTGTCGACCCCTCACTTTTTATCGCTTCGCTCGAAGTCAGAAGTAGGAACTTCACACTTCTGACTTCTGACTTCATGAACCCCACCTTATAGACGGATGGGGATGAATGGCGAACAAAAATGAAAATATAGTAGAAATTTATCTAAATCAGCCACTATAAAAGCCATTAAATCAGATTTTTCCCTAACAATCTCAACAACGGCTCTTGGAACTAGGAGCCTTCTCAATACAAAGAAATGTAAAAGACGTTAAGATTAGAGGTAGATAACAAACAAATTTTAAGATCATGTCTCATAGTAATCCCACTGAGCAAGACCTGCTGAAAACCATTCTTGAACCTTTATTAGAGGATTTCCAATACTGGTTTTCTCGCGCTCGTCATTTATTAGAAACTGAACGAATTACTTTTTTATCCATTGAAGAACAAACGAACCTTTTAGAACGGGTAAAAACCCATCAACAAGAAGTCCAAACGGCTAAAATCCTCTTTCAAGCTACCGGAAAACAAGCAGGAATCGATACCAGAGCATTAGTACCTTGGCATAAGTTAGTGGCAGAATGTTGGCAAGTATCGATGAAATGGCGATCGCACAAACAAGAAAATCCCCCCACAGCTTAACAAAATAGGGGTTGTTAATTGATGCAACAATCCCTATTTTCTCTCGACAATCCTTGGTAAGCTAGTGAGGGATAATCTTAAGAAAAGCTTACGTTGGTTTAGAAATTTTTGCTATGACACCCAAAAAACCGGTGTTTTATCGGAGGACTTGAAATGTTACATTTAATTTACATTGTTGCTTTTACTATTATTGCCTTTCTGGCAGTGAGTAATCTCATTCGCAGTTTAATTACGGTTAGTATGGACTCTCAACGTCGTTATCCTGACCGGCGCAATGGTGGGTCGTCTACAAAAGCTAAAAAATGGAAAACTGGTCAAAAAACAATTCATCCTGAGTTGCTTGATGAACGAGGTAAACCCATTAACGAACCATTATTAGTAATGCGTTCGGTTAGTGTAGAAGATGCCAGACAACAACTAGATGCGATTTATAATGCTTCTCCAAGTCCAAAAAAAGAAACTGAAGAAGAATAGAGACAATTAATTACTGAGAGTAAATTTTGTTGTTTGAAGAGCTTTTTATTGGGTGAACGGGGAAGCAATTCCCTGTTAGAATCCCCAACTTCAGCGACAGCAAGTTGGGGTTCTTCAAGTAAAGAATTAAGACTTGTATCCTTGTCAACGCGACAAGTCTTAGAACTCTATCAAAGGCAAATAAAGTATCATAAATACTCTAAATTATTGAAAATTTTTCATGAATTCCAATCCCATAAAAATTGTCGAAATGCTTCCAGCAACACAAATTTCTCCCGACATAATTTTCTTTGTTACATCTTTTATAGGGACTAAAACTATTTCTATTTCTTCTGTGATATCTAATTCAATTTTTCCTGTTTGTTCCACATTTAATCCTAAAAAAATGTGAATTTTATTATCATCTTTCACGGGGTTATCATAAATAGTGGTCATAAAAATTAATTCTTGGGCAATATAGCCTGTTTCTTCTTCTAGTTCTCGTTTAGCAGCAGTCAAACTATCCTCTTTTTTCGGATCAAAGGTTCCTGCGGGTAGTTCTAATAAAATCTCTTGAACCCCATGACGATATTGACGAACAAAAATAATTTCTTGATTAACTGTAATCGGTAAAATCAAAGCAATTTCAGGACGAACATTAACAAAATAATCATCAATAATAGTGCCATCGGATAATTTCACTTGATCTTGTCTTACCCGACACCATTGATTATCAATAATAAAATCAGACTTGAGAATTTTCCACTTTTGAAGAGTCATATTTTTAATAGGGTGTAAAACTTAGCTTTTTTCTGACTTGTTATACCAATTCTCACAAATAGCTATAGAGATTGCTTCGGGGTATTTTCAGTCAAATTCAAAGCTTACTCTTTATATTTACCCTCGCAATGACTCCCTAAATCTCTAATAACTTTTGAGAATTGATATGACTTCTGACTTCATAAATCAGCCCATTGACGTAATAGGTTAGCATGAGTTTTCGCTAATAGATCAAATTCTACGGACTTACCCTCCTTAGCAAAAATAGAACGACGTACTGTGTCAATATCAAACAAAATTTCTCTTTTAGCGGTATCTCGGATTAAACTCTGAACCCATCCAACCACTACTAATCTTGTTCCTGTCTTAACTGTTTCAACTCGATGCAAAAAACTAGAAGGATAGAAAATAATAGATCCGGCATTTAATTTATAGGAAAGATCACCCTCTGGTTTTTCAATGACTAATTCTCCCCCTTCATAACTCTCAGGAGAACTCAAAAATAAGGTAAAAGAGACATCTGAGCGAAAAAACTGTTTACCTCCCATTAACGCATTATCCGTGTGACTGCCGTAGTGCATTTTTGCCTCATAGCGACTAAACCGCAGAGAGTGAATGTGTTGAGGGTTAAGAGCTAGTTTGAATAATAGGTTACGTTGTAGGGCCTTAATCACTAAATCTTCTAAGGGTTTAATATCGGGAGAGTGGGTCTCAAGTTGCTGATTCTGTTTAACTAGCTTAGCGTGCCATCCGGCGGTGGTTTGACCATCCACAAAGTTGCTTTGGGAGAGGGTTGTAGTAAGTTGGGTTAGTTCTTCAGACGTGACAATATTATCAATGGTCAAAATCATCGTTAGTTTTGAGTTGTAGCTGTCTTATTTCTCATTATCCCAACTTATGATCAATCGATAAGATAAATTTATTGGCAATTTTTGGCAGTCTTTTTTAGAATAGAGGCTTTAAAGTTAAGATCCGATTAATTGAGGAAACCCATAATGAACTCTAAAGCTGTTCAACTCTTAATTACCCTTGGTTTAGTAACAACTCTTGGTGCTTGTGGTGGTGGTGGTACGGATACAACTGCCCCTACTGACTCTGCCCCTGCTGAAGAAACCACCGAAGAATCCACCGAAGCTGAACCCAAGGAAGAAGATAAAACTGAGGAAGGTGGCGAAGGTGGCGAAGGTGGCGAAGGTGGCGAAGGTGGCGAAGGTGGCGAAGGCTAATACCTCTCTTCCCTAAGACCTAAGTTAAAAGCTGTTGGTTTGCTTCCTGAAACATATCAGAGATACCAACAGCTTTTAAAAATTGAGGCTTAAAAGAGATTATTTACTATCTACCTTCACTTGAATAACACTGAGAATAGGGGTTCTAAATCTTAACAAGATAATTAAACTGAGAATGTGAATCAACCAATGGGAAATGACTAGACCCCAGATGACACAAGCCAACGCACTCGCAAAAGCTAAGACCCCAAAAATATCATTTCCTGTCCGTTGATACCAAACAACACTGCCAATGGAAGTGATTAGGAATAAGAGTGGAAAAATTGGAAGCATCATAGCAATTACCTTTAAATGGTTGGGCAGGTTTGGGTTTTCAAGAAATGATTCGTAACGTCTCATTCCCCTAGTGTGTGTCTCGTTTACAACGATAGCATTACTTTCGTGAAAATTTGGGTAATATAAATTGTCTAGAGGGGATCTTGTAAGAAATCTTTGCATAACTTCAAACTTTACGGAATTAACCCTGCCAATTAGGGTCTTTTCATGAATAAATGTTGAGGACTTAAAAGAGTTTTAGGGATTTATAACTAAGAAGAAAACTCGATTTTGCTGAAGAACTCTAGTAACCAATTTCTGAGATGAAGGGTGGCTAAACAATCATCTTCGTTGTAACGTAAAATAGACCTGAGAGAAGTGCGATCCCCTGTTGTTAGCCATTGGTCATACCAGCAAACGCATTGATCCCCACTTATTCCCCCATCCCGCCAATGAAACCCTAACCAGTTCCCTAATGACTTAAGAGAGTAATTTTCTACTGGGAGAATTACGGAGGTAATTACACAGTGATGAAGGTCAATTAAACGAGACAGTAAATGTTGAATCTGAGCAGGGGGGGTTTCATATAGCTTTCCTAAACGTTTGATCGTATCTTTTTCGTAGTCTGAAAAGTGAAAAATAGGAGCTTGATCATAAGTATTGACCAACTCCAGAAATTGCTGCCAAATGACTCCTTCTTCTTCAGGGGTTTCTGCTAGAAAAGGATAAAAGATTTGGGTTTGAGTCAAACGATCAAGCACGATAACCCCTAGTAAATAATCTAAATTTCGTTCAGGTTCGGCTTCAATATCAAAATAGAGTTCAATCGTTCGACTAGACAGGATCTCAGACAGATTATACTGGGATTGAGCGCGAGCAATAGCATGATTATCAATCAGGGAGCGAGCCTGTTGTTGCAATCTCTCAGCGACTTCTGTACCCATCATTTCCTTGAGGCTGTCTACATTAGCCTTAGCTAAAGAATCAGTGGTGACGACTCCAATTTCTTGTAAGGATTGATAGCGACTAGGGGTGACTCCTGGCACTAGAGAAAGATGTTGCTGAGATTGAGCGATCGCATAACAGTGGCTATACCATCGACAAAGGTTGCACCGTTGCCTAGCAATAAAGACTTCTGGTTCTTGTACCGTTTCGAGAATTGTTACACATTCATCTAGAATTAGCTGTAACTTTGGTAACCATTGTTCTATGTCAACGGAGGACTGTTTTAGAGGACGAACAATTAATTCTGTCGTGGGAGGAACCGTTTCTTGGATAATGGCTAATAATTGAGCATAAAACGTGGCTATCAGCTTATATTCTGGTTTAGCCTTGCGGCCTAGATGAATACTAACAGGATAATAAGACCAATCCCCAAATTTAGATTGGCCAGGTTGTTTAATGAGTAAATGGGGTTTTCCCAGATAATTGTAACCAAACGGCAGAATCCTGAGAAAATTTTCTGACCAGTCAAGAGAAGTTGAACGCTCATCATCAACCCATAATATTCCTTGATAGATACAATCGACCCCTTGCTGCATTAAGATTTCGGTTGCTTGTGCTTTTTCTTGCCAACTACTTTGGGACAATGGGAGTTTTTCGTAATTGGGATAATAGGTATCCAAGACTGAGGTGATATGACGCTTATTTTCCTGTCGAAGTCTATACAGAAACTCTCGTTCTTGATCTCGTTGTGTGGGATCACCATGAATGTTGAGAAAAGCTCGGCGTGAACATCGTTTATAATCCAGTAGTAGGGAATCAGTAATTAGCATTATTATCAAGAAAGTTCCTCTCATTACTAATTATCGCCTCATTACCCACTTTTCTCACGAAATCTGCGATCGCAAAATGATCAGTTGATACGGCCTTTTCTGGAAATCACCTTAATTAACCACCAAACTGCATTAATAACTGAGGATATAACACTATAAGTAAGAATAATAATAAACCAACTTAACACTGAGAAGTTGTAAAATGTACAAATACTAATAATATAAATTCTACTAGCGTATAATACAAGTATACTGTAACAAACTATAAAGCCAATGAATAATAGGATAGAGACTCCATTGCTAAAGTTTTGACGTATTTCTAATATTGAATCTAATATTGAATTTACAATAAAAGAAACATTCCAATTCCATTCCTTAACTTTTTTGACATTTACTAAAACATTTGTTTTATCGTTAGTTTGTATAATATTTTTATAAAAATGTGACATTTCCATAATGAACAATTTAATCAGATAAATAGCAACAAAAATAAAAGCAATAATAATTATCAAACTAATAATAAAAATAAATAAAAAAAATAACATAAATATAATAATAGTCAAGGAAAATATAACTGATTTTAGTAAATTTATCTGATTGCCTTGTAAAATTGTATAAATATAATAAATAAGTCCTGTATTTAACAACATATATGTTATGTAAGTCCCAATCGTATCCTTAAAATAAGTAAATAATTGATTTTTTTTGTTAGATTGATACAACCCAAAACTAAAGTTAATAAGTCCAAATGATATTATTAAAATTGAATAAATAATAATTAAGGGCAATAATTTTTCTTGAATATGATTAACATTTTCAATCCAATTAAGAGTGAATTTTTTGGGTTCCCATAAAAATATAAAGAGATCTTCAATTATTTTTTTGATTAGATTAATCATTTTAAGAAGTTCCGTTTTCTCTGATAGTAATGAGTAAATATTAGAAGGTTAAATAATAACTAATTAAAATTTAGTTTTCCTGAAAAAGCTGAAAATGTCTACCTAAGTTTAGGAACTTAAGCTCAGGAGATAAATTCTTGTTTAATAAACATCTCCAAGACCCACGTTTCTCAGTCATGATGATTGATTTGTTAAGGGGTATCAAAATTTCTTTTCTGGGGATTGGAAATTGGGGATTAGCTATCAGTTATCAGTTATCAGTTTTTTAGTCTCCCAACTCCCCACCCTCCCCACAAAGGAACTTGCTAAGAAAATGATGAGTCTGATCAAGTTAGAAGTCTATAGTTAAGGCATTTAAGGAAAAATTTAGGTTATTGAGCCAACGACTTTGAACTGAATCTGATAAGGTAGAGAAGTTATCCTAGACTCAAAAAAGTTTCTAGGAAACTCTATAATCAAAGTCAGTATACATATCCCTATAGAATGTGAGGTTAATTTTCATGAAATCATTAATCCGTTGGAGTGCGACTCTTGGCTTGTTAAGCAGTACCTTGATCGGCACTTGGTTTGGCCAAATGCCCAAAGTTTTAGCCCTTCCTGAAGCTGATGTCATTAAGGTATTGCAAGGGGTTCCTGTTTTCACGATCACCACAGAGCAAGGGGGACCGTTAATCGCGACTTTAGAAGACAATCAAAAGGTAACACAAGTCTTTATGAGTCGCCAAGATGCCAACAAATTTCTGACTCAACTCCAAGAAAGTCAACCAGAAATAGGCAGTAAAGTAAAAGTACAGCCAGTGTCTTTAGGAGAAATTTACCGTTTTGCCTTAGCCAATAACACAGAAACAGAGTCCTTAAAATTTGCTTATATTCCCATGCAAAGTGCCGTAGAGTCTGCCAAAAAGGTGTTAAACGATAGTGGACAGCAATATCAAGGAGGGGTTCCCCTATTTACCCTGCGCGGAGGCCCAGAAAATAGCATCTTAACCATTCAACAAGATGATCAAGAAGTGATTCCCTTTTTCTTTGAAAAAGCTCCCATTCAGGCGATCGCAGAGCAAATGAAAAAAGATCAACCCGATATTGCTCAAACCATGCAAATCGAAGTCGTTCCCCTAGAAAACGTCATCGGTTTACTACAAACGAAGGATGATGCCATGCTCAAACAAATACAGTTAATTCCTTCCCAAGAAACCATGAAATTTATTCAAGATGCCATCAAATCTCAGCCCAATGAAGGTCAATAAAATCGTCATTTAACCTATCTTCAAATCCCCAGATGTTTAGATTTGGGGGTTTTATTTATCCCAATGTCGCAGCTAATACCCTACAGTTCTACAACTTAGGGATGAATGGCGACCAGCCAATAAATTGACCAAAGGGAATCCATATAGAAAAATATAGTGGTAATTCTTTAGATTAACCACTATAATAATAAAAAAAATGAATTAGATTCAATTAAAAATCTAACTCAAATGATTTTAGCCTACCAATATAAATTAAGGGTAAATCTATCACAAAAAATAATAATGACTAACTGGCTATCCATGCTAAGAAGTCATTACAATTTCTGCTTGAGAGATAGGATTGAGGCTTATGAACAGGTTAAATCTCCCAAACTAGGTAACTATTCTGACTTAAAAACAAAAGCTC
>JASJDN010000016.1 GCA_030065205.1 Crocosphaera sp.
AGACAGGAAAGGAAAGTCAAATCTGCTTCAAAACCAGTAGTTTTTTCAAACAGTAACATCCACGGGGAGTCACCGAAGCCCCAAAACTGTTAGTCTGACAACACATTGTTAGATATTAACAGGTTTTTAGTAGGTGTAGAAGCAGGTAGAGGAGATGTTGGTTTATCTCTTAATCCAGGAGATAATTTCAATATCTGTACACCTATAGACAGTGATATAGTACAAGAATGTGGAGAAGATCAACTTTTTCCTGATTTTATTCTAGTAAGAGTGACTGAAAATACCTCAACTTTATCTCTGCTCAGCTTAGCAGTTCTTGGTGTAGCTTCAAACCTCAAAAGTCAACTAAAACGGTTCCGTTGCAAAAACTTTTAAGGAGTACAAATATCTTGTATCAATAGTCTATTCTAACGTCATCTGAGATCCCCATAAATCTTGCGCCATAAACGCCCGATCTTTCGGTAAAGGAGCAACCGGTTCGGTTAACATAAATTCGCCCTTCTCAATCCAATTTTTCAACTCCTGAGCGACTTTTCGAGATAAGGCAATACTGGCCAATGGGGCAACTCTGACACTTTTACCTTCAATAGTCATGCGGCCTGTTTTTAATTGTCCATAACTAACTAATCCAAACGTCGGACGAACCCGACGGGGAATGGAAAAGTCAATCACCGGTGCAACCACATCCTTATCCCCAACGGCACAATATTCAATAACTTTACGATTCAAGACAGGAAAGGGAATACCCACCCCCAACATCAAAGACGGACCATAATGATTGAAATAACACCCTCTAACCCATTGCGGTGACATGGTTTTAGCATCCCCCACTAACGCTAAAGTGGCCGCTGGACCAATGGGAGTCCGGTTAGATAAGCGTTTCTGTAAGGGGAAATGTTGCGTCCCTTCCCAAGCAATATAACCCACACCACCCCCCAAAAAAACACGACTCCCAATGCCAATTAATTCTAAATCAGGATCGTTGAATAACGGGGCGATCGCTCCTGGGTTAGAATAGACAGCATTGCCTAAACTGGGTTGCAACGGGCCCAGATAAGTGTAGAGAAAGCGATCGCTACTATTAACCCCCACAATAAAGTTTTGATAGAGGTTTCGGGGATTATATAAGTAAAATTGATTGATGGTTTTGCGGGTGATGTTGGTTTCAAAGGAGGCCCGAGGATAACAGTCGGTGACTTGACCAATGGCTTTGAGACTGACGGGTTTTCCTGCAATCAAGTCTTCAATGACATGGCCGCCACCCCGTTCTAAAGTAACATTCCCTGGACGGGTGTCGTTATCATTCATCTCACCGATGGCCTTATAATCCACCATCGCAGTGGCCCCTAAATACAGATCCACCGCCCCAAACCCAGCATAAGCGGGAACCCCATCTAACCAACATTGTCGTATTTTGATGGGAGGATCAGTGTGGCCTAAGTTAAGAATGGCCCCAGATGATTCCATCGGTTCAAAGGTTCCGGTACAAATGACATCAACGGTTTTAAACGCTTCGTCAATGCCGATTTCTTGAACTTTTGCTTTGAGTTCTTCGACCGTCCAAACGACAGCCTTTTTTTCGCTAATTTTTTCGTTAATTTCTGAGAGGGTTCGCATGGTTGTGACTATTTTTGATCTGTTATGAAATAGATGAGCGGCTTAATTTAGCCCTTTTGCTCTCTCTTATTTTGCCATTTATCTAAAATATCTTTGACTAATACTTCTTCTAACCAGATTTGACTGACAAGGGCTAAAGGCAAAGCTAAAAAGAAGCCTAAAACACCAAATAAACTAGCAAAAAATACTTGGGAAAGTAGGGTTAAGCCGGGTAAGATTGATTTTCTATTTTCTATGAATAGGGGAGTGAGTAATTTACTTTCTATGATGGCAATAACACTATAAAAGGTAACATAGAGTATGAAGACGGCGATGGATTTCCAAGGATTTTCTAATAAAGCGATAGCCACCGGGGGAATAAAGCTTAAGATGGGTCCGATATTGGGGATAAAGGTTAAAATTCCTGCTAACATGGCTTGAGCTAAGGTTAGAGGCATTCTTAAGATGGATAGACCCATAAAACTTAATAGAGAAATCATGACCATTTGAAATAAAATGGCCGTTAAGCCTCCTTGTAAGGAGCGATCGCATTTGGTTAAAACCTCATCTATTTTTTGGCGATAAAATGAAGGAAATAAACGAATAAATCCTTGACGATAAGCCCCAGGATTAGCCAATAACATCAAGGTTAACGCCAATAATAAGAGGAACGTTAAGGGAATGCCTAATGTGGTATAAAATACGGATAATCCTTGACCAGCAATTCTTTCCATTAAGGGTTGTAATTGTTGAACAATTTGTTGACTATTGGGTAAAGCATTAATTAATTCTGGATCAAGCTGTAAAATAAAATCTTTAATGGTTATAATTAATTGATCAATTCCTAAAGGAACTAACTTGAATAATTCCGGTACTTGTTGAGCAAAGGGGGGAATAATTAGCCAAAAAAATCCTGATAAAATTGTTAATAATAAGATCATGGATAACAAAACTGCATAACCCCGTTTAATCCGCAGCTTTTGTAATAATTGAACCCCATGATTAAGAAAATTAGCAATAATCACAGCCGTAAATAATAAGAGTAACAACTGTCTAATTTTCCACAGAATATAAACACAAAAGGCTAAAATAATAAAACCGATCCATTGAGAAAACTTCATAACGATCTCAACCTCTAGGTCAGTTATGTTTAACTTAAGAATCAGACGGGGTATTCAACATTTTTTTCGTTAAAAATACAGTAACTATTACAGGTACTATCATCACGATGATCAGTGCATTAAGATTGGAAGGAGCAAGAGAAAGTAATGGTCCTAAATATTTAATAAGGAGAGAAAGAATCAGAGAAGCAATGAAAATTTTTATCAAAAAATCAATGGTTTCATTCATTTTTCTATTTTTCTTTTAGTTGTACTAACTGGTTTAACCAATTCATTCCGGAGGAAATAATCAGGTTGAAAATCAAATAAGTTACCATCACAACTAACAACATTTCAACAGATTTCCCTGTTTGATTAGAAATGGTATTAGAAACAGCATAAATATCATTGTAACCGATAGCAACCGCTAAACTAGAATTCTTAGCTAAGTTTAAAAATTCACTGGTTAAAGGAGGAATTATCACCCGTAATGCTTGGGGAAAAATGACTAAACGCATAACTAAACCTGAGTTTAATCCTAATGCTTTAGCTGCTTCCCATTGTCCTTTAGAAACTGATTGAATACCCGATCGCACCACTTCAGCAATAAACCCGGCAGTATAAATGGTTAATCCTGTTAATAAGGTAGCAAATTCTGGGGAAAGATTCAAGCCATTTTGGATACGTTGTATTTGAGAATCATAGGTAGGAAATTGCCAATCTAACCCCAAGAAAACGATTAAAATGGAGATGATTCCTACCATACTTAAAGCAATATTATAAACTTGACCTGCTGTTCCTTGTTGAATGATAAGTTTAGTTTGTTTTTGCCAAATAAAAAAAGCAGTAATTGCCCCTACAATTAAAACAACAATCGCCAAAAAAGTTTGTAAGTTTCCTAAAGGAAAAGGAATATATACGCCTTGATTAGATAGAAAAAGAGAATTAAATACAATTAAAGGATTATCAATTTTAGGAAACTTGAGAAAGACGGCAAAATACCAGAAAAATAGTTGCAATAATAAGGGAGTATTGCGGATAATTTCTACATAAATCGTAGCAATTTTCTGCACTAACCAATTATCCGATAATCTCCCTAGCCCAATAATTACCCCCAAAAGAAAGGCTAAAATAATCCCTGTTATCATCACTCGCAATGAGTTTAATAAACCCACTAAAATAGCACGATAATAGGGATCAGTTGGTTCATAAGCAATAGGTGTATCACCAATATTAAAACGGGAATTTAAGTCAGGATCGAAAATAAATCCGAAACCAAATGTCAATCCTAATTGTCTAAAATTATTAATCAAATTATTACTAAAAATAACGATTAGTAATAAAATAATCGCAATAATTAAAATCTGTATGATAACTTTGATGATTCGTGAATCACGCCAAAAAGGTATTTTTTCTTCATTCATTTCTTTCAAGAATATACATATAGTTAGTCTAAATGAGTTACGAAAATTTTTTGTTTTCTGTTCCCTGTTCCCTCCCCTCAACAAATATGTTCACGATTCAAATAGACTAGCTATATAAATACTAGATCACTATTTTACTGTTTTAAGATTATTCAATTTTCTTTGAATACTATATCTAGAATAAGTGAGTTGACTTAACCACTGCATGGCAAGGGGTTGGGTTAAGGGATAGTTCACTAAAGATAACCAATCTTTGCTAATTGACTCCAAATAAGCGACTTGAATGGGCGTTAAAACTTTATTCCATTGATTCTGTTTACCGGAATTAATATGATTAGCATGAAGTAAACTTTTGGGATCATATGAATTTTCATTAACTTTATTTGTTTGCCATTGTTTAATTCTCTTTTTTTGTTGCTCAATACTATACTGAGCAGCAATTTCTTGAGCATCTTCTTGAGAAATATCTATGTTAAGATGGTGAGCAATTCTTAAAACCTCTTGAGGTAAATTGTTAACCATTATGTCATAACGAGAAATTAACATATCATCAAGATTAGTCCAATTGTAAAAATCTCTAATGCACTCTTTTATTTCCCCGGTTTGAAACATTAATCTTTCAAACGTGGCTTTTCTCATTTTCATCAAAGAAACCGTAACATCTCGAATATCTCGATAACTATAAATTCCTTTTGCTTGTTTATCAGCAATAGCTTTTTCCACTCCTTTTAGATGTCGAAACTGATGAACTTTTACTACTTGCATGGAAGTAGATGAATATTGTTCTAAAAGTTCTTGACAGTCACCATACCGAATTTCACCCCATCCTGTTCCCTTTCCTGTTTTTTCTAGAATTGCTACAGTCAACTGATATTGTAACGTTGACCCTGAACGCATCATTCCACAACAAATAATAAGCATTAAGTTATTAAATCCAATTTTTAAATAATTTACATTACTCAAGGTCTAGCAGAAGTTCAGCTATTTTTGGAAAGTATTATTCTCCTTACTTCTAGTAAGGAGAGGGTTACTTTATCTAAACGGTGGAGAATATAATAAACCCCCTTCTGTCCAGAGGTTATTCGGACCACGCTCTAATCCCAAAGGTTCACCAATATTTCGCTCATAGACTTCTCCATAATTACCGACGTGCCTAACCACACGGGCAGCAAAATCGTTGGGTAATCCCATTCCTTCTCCTAATTTATCATCTAAGCCTAAAAAGCGTCTGATATTGGGATCTTCACTATTATCAAACGTGGCTATATTTTCAGAGGTAATCCCAAATTCTTCCGCTTGAATTAAGGAAAAGGTAATCCATTTAACTGCATCAAACCAACCAGAATCATTATTTTTTACCGCAGGGCCCAGGGGTTCTTTCGATAAAACCACGTTAAGGATAGCATGATCATTACGGTTGGGTAAAATGGAGCGACGGGCTACCAATTGAGAGCGATCGGCGGTTACCCCTTCGCAACGGCCCTCTTGATAGGCTGCGTAAAGCGCGTCTACGTCTTCAAACGTAACAGGATTATAGTCCGTTACCCCTATTTTCCGCATTTGATCGGCTAAATTTTGCTCTGTGGTGGTTCCTGCTAAGACACAGATGGACTTACCGGCTAATCCTGCCATATCGCTTACCCCACTGGCGGTGGTCACCATGATGCCTTGACCATCGTAGAATATGGTTGGGGCAAATTCCATGCCGTTAGTGGTATCCCGACTAATGGTCCAGGTAGTGTTACGATTGAGAACATCTACCTCCCCTGATTGCACGGCGGGAAAGCGTTCTTGGGCGCTTAATTTACGGTATTCTACCTTCTCGGGATCATCGAATAATGCAGCTGCGATCGCCCGACAGAGATCCACATCTAACCCTGAATATTGTCCGTTTTCGTCCACGAAACTAAACCCAGGTACTTCCCCATTCACCCCACAAATAACGGTTCCTCGTTGTTTAATGGTATCGAGACGACTGGTGCTGGAGGTTGTGGTTGTATCAGAGGTTTCATTTCCTCCACCACAAGCGGTTAACGGCATGGTTAACAATAATGTTATTAACATTAACGCGGATTTCTTGAACATAGATAAACCGTCAAAATTGAATATAAATAAGAACTTTTGTTTAGTTTAAACTAGAAAGAGTGAATGAGCAATTATTCACCATTAAACAACTTCTGACTTCTAACTTCCTCACCCTCCTATGCCTAATCTTCCTGCTAAGCTTGGACTCAAAGGAATCAGAGTAACTAACATCAAAAATAGAGCTAATAAACCCCATCCGGCACGAGTATCATCTGGTTCGGTTAACTCATTAAGGCTAGGTCTTTCTAAGTCTCTTTGTAAGAATAAAATGACCACAGCCCAGTATAAAGGAATGGGGTTTGCTGGACTAAAGATGGTAACAATACCTAAAAGAACTAAGGTAATAATAGTGGTTCTTCTAGCGGTTTTTCTTCCATAAATCGCTTGGATAATTCTTCCACCGTCTAATTGTCCGGCTGGCATCAAATTTAAGGCAGTAATCACTAACCCCAACCAACCCACAACGGTTAAGGGATGAACATCTACAATGGCATTTTGTAGCTGTTCTCCTAAAATCACTTTAGCTAAACTTCCCACTAAAACTGAACCTTGAAAAAATTGAGTGGGGAGTTGAAAAAGACTACCCGGATGGGATAAAACCAAGCCAATTATTAATAAGATAAAGGAGATTATTCCGCCACAAGCAGGACCAGCAAATGCCACATCAAATAAAGCATTGCGAGTGGGAATTAAAGATTCAAATCGAGTAATTGCACCAAAAGAACCAATCTGCCAAGTGGGTAAGAAAAATGGCACACTCAGTTTAATATCGTACCGTTTGGCAACAATTCTATGCCCTATTTCATGAGCCGCTAAGATTCCCCAAAGGGCTGCACTAATGGGAATTGCTTCTTGGTAACGACTCCAGTTATTAACCAGATCAAATCCTAATAAGATACTAGCTGCTTCTAATGTAGTCAGAATTGTTGCCACTAAAAGGACTAAAGCTATATTTTTTTGGACTAGGGTTGTGGGTTGAGGATCATCACTTTTAGGAAGGATAATGACCACGGGTTTTCCCTCAGTTCCTTCTACTAAAAAGAGGCGATATTTATCACCAAAATTAGCCTCCAGTTTCTCAGAAAGCCGTTGATAAGACTCATCCGTTTCCCCTCTTAAATTTCCTCTAAAAATAGCTCCTTCTTGATAAGATATTGTTTCCGTTGCAAAAAAAGTGTCGATACTAAAAATTCCTTTGATTAACTGTAAATCTTCATCAGGAATCGGGATCACGTCTCCCACATTTTTTAAGTCTGGATCGGTTTCTGACTGATTATTATTTTCAGTTTTTTTGGCTTCTTCTTCTTTGATGCGTTGTGCGGCTTTTTCCCGTAACATGACATCTTGTCCCTCTGTTCTTAGCTTTTTTCCTATATAAATATAAAGGATAATCGAAGCCAGTAATAAAAATAAGATACCAACGACATTAAGATAAATTCCCAACGCAAATAAACCAAAAAAGATTAACCAAGGTCCCATCAAACTCACTGATTGTAGCCAAGCCAATATGCCTAACTTTCCGTAGCCTTTAGCACGATTGTAACCCCAAGCCAATAAGCCTAAGGCTACCAAAATAATCACTAAAATAGTTGTGGTTTCTGGTGTATTTAACATAGTTTTATAAACAATATTTTCCACTTTTGTCGGGACGTTTCAGGAAAGGTCCCTACGGATTTTTACTGGTTTCGAGGGCAGCCCGCAGATTGCCTTGATGGTTATCAAGTAATAACTGACCGGCTTCGGCATCAACGCCAGTCCAGTGCATGAGTAAAGCTAGTTTAACTTGTTTCCCACTGCGATCGAGCAATTGAGCGGACTCTTGACGGCTTAATTCGGTTAACTCTTCTAAAATACGTAAAGCGCGGTCATACAGCTTGCTATTGGTCACCGAAACATCGATCATGCGGTTGCCATAGACTTTGCCTAGTTTAACCATCACCCCTGTGGAGAGGATATTTAGGGCCATTTTGGTAACGGTTCCTGCTTTAAGACGAGTCGATCCGGCTAACACTTCAGGCCCAGTTAACAGGCGAATATCGATATCAACGATCATGGGAACCTGTTCGGCCGGAACGCAAGCCATAGCAATAGTGGTTGCCCCCCTTTGTTTAGCGGCATTTAACGCCCCATGAACATAAGGGGTGGTGCCCCCTGCGCTGATACCGACGACCACATCCTTTTCCGTCACTTGCCGTTGGGCGATCGCTTCTGCACCGTCTTGGGGACGATCTTCTAAATTTTCCGAACTCCTGACTAATGCCCCTGCACCCCCTGCAATAATGCCCTGTACCATGTCCGGAGGGGTACAGAAGGTGGGGGGACATTCGGCTGCATCTAACACCCCTAAACGCCCGCTAGTGCCGGCTCCCACGTAAAATAAACGACCCCCTTGACTCAAGGATTTGCTGGTAACATCGATAGCTTGTGCCAGTTCTACCCTTGCTTGGGCGATCGCTTTTAGGGTTTGAGCATCTTCTGTGTTAAAGAGATCCACTAATTCAACGGTACTGAGTTGATCGAGATTCTTAGAGTTAGGGTTGATCTGTTCGGTTAACAGATGACCTCGTTGTTGTATATTTTCCATAAGAATTATAGTAAGCCTTCTAATTTACGGCGAATCTGCTCTAATTCATCTGAGGACATTTCCGAAGACGTTGTTTCTGTTTCCCTTGGTGTTTGGGCTTCTTCTTCCTCTTCTTCTCCCCAGGTAATTTCTTCGACGTTTTGCTCTGGGGGAATGGCTAACTCTCCTGATGAGATCAGTTCCCAATCATAGTCCGCTTGACGGCAAAATTCTTCAATTTCTTCCGAGTCAAAGGGTTCTACCGTGGGAGTGGGGAAGTCTTGGGCCTCTAATAATAAGGCATAACGGGTAGCATCGTCTTCTGACTCAAACATCAAGATTTTATTGCGATCGCCCATTTGCACGGTATGAATGCCTTCATTTTCGGTGCGGGCGTTAAAGAGTAGGACATAGATTTTACTCATAACTTCTCCTCATTTTGGCGTGACAGCATGGCTGATGAATTCACCAATACATTCAGATCATTGTTACTTAGAATATCTGATTTGCGGTTTTTTCACCAAGAGAATCTGCTCTAACATTCATCGTAAAATATGCGAGTGGAAACCCCATCGTCTGAAAACGTTGGGGAGGAAACGAGCATCAACTAACAAATAGTTACTCCAACGAAGTTCACTTCCTGTTTACAAATTAACCCCGTAGAGCGTTGGAGTAACACTACTTTCGAGGCAGTAAATTGACCGAGTCTTTTCCAGTTAAAATTGGAAACCGAGATTTGTTTAGCTGTGTCACCAGAACACCAGCCATAGAAAACCTTGCCAGCCTTTTCAGCCTTAACAAAATCTCCTTTTCTGATGCCATGACGGGTAATAGTACCTCCATACTTTCGTCTTTGTCCCCCCTTGCTTGGTAGCATCAGGTGAAGTTGACGACGGCTGACAGGAGGTCTTTTAATTACCATGAATTGACAGGGAGTAATAGTTATATTGCCTTGCCAACTATGTCCATGATTGTTAACTGAATGATAAGACTTATACTCAAGGAATTGATAAGAAGCCAAAGCAACAGCATCAACAGCATGAGAATTAGCTGTTTGTTCTGCTTTATTTTTAGACTTTTCTAACTGAAGATGTTTTCTTAAATTAGAAGTTTGCCAACCGTAAATAGTATGGACAGTAGCTAAACTTTCTAATTGCTTGAGAATCCATTTCTGTCCTACCATAACGACTGAAAATCCTTTTCCTGACTTCGCTCCTTTCCGCCCCGACGTTAAGTCAACATCGGCTTTAACGTACTCAAAGTAAATATCAGAAACAGGAAAAACCTTGCACAATTCTTGAATTACTCTTAATTCAAATTGTCGGTTAGCTCGAATTGATGGTGGTAATTTACCCCGTTTTCTGTTGTTAAATCGTTTTTGCCGATGCGCTCTTAAGTGAAAAGGTAATTTGCGATTAATTCGTCTTCCTCTTCTTCCACGTCGCATCATCCGACGATTATCCATCTTTTCCCTTACTCTTTTAAAAGGTAGCTCAAGATGAGCCGTAAACAGGGTAAATTTAGCTGATTGAATGGCAATGCCGGAAAAATGCTTACCTGGATCAATTCCACAACTAATAGGTTGAGTTTTGCTATCAGAAGGTTCGGCAATTAGTTGAACATAAAATTGTCCTAACTTGTTAAACTTTTTAACAGCTTTCCCTTCTTTAATCCACCGTCTAGCTCGACTTGCTTTAGTCGGCATCAACGGTTTTCCTTCTGGGGATAAAACAGGTACTCGATACATAAGATAATTCCTCAAATCAATGAGTTTGTTGTGTCTTCGCCCACCTAATCTAAGATGTCCTTGTCTTTAAGCGTTTGCCTAAACAAACTTACAGATAACTCAAACTAGACAAGCATTTGAGAGTGTGTTCCAAGACTAGGCTAAACTGAGCTATTCAACGCTTACGTTGCCACTTTTAGGAGTAGCAATCCCGTGCCTTCAACGTAGTAAAACGGAGTAAGTTAGGGTTGTTGAATTCAGCGTTTAACTAAATCATCAAACCAGCTTTCAAAGCGATCGCCTAATGCTTTAAGAGAATAATTGGCTTCTGCTTGTTGACGGCATTGCTTTCTCTCAATTTTATCAATATGATTAATCCCCTCAACTAACCCAGAAATACTGTCAGGTTCGATTAAAAATCCTGTCTTTTGATCCTGTACAATTTCTGCGGGGCCTCCCCGTTGATAAGCAATAACAGGAACCCCACAAGCTAACGCCTCGATGGCTACATTTCCAAACGCTTCTACCCATCGCGGAGTCATCAATAAAGCCTTACATTGACCTAACCTTTCCTGTAATTCTACGGTATTAAAAAAGCCTTCGTATTCATAGGGTGCATGGGGATAATTTTGACGAATGGTTTGCCAGTATTCTTCGTCTGTCACCTTGCCAAAAATTTTTAAAGGAATATTGACCCTTTCTGCTGCTTCTATGGCATCTTCTAACGCTTTTTCAGGAGCAATTCTTCCCACCCACGCTAAATAATTATTAGGGGTATCACAATAATTATATAAAGATAAATCTAAGCCACTTCCTAAGATACGACAAATACTATTAAAAGGGAAAGTCTCAGCTTGAGAATGAGTATAAACCCCAATGGTTTTGGGGTATTTTATGGCCACTCGGTTCATAATCTCATCAAAAGCGTCTGTTATGGACCCCATACTGATAAAATGAGCAATAGGCGCATCAAAAAAAGGAGTCAAATAAAAAGGTAACCAATCAAAGGCAAAATTAACAATTAGATCATAATTAGCTTGAACTCTTCTGCCATAATCCCACATATTACCCAAAACCGAATTTTCAGGCAAAATAATCGGTGTGTCCCGATGATTGTTTTGAATCATTTCTTGCCAAGTTCCTGAAATTTCTTGACAAGACACGTGATTAATAGTGGAACCTTCTGGCCCGACGACTGTTACTTGGTGTCCCCGTTGACTCATTTCTTGAGCGAGGTTAACTAGGGTTAACTCAACCCCTCCCCCGATCCCTGAACCCAATGGTCCGACAGGGGTTGACAAAAATAACAACTTCAGCATTGTAAATTCAAAAAAACTTGACGACAACGGTTCCATAAATCAGGAGATAGATGTTATCCTGGGAGCTAATTTGTCCGTAATCTATCCCTTTCCCCATTGTCCCATACTTGTCCTGCTCCATACAGATTTTTCCCCTTACTATGACTTCTGTAACTCCCCCCAGTGTCAACCAGCAAACCATTGAACTGGCCCCAAGCTATAAAATACCTATTGTTTTGCTCCTGATGGCGATCGCCACATTATTGATCCAACCTTGGATTAGTCTACCTTTAGCATTATTCGGTCTCTTTTTACTACTGCAAACCGTTACCATTCGCTTACAATTTACCCCAACTGCATTAGATGTTTATCGTTCTAATCAACGTATTCGTAGTTTCCCCTACAGCGAGTGGGAAAATTGGCAAATATTTTGGCAACCAGTGCCAATTTTATTTTATTTTAAGGAAGTAAAAAGCATTCATTTTCTCCCCATAATCTTTGATCCCCAAACACTTACCGCCTGTTTGGAAAGATTCTGCAATTTTGATAAAATGAGAGAAGATGGGTTGAAATGAACACCAATGAGACGATAAACTCAAGATAAGCTAACTCCCTTTGGTTAACAAAATGGGCAACAGGTAACCAATCAAAACTAGGTGGTTTTAGGAAACACAAACAAAGTTAGGTGTATTCGATGATAATCACCCATAAGCGCACAGATGATACCAATCTGTCCACTGTTATCTTCCATAGCCTGTTACTAAACTTAATCAAAATCTCCCCTATTGAACCCTGTCCCTTACCCTAAATCCATGACCTCAGACGTTCCCCAATTTTCTAACCCCGAGCTTACCCCAGATATCCCTCAAGAAAAAGCTTCTTTAGAGGAAAAAGAAGGGTTGGAACCGTTAAACCTTCCCGATATACAGGGGGAAAAAACGCCAGCGATTGATTCATCAGATAAGGACGTATCCGCTATTGATGAGTCACCTCAAGCCGTGGATTTAGAACAAACGGCTCAGAAACTGACTCAAGAGGTTGAGGAATTAAAACAACAGAAACAGGGTCTTATTGCTGAAATTGAAGCCTTAGAAGCCAGTAAAGCGAAAAAACTGTCAGAGAAAACCGAGACAGTCGAACAAACCCTAGAAAAAATGATCATTGAAGGACTAAAAGAACTTCAGCAAAAAAAGCAAACCCTAGAACTCTCTGTTGAACAATTAGAACGTCGTCGGGATCGGATTCGTGAAGAAATGAAGACCACCTTCGCCGGAATCTCCCAAGACTTGGCTATTCGGGTACAGGGTTTTAAAGATTATTTGGTGGGAAGTTTACAGGATCTCGCTGCTGCGGCTGAACAATTAGATTTGCCAACCCAACAGAGTTGGGAAGAATCGGCAGAACCAATGACACCCCCTTCAACCAGTGGGTCAACGGTTCAGTTCGCACCGCAGGAATTTGCAGAACAAACTCGTAAAATTCAGCAAATTTTAGAACAGTATCGTAAAAATCCTGACTATTATGGACCCCCCTGGCAATTACGCCGAACCTTTGAACCCATCCACGCCGAAAGAGTGCAAAAATGGTTCTTCTCTCAAGGGGGAAGGGGTACAATCAAATCGATGGGAAGTCGCTTACAAAATATTTTAGTGGCTTCTGCGGTTATTTCTGTCCTCAATGAACTGCACGGCGATCGCACTCGCTTTCTAATTTTAGCCAATACTCCAGAAAGACTGGGGGAATGGCGCAGGGGACTGCAAGACTGTTTAGGGATTTCCCGCGGTGATTTCGGTCCAGAAAGGGGAGTGGTGTTATTTGAGTCCCCCGATGCTTTGGTTCAAAAAGCAGAACGATTAGCAGAGGATGAATTTCTCCCTCTCGTCATCATTGATGAAGCGGAAGAACAAATTAGCCTCTCGTTGCTGCAATTTCCCTTGTGGTTGGCTTTTGCCCCCGATCCGCAACAAATGAGCAGCTATCTCTATTAAACAACAAAAATTTTGACCACCTTTAATTTTACTGATGACTTATGGCTTTTCTCATTAGCGCATTACTGATTTTTGTCGGCTATCTCCTGGGTTCTATTCCCACAGGATATCTGACCGCTTTATCCCTCAAAGGCATTGATATCCGCCAACATGGTTCGGGATCAACCGGTGCCACCAATATTTTACGAACCGTGGGCAAAGGAGCCGCTATTTTTGTCTTAAGTGCAGATTTAGCTAAGGCAATGTTGGCTGTGATTGTCGTTAAATCATGGTTTTTCTTCCAAACCAGCGAAATGATTCCCCTGGAGTGGAAATCTTGGTTAGTGATTTTAGCGGCCATCGCTGCTGTGTTTGGTCACAGTAAGTCTATTTTCCTCAATTTCACCGGCGGAAAATCTGTGGCTGCCAGTTTAGGGGTTTTATTTGTCCTTAACCCTATCGTTGCTTTAGGTACGTTAGGTAGCTTTTTAGCGATGTTAAGTGTATCTCGTATCGTCTCCTTGAGTTCGATTACTGGAGTCCTTGCTGTTAATATTCTCATGTTTGGCTTACATCAGCCTTTACCCTATTGCTTATTTGGCATAATTGCTGGATTCTATGTTACGTTCCGTCATCGCACCAATATTATGCGTTTGTTTGCCGGAACTGAACCCAGAATTGGACAAAAATTACAACAAGAAGGAAGTTGATTATTTCTGACGTTGATCTTATTTCGAGTACCAGGAGGCAGTTATTATCCTTAGATAACTGCCTCCTAATCTTTTTTCCCTTTGATTACTGTTTTATACCAAATCCGATTCTTAAACCTATCTTATCTTCTAATGAAAAAAGTGATTTGAGTTTAGAAATTAGACTTTTATCTATCTTTTTAATTTTAAAAACCGTCTTTCGCAAGTAAAGGTTAAACATTGATTGTTCACGGGATGAACAAAAGAAAGTTGATAAGCATGGAGAAAATAACCACAATCTCCAGGAACATTAATTATGTCGTTTTGCTCGTTAAATCCCGTTTTAGGAATTCCCCCAACGGTATACAAAGGATCACCCAGTAAAGGATAACCAATAGTCGCTAAATGAATTCTAATTTGATGAGGACGACCGGTTAATATAGTAACTTCTAATAGGGTTTTATCTGAATATCTTTCTAAAATACGACACTCACTATAAGCGTACTTTCCATCAACTTTTGCTCCATAAATATAACCCAAAACGGGATCAGAAATTTTGCCAATGGGATGATCAATAATAAAGTTATCAGGAAGATTATTACAACCAATTAACGTTCGATACACTTTTTTTATTTTATGTTCTCGCATTTGTTGAGTTAAATGGGAACGAGCGATCGCAGTTTTTCCCATTAACATTAACCCCGATGTTCCCCTCCCTAACCGATGAATAGGAACTACTTTATTTTGAGGATATTGTTGTTTTAAGTGCCATAATAAAGTATGTTCTAAAAATCCGCCTCCTGGTAACACAGGAAGACCAGACGGTTTATTAATAATAAGCAGATGATCATCTTCATAAACAGTATCAAAATCTAGAGGAACATCCGGTTCTGTCCAAGGAGGACGATGATAACTTAACCTTTGTCCGCTTTCTAAAATAGTTTCAGGGGTAACAGTTTTATCATTAAGAAGAATTTGACCCGATAGGATTCTTTCTAACCATTGTTGCGGAGTTGAATGATGATAGTTTTGAGTATAATATTCTAATACCGTTAATCCTGCATGGTTAGGCTTAATTTGTTCTCGATACATCCAGCCATTATTCATAATTTTCAGAACATTCTGTCATAACTTGAATCCTATTTTCGGAGATTTTATCTTATCATTTGATGTAAACAATAATGCCTCTGTTTCAAGGTTTTCAGTTGCTAGGATGTAGTCATTCGTATTATTGTACTCTAAGGAAGCAAAAATAAATCACTTTTATTCCAAAACTTAAACACACAAAGATGAATAAGCAGAAAAAACGCGGTTTCCTGAAGCTAATTTTTAATAACAGTTTTTTGCGTCAACTTTTAATTTTCTGGAAAGCAATTTCATCGAGTTGGCGTGTCTATTTAGAGAAACCTCTAACAGTTGAAGAAGTAAGATTAAACCGTGAAGCTGCATCTATACCTTCTTTTGGTTTCTTTTTCTTATTAATTTGTGCTACGGTAATCGCCAGTTTTGGACTGATAGAGGATAGTACGGCGGTGATTATTGGGGCGATGATTATTGCTCCTTTGATGAATCCAATCCTCAGTATGGCTTTTGCCATTGTTACACGAGATTGGACGTTGTATAAGCGATCGATGATCACTGTTGCTTTGGGTGCTAGTTTTACTATCTCAATTGCATTTATTCTTGGTTTATTGATTCCTGTAGATGTGGTTGGGAAAGAAGTGATGGCAAGAACACAGCCCAATTTAATTGATTTGGGAATTGCCATTGCTGCTGGTGCGGCGGGTTCCTTTTCGCTGACTCGTCAAAGTATCGCCAGTTCCATTGCTGGTGTTGCGATCGCCGTTGCGCTTGTTCCTCCTCTATGCGTCACTGGTTTAGGGTTAGGAATTGGCAACAAAATAGTAGTCGAACACATTGGTTCACTGATTATCAGTAATTGGGACGTATCTGTAGGCTCTTTTTTACTCTTTATTGTTAACTTAGCAGGGATTACTTTTACTGCTTGTCTGGTGTTTCTCTCTCAATCCTATGGCAGTTTTCACAAAGTATTTCAACCTCTCTTAATTTGGTTATTAATTATTGCTTTGGTATGTGGTCCCTTAACGGGTTCGATGAAAGAATTTATTGTTGCTAGTCGTGTTCAATTGGAAATACGCAAACTGAGAGAAGAACATCCTGAGATTTCCCTACAAACTCAAGTTAATCATATTGATGTCCAGCTAGAAGGAACCACCGCTTATATCATGGTTTTGACTAACGCCCCAGAAGATGTCATTACAGATGAATATTTAAAAGCTGCTGAAAAACGGGTTTTCGATGCTCTCACAAACATGGGAGTTAAATCTATTGATTTTGTAGTTAGAATCATTCCCGTTCGTGTGGAAGAGTACAGAATGATTAAAAGGTAAAGGTTAATAATGACAGAAGTTTTCCCTTCTTGTTGATCTAAGGCAGCAGTTAGTATGGCTCCTCTGAGGGCAAATTTACCGTTTCTTCCTCCTTGAATATTGATAAAATTGAAATCCTTAACAGCTTATTTAGAATCAAAATGAAAAAAAAGTTGTGGTTTTTTACTGGTTTCATTCTCCTTGGAATCATCCTCGCTCTTATCTTATCCCAGTTACCGCCGAATTGGTTAACCCCTGACGTTCTCGTTAATTTATCAAGTATTCTCACCCTAATTTCTTTCAGCGTTCGTAGTATTCTGGCATTACGTCTTCTTGCCATTGGCGCACAATTAACCTTTATTCCCTATTGCTTATTACAGTCACCTCCCCTCTGGACTCCTGTATTTTGGAATTTGCTGTTTATGGGGGTTAACGTTGTCAATGTGATTATTCTATTACTCGCAAAGCGACCGGTTAAACTTAACTCCGAAGAAGAAAAATTGTACAATTTAGCGTTTAAAAGTCTTAGTCGTCGGGAATTTCTCAAAGTGCTGACTTGGGGAGAGTGGAAGGAGGGAAAACCCGAAGAAATCCTACTTAATCGAGGGGAAGTCAGCACCTCAGTCATGATTTTATGTTCTGGGGAGGCAGTGGCCATCCTCGAAGAGAAAGAACTATTAACCATTCCCGAAGGCAAACTGATTGGTATATCTTCTCAGTTCACCGGAGATCCTCTGCCCCTTACCATAAGGCTGAAAGTTTCTTCCCGTTATATCTGTTGGTCAGTAAAACCCTTCCGAAAATTTCTAGAAACCCAACCCGAAATTCGTACCAAATTACAATCTATTGTCAGTCGGGATCTCGCTCAAACTGTACAGTCTTTACCGAAAATGTTTTCTTGAATTTCTGAAGTCAATACGGTATGATTACCTTTAGAAAATGTTTAATAAACGACCATAAAATAGCTTATTTTATTAGTACCTCATGTCTTTCTTATTATTTGATAAACAATTAATGAGTGCTTTTTTTTTGGTTAGATTATTCTTGACGATGAATCCTGCTGTTATGGCTGAAGAATTATTTTCTGATGCTCACAACCTTCCTTGGAATGTAGCCAATCAAAACAACGGACTTATTAACAAATCATCTCTTGATAAAAATCTAGAAATGATTGATCAGATTGATAATATACAACTTAAAGTTAAGTTATTAAATGATTTATCTTTGTCCTATTATAAAATTGGAGAAGTTGAACAAGCCAAGGAAATTTTAGCACAATCTTTATCCTTTGCTGAAAATTTTGATGAACAAGAATTAAAAATAACCGCAATTATTGAAATAGCTAATTATTATTATAAAATTGGACAAAACAAACAAGCTTTAAATGTATTGGATCAAGCGATACCATTCATTAATACTTTAGATAATAAATTAATCCAAGGACAATTATTATTAAATGCTGCTTTTCAATACGAAACAATGCAACAAGAAAAAAAAGCAGCATTATTTTTATCTCAAAGCCAAACTTTAACCGCAAAAGCATCTCAACCCTCCCCAGAATTTCCCTTTAAAGAAACCCCTAGTCAATTTAAAATGGGAGTAACAGGGAATGTTGCCTCTTTTAGAGATACGACTGGATTTTTAGGGGTTGATATTGATTATGGCAAACAATGGACAAAACAAGATATTCGGTTTGATGGGAATCTTTACTTTGGTTATGATAGCAGTCGTTCGGTTAATAACTATCGACCAGGGGGTTTAATGACGGCTGTTTATCGTCGTCATTTTGATGAAGATTGGAATTTTTTTGTTGACTTTTTTAGTAGTGTTAATGAAGACTTATATTCTGCTAGAAATGATGACGAAGATTTAACCATCATTACGGGTTTATGGTTGGGTGCAGGGTTAAATCTTTGGCGTGGTAAATCTAACAATGAGTTTCTAGATTTTCAGTTAGGTGTGGGACCTCGTTATGAATATGATTATGTTAATTTTAAACAAAGAAAGAACGAAGCCAGTCCCACTTTAGGGATTATTTTTTTAGGTCGTGGTTTTTCGGTAGGTAAGGCTAAAATTAATCACACCTTTGCCTTTTTACCGGCCTTAGATGAATTAGATGACTTGGTATTAACCTCTAATACGGAACTGTCTTATCCCATAACGGAAAGATGGTCATTTGTTAGTCGTTTATTTTTGCGTCATCGCAGTGACAAAGTATTAGAAGAAAATCCTGATCTAAATATGTTTTTTAGTACAGGATTAGAATATTCTTTTTAACAGTCATCAGTCATCATTTATCAATTATCAGTTATCAGTTCTTTTGTCAACTCTTCATGTATTTACCGATTTTAACTATTACCTTTAATCAGAGTATAAAATTCATCCTCTTGTTAAAATAAGAAAACCATAAAAATTATTATGAAAAATCTAAAATTAGCAAAAATTGATGCTCAAGCAATCAAAAAATTGCGATTACCTATCTCTAGATTAATTATCATTTTTATTTTAAGTTTAACCTTAACTTTAACTTGGACAACAGAAAGTTTTGGACAACTTAGCCTATTTTCTCCTTCCAACAATAGTCCCGACAGTAAAACACCTCCTTGGGATCTCAATAAAGCCTATACCTGTGGAAGATATTGGTGTAGTGATGTTTATATTCATGATGATTCTCGTAATATTCAAACCGAATTGCTCACCCCTGAGCTAACTTTAGCTATTTTAAAAGACATTAATCAATCTAATTCTGAAGTTAGCCAATTAATAGAAAAACGCTCTAAAGTAATTGAACAGGTTTTTAACAGAATTGTTAAAAATATTATTCGCAATCAACCGAATTCTGAAAAAATTGAGGTTACAGATTGGAAATTCTGGATACCTAGCGCAGTTAAAAATTTATGGAAATCTACCACTGTTAAACCCCTTCATCCTTGGACACCAACTATTAAAATTGGCATCAAAAATAATCACACCGTTGTTTATATTCCAGACGAATTTGATTTAGGAATTGCCTCACAATCAATTATTACCGTAACAGCAATAGATGCCAGAGCGAATGGAACAACGGTTGAAAATTTAGCAAGAATTTGGCAAAATAATATTAGACTCTCCTTTAGTAATGCTTTTTGGGGATATGAATTTGATTATCGGCATCCTCAACGGAGATTGATTCTTTCTCTTATCATTCTAGGGATGACATTGCTCTTGATCATTTTACTAGAATTGATTAGAAACTTTTTGAGAAAATGCGATAATAAACTTAGAAAAAAACTTAAAGATTTAACAGAATCTATTACGTTAAATCCTGAAGCAGCTACTTCTAGTAATTTGAATGATAAACAGGATAATCCTAATGCAAAAGACAACAATAATCTATCTCTAAACTCCGATATAAAAAAAGTCAAAGCACCACTCTTTTTGACTAAAAGTTTTAAAACAATCAAAAAAATCATCAAAAAAAATAAATGGTTTTATGCTCGCTTGTTTCGTTCAAAACAAAAAATAATCTTACAACAGCAAAATATAATTAAACAGCAAAGAAATTTCTTTCAGTTATTACTGAGACTTTCTTTTATTTTTCAGGTATTCAGTTTACTTGCTAGTTTAATTATTATTACTTTGATCTTTCGTAACAGCCGTTTCTTATCAGTTTATTTTCTCAGAGAGAGTCTCAACTTAATGTTTTTGTGGATAGGATTAATTATTCTCGATAAAATTACCGATTTTATTATCGATTATTATCTTCATCGTTGGGCAAATCAAGCGCAAGTCATTAATCCGACTTCTAATCGTTATACACTTAGAATTAATACTTATTCAATCGTACTTAAACAAGCCACCAGTTTTACCCTATTTATTTTAGGTATTTATGGCAGTGTGTGGCTCATTGGGCTTAATCTTTCCGTTTTAGCAGGTGCCGGAGTTTTAACCCTGGCTCTTGCTTTTTTGTCCCGTAACCTATTAGAAGATATGCTTAATGGGGTACTTATTTTATGTAGTGATCGTTATGCTATTGGGGATGTTATTGATGTGGGTGGAGGGATGGCAGGTTTAGTAGAAAATATTAATTTATTTGTTACTTCTCTACGTAATCTTGATGGACAAGTGATCGCTATTCCTAATAGTAGGATTAACACCGTAATTAATAATACCAAGGAATGGTCAAGGGTGAACTTTACCATCAAAATTGCTTGGAATGAAGACATTAAAAAAGCTATTTCTGTCATGACTCAAGTGGCTAATCAAATGCAAAAGGAACCAGAATGGGGCAGCAAAATTCTCGACCCGATGGAGGTATTAGGGGTGGATGATGTATCTCATGAAGGGATTTTGATTCATGTTTTAATTAGAACCCAACCCAGTGAACATTGGGGAATTGGCCGAGAATTTCGATTCAGGGTTAAACAAGCTTTTGATGAAATGGGTATTTCTTTGGGTATTCCCCATCATAAAATTTCTGTACTTAATTCACCTAATAATGATGATCAATCTTTATAGTTTCACTCAATGAGTAGATAAGATTATGTCGAAACCATTAAAATTACTGTATTTATTTTGATAATCCAAAGAGAAGGTTTAGTCAACAAAAATACTTGGGAGTCGAGCCAACTAAGTAGTACAAGTAATAAGCAACAAATTGTAACTTATACAATCAATAATTCTACAGATACGAATGATCCTATTGTAATTCCCATTCCTGATTCTTCTTCGGTAGATAACCTTGATGATCCATTAATTGGTGATGGGATTGAGAATTTAGTTTTTCTAGGAGTATTCATGGTGATTAATTGCCTTATTTTAGCTATTGGAATGCTAAATGGACAAATTGCTTATGCGTTAATAGGAACATCTTTGATGACGGTATTTTTTATGGTCTTGTTCTTTTTTGTTTTATCTTAAAATTAATGGAAAATCCTTTACAATACATTCGTCAACTAGAAACGTAGAAACGAGTCGCACTCGCCAACAGTATCTTCGCTAGTTTTCCCCCAACTAGCTTACTGATTCAGCTAATTCGTGAATTTGTTTTAAATAATTAGCACGATCACTAGAATCAGGGTGAGCATAATTCAGGTTTTTAAAAAGACCCGTTAAGCGGGTAAAATAGTCGCGGGCAGCTTGTTTATCTGGAAATTTGTATTGACGATTAACCAGATCATAAACTAGGCCAAAGGTTTCTTTTTGTCGTTCTAGGGGCGCACTAGCATCCACATCATCGAAAGCATCTTGCTGTAGGTAAACCATATCCAAAAACAAAGCTTTCTGAGAGGTGATAAAGTCATCGAGGGTGACTCCTTCCTCTCCTGTAACCTGCATCATTTGCTCAATACTATTCCCTGCGTTAAGCAAAGCAATCATTTCTTCAACCCGTTGTACCCAACCAGGGGCAACATTTTTCTCGAACCAGGGAGCGAGTTGCTTGAGATAGCGTGACCAAGAGATGAGAATATCAACCGCCGGATAAAAACGCTTATAAGCCCTTTCTGCACTTAATCCCAGGAAATCTTTAACCGTGCTTAAGGTGGATTGAGTAACGGGTTCTTCAAAGTTACCCCCTGCCGGAGAAACTGTCCCAATCATGGTCAGACTACCGATGCTACCATCGTTGGTGCGAATAATGCCGGCCCGTTCATAGACTCCTTTGATGGAGGAATCTAAATAAGCAGGAAAGGCCTCTTCCCCTGGTATTTCTTCCAGTCGTCCTGATGTTTCGCGCATGGCTTGGGCCCAACGAGAGGTAGAATCAGCAATTAGCAGTATATCGTAACCCATCTGACGATAGTATTCCCCCAAAGTAATGCCAGTATAAATAGACGCTTCACGAGCAGCGACAGGCATTGAGGAAGTATTACAGATAATAATGGTTCGATCCATCAAAGACCCCCCCGTTTTGGGATCTTTCATTTTCGGGAATTCGGTGATGGTTTCCACTACTTCCCCGGCCCGTTCCCCACAAGCTACCACAATGACGATATCGACTGCTGAAAAACGGGAAATCATGCTTTGTAGTACCGTCTTCCCTGCGCCAAAGGGGCCGGGAATACAACCGGTTCCCCCACGGGCAATGGGTAGAAAGGTGTCAATGATCCTCTGGGTCGTAATCATGGGTTCTTGGGGATAAAGCCGCTCCGAGAATCGTTTTTCCAATAATTGTTGGGGGAGAGGACGACGGACTGGCCATTGCTGTGTTAAGGTTAGGCTGCGTTCTTTGCCGTTTTGATCCTTGATCCGAGCAATGGGAGTTTCAATGGTAAAACTTCCTTGTTGAATCCAATCAACGGTGACTTCTGTGGGTTCATCGAAAGGAATCATGATTTTGTGGGTAAAGCGACCTTCCGCCACTGTCCCGATCACATCTCCGGCTTTGAGGCGATCGCCTATCTTAACCGTCGGCACAAAAGACCATTTTTGTTGAGCATTTAAGGCTGAGGCATAAACGCCACGGGGGAGAAAAGTCCCGTAATCTGCGGCCAGTTCTGAGAGGGGGTTTTGCAGTCCATCGTAAACTTGAGTGAGTAAACCGGGTCCAAGGGTGACAGACAGTAGTTCTCCCGACTGTTCTACTGGATCACCAATGCCAATGCCTCGGGTACTTTCATACACTTGAGCATCTGCTTCTTTTCCTCGTACCCGCAATACTTCGGCTTTTAGTTTCTCAGCACGACCTTCTGTTTGCCGTTGGGGACAGATATAAACGACTTCATTTTTAATCAGGGGTTTTCCCTGAGTCTCTGCCATTTTAATAGTTACTAGGTCTTCTTGAACAGCAACGACTCGTGCTGGATTGAATGTTTCTGGCATAATAATTACTTTCTATTACAACTATTAATCAGATAATTTAAGCAAATACATCGGTAAACTTTTCAATACCTTCATCCACCAATTCCCCAAACCGCTTAACTGCCACCTCACCGTCATAACGAGTCCAGCGATCCACCAAACTCCAACGCATCAGGTAAATGACCACTGCCTCAAAATCGAAGTAATGTCCGGCACCCAGGCGATCAAGCATTTTCCAGTTGAGTTCAAATTGTAAGCGTTCGAGGGCCACTGAATCATTGGACTTCAGGAGTCGATTGGCTTCCAACACCCAAGGAAACATCCCCTCTAAGCCGAATCCTGCCTCAGTCCAGTTCTGTTCGATACAGTTAACCCAACGCCCAACTCCCCAAGGCTGACCAATCGAAGGCGAAGTTTCCCCCCGATGACGACGACGCAAAGCCACAAGGATCGTCCGTAAGTCCAGGCGAAAGGTAATAATTCCTTGTAAGGTAGGGTTGTGGAGTTCAGCCAACAAGCGGTTAGCCTCAGTAACAAACTGGCTATCGGTTCGTTCCTTTGGCTGTTGAGACCAAGCAATCAAGTTCGCAATTCGGTTGAGTCGTTCTGTATCTTTAGCATCTAATAGTTTCAAGCGATTTTCTAGCTTCAGGCGGGATAGGGGAGTCTGGGTCGAGCCAAATAGCTGACCGAGAGGAGGCAAACTAGACATGAGGGTGACATATTTAGTCATTATTTGACAATCCCTTCGAGAAGTGCGCGAAAACGGGGCTGGAGATGTTCAAGAATTACTTCAGAAATAGCAGCATCAGTGAGTTCTAGTACCACTTCTTGCTCGATTAAGCGCAGTTTTAATCCTCCTTTATTGTCCTTGCTAATACCAAAACTTACGCCCTCCCGCAGCATATCTTGAGTGATCAGGCGGATAAAATGGGTGAGTATTCCCTGTTCAAGTTCTTCAGGGTTGCGACTTAGTTCTTCGAGCCCTTCAACCTTACGGGGTAGCAGCACTTCCACCTGCTTAGCTTCAGCGACAGTCTCTTTGACCGAACCAACAACTTCTAGGATCAGCTTTTGCAGCAGTTCTGGCTTCTCGGTTTCATCACCGACTAAACGTTGCACTTCCCCCGTAAATCTTTGGGTCAATTGGCTTTTAAGTGCCAAACGCGTGTCGCGGAAAGCGACCTCTAAGGCCTGCTGGGCTGCTCGTTCCAAGTTTTGGGACTCTTCCCTAGCTTGCTGGACGATCTGCTCAGCTTGCTTCTGGGCTTGTTCGATAATAGAATCAGCCCGCTCTTCCGCCTCTTTGACGATCTGCTCAGCTTGGGTACGACCACTATTAACCCCTTCATTGCGTAAGCGATCAATCAAGGCCTCTACACCAGAGGCCACCTGGGCTGCATTGGATATTTTCTTTTTTACCACGCTAATCTCCTCCTTATTGGGGTATTCCCTGACCCAATACCAGGGCAAACACCAGGGCAAACACGGCGAAGCCCTCTACAATAGCGGCCGGGGCTAGTGCTAGACCAAAGATTTCCGGTTTTCCCTTAGCGGCGGCGATCGCCGAGGCACAGGCTAAACCTTGGTAAACGGCACTCAAGAGAAACGCTAAGCCGGCTCCCAGTCCGATTCCAAAGAGTCCACCGGCGGCTTCGGCTGTGATAGTAGGGCGATTAAGGGCAAACATAACCACAATGCCATAAATAGACATGGAAGAGGGGAGAGCCGACAGCCCCACAAAGCGACCATAGCCGCCCTTGAGTTCTACCATAGCACCAATGGCAGCCTGTCCAGCAATGGTACAGCCAATGGCACTGCCGATGGCTGCTAAACCAACGGCAGAGTATAGCCCGAACCATCCCAATAGAATTACAAAATCATTCATGAAGTATGCTCCTTCTTGATAAAGGCATGAAATGGGTATCCTTCTTCGGAAAGACCCCAGTTAAAAAACTCAATCACATTCAGACGGACACCATGGACAAAACAGGCCAAGATCCCCATACCCAAAGTTATGGAATGGCCGATTAAAAGAATGAGAAAGCTCAGCAATATATCTATCCCTAGCCCTGCCATCGACTCATGAACCTGAGCAGCCAATTGGTTAAAAGTGAGTGCCAGGGAAGCAGTGGCAAGTCCCAGGGCGAACAGCCGCAGATAACTCAAGATGTCACCGAAGAGCTTCGTGATTCCCGTCAAGGCACCCAATCCAGACACCAGTCGCAAGGGAAAATTTTGGCGACTGCCGAGAAAGGCCCCTAAGAAGACTACAAAGAACCCGCCTGCTAACAGACCAATTGCCAAGTCCTGCGAGTTCAAGATGAACCAAGCAAAGCCGCCTAAGATGACCGCCATCCAGCCTAGCGGCTTAGCTTTGCCCGAAAACCCGACGGCATGATAGGCAGCCGCAGCGTTGGCAAAAGCCAGATGCAGACACCCAATGGCGATGGAAAGCTTCATCATGGCATTGAAATTTTGGAGATTCAGCACTTTTAGGTTAGCCAGTAATGACCCCTCTGGGGGTTCAACGCCAAAATAACTCCCCACCATCACCCCGTAGATTACCGATGCAGTCAGAATCACCACGGCATAGATGCGAGTGCTTCTGCCACTGTCACTTTGTCCCATCCGCTTCCAAAAATACAGCAATCCTGCCCAAAGCAGCAGGGCATAGCCGGTGTCGGCCAAAATCATCGCAAAAAACAGGGCAAAGGAAAAGAAGACAGTGGTTGAGGGGTCCCAAGTCCGATAACCGGGGGTTTCGTAAAAGGTGACTAGGGCTTCTCCTCCCTTGAAGGCCGGTGGATTTTCCATCAGCGTCGGTGGCGTTTCATCTGGTTTGGGAGGTTCGGCAAGGAATGCCAGTCCCTGCTGCTCAGCAAAGAGGTCTAGTTGCTTTAAGTTTCGCTTGGGCATCCAGCCCTGAACCATAAAGATCCCGTCTTCTTCTTTGGTTTGTGCGCTTGCCTCTTGCAAAACTGTCTGATCTTCGGCACGAGCTAAATTTTTAGATAACAAGAAAATCCAGCGACTGAGGGCTTCTTGCTCTGCCCGAATTTCATCTAGCTCGATTTCTACCTCTTCCAACTGGCGTTGCAGTTCCTCTGGAGAAACGGAACCAGTCCGAGTGCGGGGGACAAGCAAGGCATCTGAGGGCGGTTCTTCTTGGGCGATGACCACCAGATAGACATGGAGATTATCCTCTCCCACTATCTGCCAGGGAAATGCTTCTAGTTCCTGAATCTGTTTAGCTTTTGTATGGGGGACTTGGTAAAACCAGAGCCGATAGCCCCCCAGTTCCTTTAAATCTGGTAAAGTGAAGTTACCCCAAGGTTCCAGGTTCTTGAGTCGATTGCTGAGAAAAAGGCGTTTGTCTTCGGCCTCTCTCTGTTTCTGCTGGTTAGCCAGTGCCTCCTTCACAACCTGATCGAGATCGAACTTAGCCTCGTCATGCACTTGATGCCGCCGTCGCGGAACATCCATAATATAGTGCAGGGCTTTTTGGGCATCTTCATAGCGATCGCTTGTCCCAAATTCCGTTTCTTTGGGAGGGGGTTGCAGGGGAATGAGGTGCATACAGCCCAATGTTTGCAAGCCTTCGAGTACCTGGGGCTTGTCAATGTCTAACCCAAAAACCGTCACTTTGTTTAAGGTGATAATACTCATCTTAGTTGCTTCTCCTTCTTCCGTTTCGCCAACTTGGAGTTGACCACCCCGGCTCGTTCAGCATCAGCTAAGTAAATCTGGATTTTTTTTATATTAGCCTTGGTCTGGGGAATGAGAACCTTGTCAAACAGATTAAACCGTTGTGTAATCACCCGTTCTGCCTGATTGAGCAACTTAACTCGCTGCTGTCCCACTTGTAATCCGATTTCGGCTTCTAGGGCAACTCGCAACAATTCTACCAACCGATCGACCCAAAAGGGTTGGCTTAGGAGTGCATAATCATCCACCTCAATTTGCACTTGGTTAACTTTGGGTAGCCAAGTCCCCATGACATTTTCTTGTACGAGATCGACTCCCGTTACTTTCACCAGACCTTTGAGATTGATCAGATCATTAGAGAGCATGGGTAACTCTTTAGCGATCGCTGATGTTAGTTCTTCTAGATGTTGTTGTGTTTTGGTCAGCTTTTCCCTCGCTTTGGCTCGTTCGGCACTGATTTGGCGGCGTTTGAGGTCTAGGGAGGGCAACACATCCTCAAAGGTCTTAAGTTGTTGTTTCTGTTTGCTTAGAGATGCTTTGGTTAAGGATAGTCTAGCCATTTGAGCTTAATCCTCATCAGGTAAGGAAATTAGTATTTCTGGGGGATGAAACGCCTCTCTTCTGAAGAAAGCTGATCGTCGTACTTCTTGACCATATTCCGCTCTCCTAGTTTAACTTTTTTGGGGGTTACGTCTTCATAAGGAATTAAACTGAGGAAATGGGAAATGCAATTGAGACGGGCGCGTTTTTTGTCATCTGCCGGGACAATATACCAAGGGGCGTAGTCGGTATCAGTTGCCAGTAACATAGCATCCCTGGCCTCGGAATAATCATACCAACGTTGGTATGATTCTACATCCATGGGGCTTAACTTCCAGATTTTCCGGGGATCGTCGATCCTGTCTTTAAAACGCTTTTCTTGCTCTTCCATACTGGTATCTAACCAATATTTAATCAGTTGAATCCCTGATTCTTTGATCATCTGTTCAAAAAAAGGTGTGTACTGCAAAAAGCGCACATATTCTTGCTGAGTGCAGAAGCCCATCACTCGTTCTACTCCGGCACGATTGTACCAACTGCGATCAAAGATGACGATTTCTCCGGCCGCTGGGAAATGTTCGATATAGCGTTGAGCATACAATTGGGTTTTTTCCCGCTCTGAAGGTGTGGGTAAGGCAACAACGCGGAATACTCTAGGGCTAACTCGTTCAGTGAGTCGTTTGATCACACCGCCTTTTCCGGCTGCATCTCGCCCTTCAAAGACCACAATAATTTTTAGTCCTTTTCCTTGTACCCAGTATTGTAATTTCACCAGTTCGCCATGAAGCTTGGTTAATTCAGCTTCATATTCTTTGTTCGACAGTTTTGGAGGCTTGTCTACAAGATTTTTCTGTTTTTTTGTCATCAACTTATTTCCATTATAGTTATCTATTGAGTGACACTCTCAGGCTGCAAATTCTTAGGAAAATACTTATCAATAAGTACCTGTTTCATCAATAGTTCCTGGGGTTCAAAACACTCTGCTAAAGTCTGCCAAGCCAGATCGAGTGCCTGTTCCAAGGGACACGAAACATTAATATCCATAAATCTTTTTTGGAACAAGTCGCCAAACTTTAATAACTTCTGATCATATTCAGATAATTCAAAAGCCATGGCCTGTTTTTGTTCGGCATCTTTAGCACCGGAGTAAAAGCGAATCATGGTATTCATGATTTGACCATGATCTTCACGAGTGACTTTACCAATGACATTTTGTTTCAGTCGGGACAGGGACCCAAAGGGATCTAGTTTGCCATCATGAAGGTAAAATTGCCCTTCGGTAATATAGCCTGTGTTATCAGGAACGGGGTGAGTGATGTCATCCCCTGGCATGGTGGTTACGGTAAGCACCGTCACTGATCCCCCTTTGGCATAGTCGGCGGCTTTTTCATAGCGGCGGGCTAGTTGGGAATATAAGTCTCCTGGATAACCTCGGTTGGCAGGGACTTGATCCATAGAAATACTGATTTCTTTGAGGGCATCAGCAAAGGCCGTCATATCTGATAGCAACACTAAAACCCGCTTACCTTCTTCTACAGCAAAATGTTCTGCCACTGCTAAGGCCATATCTGGGATCAACATCCGTTCTACGATGGGATCTGAAGCAACATTGACAAACATCACCGTCCGCGAAAACACCCCGGCATCTTCAAAGGCTTGACGAAAGAAATAATAGTCATCAAAAATTAGCCCGAGTCCTCCAAAAACCACAATATCTGCATCGGCTTGAACCCCAATACGAGCGAGGAAGGCGTTAAAGGGTTCCCCTGAAACTGAGAAGATGGGAATCTTTTGGCTTTCCACCAAACAGTTAAAAATATCGATCATGGGAACATTGGTGCGGATCATCTTTGAGGCTAAGATGCGCCGCATGGGATTGACTGATGGTCCCCCGATAGTCACTTTGGGATCTTGTGACAGTTCGGGTCCCCCGTCTATCGGTTCTCCAGTTCCGCGAAACACCCTTCCTAAAATATTTTCTGAATAAGTTACTTTCATCGGATGACCGAGAAAGCTTACGGATGAATCGGTTGAAATCCCTTTTGTTCCTTTAAACACCTGGAGCGCAACGGTATCTCCTTTCAGGTTAATCACTTGAGCTAAAGAAACGCTTCCATCGCTATTTTCTACCACAGCTAGGTCTCCAAAGCGTGGGCTATTCTTTTGCTGGTGTGCCGTTTCAGGGACTTGAACGCGGATAATGTCGCCGATAATCTCTAAAATCTTGGAATAACGAACAAGTGCTTGTAGCATGAGAGGATTTCGCTAATAATAGGCTAACCGCTTTTTATGTTAGTGCCTCAACCAAGAGAATTAGAAAATGCGCTCCAAAATTGCATCAATTTTTAACAATTATCCATCTGTAAATTTTCCGTTGATGAACCAAGAACTTCTCTACTACTGAGTAACGGAAAAACTCATGATTTTAAAATCAATTGTAGGGTGGACAATTCCCACCCTAACAGCTTTTAAGCATAATTCACCGAAAACCCATCAATTTCTTTTTGATGGTTTTCTCTTTCTTTTAGGATCGTGATGAACTTGAGGAAAACCAAGGGGTTTAATCTGTTGATGTTTGCGGACTTCTTCGAGTTCTTTTAACTCTGTATAATCAGTCCAATGGATACAATCGACAGGACAAGTATCCATCGCCTCTTGAATGGTGTCCTCTTCGTCTCCATCTTGATTGTAAACCCGCGATCGCCCATAATCGGACTCAATATAGAAAGTATTAGGGGCAACATGAGCGCAGTGTTTACAGCCAATACAGGTCACTTCATCCACATAAACCCCTTTTTGTCGTAGCTGACCCCCTAATTCTGGCTCAAAACCAGTTCGTTCGGGGGCATCTCGGAAAATACCCCCTAGTTCCGGTTCTAACCCAGAGCGATCAGGGGTTGGGGAAAAATCAGTCATTACGCACTCCAGCGTTGAACAACAAGGCGAATGGAACCATCTTCGTTCTTTTGTTGTTGGGCAACTTGAAACCCTTGCTTACTGGACTCCTCAAGGATGGTATGCAAAGCATATCCTTGGGTCACTTTCTTTAAAAACCCTTCAACGGACAGGGGTTGCTGCCAATATTGTAAATCAGCAATTAATTCATATTCGCTACCGTTCCAGCTAAAACCGATGTCATAGTTATTGTCTTGTTGAACCACAACTTCAGCCTTGCGAGTTTGTCCTTGATACCCTCTAACGGTATGGGGACCTTCTTTCCAGTCGATTCCCATGTCATTGAGTGCTGCTTTGAGGGAGGTTAGGTTACGGATTTGGGTTTTAATGTTACTAAAGTGTGACATATTCTTTGAAATTTAAAAACGTTAAACAGGGTTACACAATCAAGAAAGGTTAACCTTTACCAATCGCTAAAAGACGCTTGATTCGTCGCTTTTGTCGATTCAGTAATGGGTTGTTGATAATATTGGGAAGTCTTTTCGCTAGAAATGACTCGCCCTAATTGGGCTTCGATCGCCGCTGTTACCTCTTGACAAGAGGAACCGACTATGCCTGTCACCGTTTCTTTGACACGGCCATCAGGATAAATGATAAATTCTAGGGTTTCCATGTTCATGGTTGATTCTAGAATAAGGGTCTATAAGGGGTATAAGGGCTGCTTTACTCAGAATAGGGATGAATTTTCCCCATTTTTTTCAAGATATAAATCTTGATTAACAGTAGCATTATTAATCAAATTTTAGCAAAAGTTAACATTTAGTTAGTTGTCTACTTAGATTATTGTAAGTTTCCCTTAACCTTCCAAAAAAAGTCAAGGGAGACTTTCCCGACACAGTACGAAGTTAACAAAAATATACAGAATGCACAAATTATTCGAGGCTACGGGGATCGAGGGCATCCCGTAAACCATCCCCCAGTAAATTAAAGGAAAGAACGGTAAGAATAATTAAAAGGGCGGGAGGCCAAATTAACCAGGGTTGCAGCACTAAAATTGAAGCATTAGTGGCAACCGATAGTAAATTTCCCCAACTGGGGTCAGGTTGTTGAATGCCTAAACCAATGAGACTTAAGACAGATTCAGAGACAATAAAACCAGGAACCGCTAAAGTGGCCGAAATAATGATATAGGTTGCGGTTTGGGGAAGCACATGACGAACAATAATGCGCCAAGGGCTAGCACCCATCGCTTTTGCTGCTTGGACAAATTCTTGTTCTTTGAGGGACAAGACTTGACCACGGATGACTCGAGCGAGTCCTGACCAACCGATAAAGGAAGTGATTAAAACAATCAATAGAAACCGTTGTGCGCTGGTTAAACTAGGGGGAAGTACCGCAGCTAAGGCCACTAAAAGATAAATTCCTGGAATGGTCATTAACACTTCCACGAAGCGCATCAAAACCGCATCAATCCAGCCTCCAAAATAGCCCGAAATGCCTCCCACTAGCATTCCTAAGGGAAAAGAGATAATAATACCCACTAAACCAATAAATAAGCTGATTCTGCCGCCAAATAGCAAACGACTGAATTGATCTCGTGCTTGTTCATCGGTTCCCAACACATTAATTTTTGCTGGTCCTGTGGTGCCAAAAAGATGACGGTTCATCGGAATACCAGGGAATAGTTCAACTTCTTCAAAAGAAGGGGGTAAGGGGAGACGAATTTGCAAAAATTGGTAAGTGTCACCTTTAACAAAGAGGCGAACGGGGGAAGGTTCTTCAAAATTGACGTTTAAACTCCGTTTTCCTGTCTCCACATCTGTTGGACTTTGGGTTGTAGGATAGACGTGGGGACCGATGAACTGGCCTTCTTGAGTTGTCCAATAAATTTGTGTCGGGGGAAGCAGAGAACCGTCACCTTGGGATGAATAAGGGTTATAGGGAGCAACAAAATCTGCAGCAATGACAGCTATATAGAAAATTATCAGTAATACTGACCCAAAACGAGCGAGGGGATTTTCTTTAAGTTTTTGCCACCAGTTCATAATTAAAAGTTTAGTATTTATTGACAAATATTATAAGATATTCTTAGACGATGAGGATGTTGTTAGAATCGTCTGAGCTAGGGTTTGGCTCAACGTTGATTTTTTTGATGAGTCATCAAGTTATGGGATCTTGGTTAAAAACCTTATTATTTATTTTTGGTTTTGGATATTTAAAACTAGGGATTGTCATATTTTCTCCCTTTTACCATTACAGAGAACTGTTAGTATGGTCTGCTAATTTAGATAATAATCCCGTTGATTATCTAGGGTTGCATATTCTCTGGTTAATTTGGACAGGAATTTTCCTCAGTTTTATCACTATTTGGGCGTATAAAAGAGACAAAATAGTACAGTAAAAAAGCCCCTCAACTGATCAATAGCATCTGGGACTTTCTCCCCTAGCCAAATTTTCCCCTTGTAGTTATGGGTAGCTTATGCTTATAATCCATACAATTACAACGAATTATCTTTTATCGGTTCGTGATAACTATTGGTCTTTATATTTGAATGCACATTGCTTGGCTTGGGAAAAAATCCCCTTTCTGTGGAAATGTAACATACGGTCGAGAAGTCACAAACGCCCTTCTAGACCGAGGGTATCAGGTTAGTTTTCTTCATTTTTCGCAAGAAGAAACAAATTCAACTCATTGGCGAGACTTTCGGGAAGTTACTTTACCTTTCCTTTATAAATCGCAAATTTACACCATCCCTACCCCAAAATCCAGCAAGATTTTGATGGATGCTTTGGCTAAGCTGAAACCAGACTTAGTTCATGCGTCCCTCACCCTATCCCCCCTAGACTTTCGACTTCCCGAAATCTGTCAGGCGTTAAATTTGCCCCTCATTGCCACGTTTCACCCCCCTTTCGACAGCAAATTACGCAATTTAAAGTCCAGTACCCAATTTTTAACTTATCAGCTATACGCGCCGTTTTTAGCCCATTACGACAAGGTTATTATTTTCTCTCGACTACAACAAGAATTATTGATGAAGTTGGGGGTTCACGAAGAGAAACTGGCTATTATCCCCAATGGAGTAGACCCCATTAAATATTCTCCGGGTGTTTCCTGTATTAAGTCCCAAATAAAAGCCAAACGGTTGTTTGTCTATGTAGGACGTATTGCCACAGAGAAGAACGTAGAAGCCTTATTAAAGGCATGGAAACAGATAGGGATGGGTGAGGGAAGTAAGTTATTAATTGTGGGGGATGGACCCCTTAAACCCTCCTTAGAGCCTTTCTATGGTAGAGAACATGGGATCTATTGGTTGGGGTTTGTGGCGGATGAACAACAACGCATTGATATTTTGCGGGCGGCTGATGTGTTTATTTTGCCTTCTTTGGTAGAAGGATTATCCCTATCTTTATTAGAAGCCATGGCCTGTGGTGTGGCTTGTATTGCTACGGATGCGGGGGCCGATGGAGAAGTGTTAGAAGATGGGGCGGGTGTCGTGCTAAATACGCAGGGGGTTACCACACAGTTAAAAACTTTATTACCCTTGTTTCGAGATCATCGAGAAATTACTCAATTATTAGGACAAAAAGCTAGACAAAGGGTGTTAGATAAATATTCTTTGACGAGTAATATTTCTCAAGTTGAAAAAGTTTATGGAGAAATTTTAGAAAGACCTAATTTTTCTATGATGAGTCATTTATAGTTTTGCTTTCGATTAGATTGTTGACTTAAATAATTAGCCAATCAAACAATTCTTGAACAGTTAATTGCCAATTTTTAAACTGCTACGATTGCAAAAGAAATGTTTTCTAAACTCTTGCTTTTCCTGACTTGACATGATATTATAAGGACAATGGAAAAGGTGTGCGCTTGTAACTTCACTTATGAAGGATGTCATGTCCTATTTTGATACAGTCAGATTTCGGCATCATTTTTTAACGGAATTGATCAATAATGAATAGAAGATTTACTGCCATTATATATTGGGAAGAAGATGTTTATGTTGCTGAATGTCCAGAGGTGGGAACAGCAAGTCAAGGAGATACCATAGAAGAAGCATTAGCTAATCTTAAAGAAGCAACAGAACTATATTTAGAAGAATTTCCTTTACCTAAAACATCTCCTCGTTTATTGACCACATTTGAGGTATTAAGTGCCTAAATTACCTAGAGTTAGTAGTCAAAAAACAGTCAAAACATTAGAGAAATTAGGATTTGTGCAAATACGACAAAAAGGCAGTCATTTAATTCTGAAAAAAGAACTAAAAAGTGAACAGGAAGAAATAATTGAAATTGGTTGTGTTATTCCTATGCAAAGAAAGACGCTTGCAGTGGGAACCTTAAAAAATATTTTAAATCAAGCAGGGGTAACAGTTGAGGAATTTTTAGATAATTTATAGACTGCAGGGGCATAATATTATTATGCCCTTATTTTAAAGGTTTAAACATTACATCACAGTAGGGTGGGTTAGACGGCGATAATTTAGGTTATAACAAGAAGATAACAATCCGTCGTAACCCACCAATTTATCGCATTTATAACCCCAGTCGCAACGCAAACCCACCAAGGAATATTAATTGATAATAGGAAGCCCAAAATTTCCCCCAATATTAGAACAATTTTCCTGAAGTTGCCATAACCATACCTGTTACAATCCCTTGCTTTTCTTGACTTGACATGATCTTATAGGGAAGATGGGAGAGGTGTGCGCTTCTAACCTCAGTTGTTAGGGATGTTATAAAATAACAAAACCTGGGAATGTGGGCAATGCCCACCCTAACGGTAACGTCTTGGTGAGCAAGGTATTGTAAACTTTCACTAAAAATATAGTCAAATATAGTCATTCATGTCAATATGTAGACATGAAGCTCTCAGACTATGCAAAGAAAGTGGGAATAAGTTATCGAACAGCCTGGAGGTGGTGGAAACAAGGTATTTTATCAGGTTATCAATCACCAACTGGTACAATTATCATTCTGGATGAAGAAAACTCAAAATCTGACTTGAGAGCTTGTATTTATGCTAGGGTTTCTAGTGCAGAAAACAAAGACAATCTAGATCGCCAAGCAGAACGACTCAAAGATTACTCCATAGCTCGTGGCTATAAAATTTACAAAATAGTCAAAGAAATAGGGAGTGGCTTAAATGATAATCGGAAAAAATTGGGAAAGATTTTAGTAGATCCAAATTATAATGTCTTAGTAGTAGAACACAAAGACCGATTAGCTCGATTCGGAACTAATTACATAGAACTTCTCTTAAAAGAACTGGGCAAAAAATTGGAAATTGTTAATCACAGTGAGGACAAACAAGATGAACTGATGGAAGACTTAATCGCAATTATTACCTCATTTTGTTCTCGAATTTATGGACTGAGAAGGTCAAAAAGAAAAACAGAGAAAATTATAGCAGAGTTAAAATCGAAGGTCGAAAAATGAAATTAGCTGAAAGACATATTATTAAGAAAGGACACAAATTTTGGGCAGAGATAGATGAATTATCTTGGCAGTCCAAAAATTTGTATAATGCAGCTAATTACATAATTCGTCAGAATTTCATTTATGGTCATGGCTATTTAACTTATAATCAGATGGATTCTCTGATGAAACAGACTCCACAATATAAAGCCTTACCTGCTAAAGTTTCACAGCAAGTATTAAGAGGATTAGAAAAAAACTGGCAGTCATTTTTTAGAGGATTATCAGAATATAAAGAGAATTCAGAGAAGTTTCTAGGAAAACCGAAAATCCCAGGTTATAAAGAGCCAAAAAAGGGCAGAAATTTATTAGTTTATACCATTCAAGCCATTAGTAAAGTATCTCTGAAGAAAGGATTGATTAAACTCTCAAAAACGACGATTGAATTTCCCACTAAAGTAGGTCAATCAATAGCAGAAGTGCGGAATGCACTGCCCATCTCAAAATCGGATTTCAAATCCGATTTGAGGGCAGTGAGAATTGTCCCGAAATGTGATTGTTATGTAATTGAGGTGATTTATGAAGAAACTGAACAGTTCTTAAACCCTAATGACCATATAGGTGCTATCGATTTAGGTGTAGATAATTTGATGGCTGTAACTTCAAATCAACCGGGTTTTGTCCCTTTGTTGATTAATGGCAAACCATTAAAAAGCTTAAATCAATTCTACAATAAACGTCGCTCATTCTTACAATCCCTACTTAAAGGTAATCAACCAAGTTCCCAAAAAATTCGTCGTCTTACTAGATGTCGAAATCAAAAAGTTGATGATTATCTTCATAAAGCTAGTCGTTATCTCGTCAATATTTTAATGGCTGAAGAAATTACCACATTAGTAATTGGTTATAATTCAGGTTGGAAACAAGAAGTTGAGTTAGGAAAAGTCAATAATCAAAAATTTGTGACTATTCCTCATAGAAGACTAATTGAGATGATTACTTATAAATGTCAAAAAGAGGGCATTAAGGTAATTATCCAAGAAGAATCTTACACAAGTGTTTCCAATTTTCTAAATCTAGATCCTCTTCCAGTCTATGGAGAAGAAACAGAGCGCTACGACCCCGGCGATAGACTCCGTCCCTCTTCGAGTCCGCAATCGCCCCCAGAACGCGCACCAAGAGAAAAGCCAGTCTTTACAGGGAAAAGAATTAAGCGAGGTTTGTATAAAACTGCTCAAGGCTTTCTTATACAAGCAGATGTCATTGGCTCCTACAATATTTTAAGAAAAGCATTCCCAAATGTGTTCAATCGCTATGGGATAGAGAGGTGCGTAGTTCACCCCAGGAGAATCAATCTCTCAAAGTAAAAAAGAAGGGAATTTCTGAAATGAAATTCAGTCTGTCTATATTTGACTATATTTTTACTAACTATATCATATCTAGTTAGTGAGCAAGATGCTCACATTCCTATAGATCGCTGTATCAGGGTAATGATAGGATAACAAAAGCAAGGAATTAGTATAACTATATGGCAGAAACTTTATTATTTAATGCGCTACGTCAAGCCATTGATGAAGAAATGGGGCGAGACGACACAGTATTTGTCTTAGGGGAAGATGTGGGCCACTATGGCGGTTCCTATAAGGTAACCAAGGATCTTTACAAAAAATACGGAGAACTGCGGGTTCTCGATACACCGATCGCCGAGAATAGCTTCACCGGGATGGCCGTAGGGGCTGCTATGACTGGGTTACGACCGATCATTGAAGGGATGAACATGGGCTTTTTACTATTAGCCTTCAACCAAATCGCCAACAATGCCGGAATGTTACGCTATACCTCCGGGGGAAACTTCAAAATTCCCATGGTTATTCGTGGACCGGGGGGAGTGGGAAGACAGTTAGGGGCTGAACATTCCCAACGGTTAGAAGCCTATTTTCACGCGGTTCCTGGGTTAAAAATTGTAGCCTGTTCCACCCCTTATAATGCCAAAGGACTGCTGAAAGCAGCCATTCGAGATGAAAACCCCGTTCTCTTCTTTGAACACGTTTTACTCTACAACCTCAAAGAGAATCTTCCTGAGACTGAATATATCGTCCCGTTAGATAAAGCTGAAATTGTGAGAGAGGGGAAAGATGTTACCATTCTCACCTATTCGAGAATGCGTCATCACTGTTTACAAGCTTTAAAACAAATAGAAGCAGCCGGTTATGATCCTGAAATTATTGATTTAATTTCCCTTAAACCCTTTGATTTACAAACCATTGGGGACTCTATCCGTAAAACGCACCGCGTCATCATTGTGGAAGAATGTATGAAAACTGGGGGCATTGCAGCCGAATTAATTGCTTTAATTAATGATAACTTTTTCGATGAATTGGACGCGCCAGTGATTCGTTTATCCTCTCAAGACATTCCCACCCCTTACAATGGAATGTTAGAAAGATTAACCATTGTACAACCTCCCCAAATTGCTGAGGCAGTGGATAAGTTGATGACACTGCATATTTAGGAGTATGGGAAGGGATAAGGTGACGGGGTAATGGCTTTGAGGCAGGAGGCAGGAGTTCAGAGTTCAGGGTTCGGAGTTTGGGTTAATATCAGTCTCCCCCTCTCCCCCTGCTCCCCCCGCTCCCCCTGCTCCCCCTGCTCCCCCCGCTCCCCCCGCTCCCCCTGCTCCCCCCACTCCCCCCGCTCCCTCATCTCCCAAACCCTTACAGAAGACAGAAGACTCTAATATGAAACAACAACGTTTGTTGATCGGTTTTATTATCGCTCTAGTCATTGGTGCGATCGCCCTCCTCAACACCATTCCCTTGCAACTGGGTTTAGACTTGAGGGGTGGGGCTCAATTAACCATTCAACTCAAACCCACCGAAGAAGTCAAAACCATCTCCCAAGAGGACTTAGACGCAGCGAAAACCGTTCTCGAAAACCGAGTTAATGGGTTAGGTGTGGCTGAACCCATTGTTCAAACCCTGGGACAAGATAAAATTGTGGTACAACTGCCCGGTGTTACGGACCCCGAACAAGCGGAACGGGTATTAGGGGGAACGGCACAATTAGAGTTTCGTCAACAACGACAAGGGACAGAGGGACAACTACCCGTTGAATTTAACATCAGACAACAAAAAGAAGCGGAATTAAACGCCCTAAGACTGGGAGATCCCACCCCTGAAGAAGAACAACGTATTGCTGAGTTAACCGCGTCCATAGAAGAATCAAATCAAGCTCTTTTAGCCCTGTTTGACTCCGTAGGATTATCGGGAAAAAACCTCGATAATGCCCGTTATGGACCCACTCAAGGCACGGAATGGGAGGTTATTATCGATTTTGATAGCGAAGGGGGCAAAAAGTTCGCCGAACTCACCAAAAATATTGCCGGAACCGGTCGCAGTATTGGTATTTTTTTAGATAATGTGTTAATTAGTGCGCCCGTAGTCGGCCCTCAGTTTGCTGCTACTGGGATCACTGGGGGAAGTGCCGTGATTACCGGGAATTTTACCGTTGAAACGGCCAACGAATTAGCGGTACAACTGCGAGGCGGTTCCTTACCTTTCCCTGTAGAAGTGGTGGAAAATCGCACCGTTGGGGCGACATTGGGACGGGATAGTATTCGACGCAGTATCTATGCTGCTGTGGCTGGTTTAGTGTTAGTTTTAATCTTTATGGCGGTTTATTATCGTCTGCCTGGGTTAATCGCCGATCTAGCTTTAGCTATCTATACCCTCTTAACGTTAGCTTGTTATTCGTTGATTGGTGTGACCTTAACCCTGCCGGGTATTGCCGGGTTTATCCTCAGTATCGGGATGGCCGTAGATGCCAATGTGTTAATTTTTGAGCGCACCCGTGAAGAGTTAAGAGCGGGTAAAACCCTATATAGTGGAGTGGAATCGGGATTTTATCGGGCATTTTCTAGTATTTTAGATAGTAACGTCACCACGTTAATTGCCTGTGGTGCGTTGTTTGGCTTAGGATCGGGGTTAGTGAAAGGGTTTGCCTTAACCTTAGCCATTGGGGTTTTAGTGAGTATGTTTACCGCCTTTACTTGTACGAAAACCTTATTAATTCTAACGGTTTTAGGACTGCCTACGGTTCGCAAAAAACCAGAATTATTCTGTCCTAATTTATCCACGGCAAGCAAGTCTTAGACAGAGAATGATCTGTTATTGTTGTTTAATTATTCAGTCTATTTGATCCAAAAAAATGCAGTTACATATTATTAAGTGGGAACGGTTATGGTGGTCAATTTCTTCCTTAATTATTTTAGGGGGAATTATTGCTATGATTATCTCTTATACGACTTTTCAAGCCCCATTGCGACCCAGTTTAGACTTTATTGGAGGAACGCGCCTTCAATTACAATTAAGCTGTGGTGTAGCAGGAACTTGTGAGCAACCTATTAGTGTGGGAGAAGTTAGAGATATTCTTAACCAAAAAGAGTTAGGTAATAGCACCATTCAAGTATTAGAAGGTAATATTCTTTCCATTCGTACTAAAACGTTAGATGTGGATGAAAGGACTCAATTACAACAAGAATTAAACGAAAAAATTGGTGAGTTTGATACCGAAACCATTCAAATTGATACCGTTGGACCTACCATTGGACGAGAATTATTCGAGTCAGGAATTTTAGCGTTATTGGTTTCTTTTTTCGGTATTATTGTTTATTTGAGTGTTCGCTTTAAGTTTGATTATGCTTTTTTTGCGATCGTAGCTTTACTCCATGATGTGTTAATTACGGCGGGATTTTTTGCTGTTTTGGGGTTAGTTGCAGGGGTAGAAGTGGATAGTTTATTTTTAGTAGCTTTATTAACCATTATTGGTTTTTCTGTTAACGATACTGTGGTCATTTATGATCGCATTCGGGAAAATACAGACAAGTATATTGAGGAATTGTCCATTAATGAAATTGTTGAAAATGCTGTTAATCAAACCCTAACTCGTTCCATTAATACCAGTTTAACGACGTTATTACCCCTAATTGCTATTTTCTTATTCGGTGGAGAAACCCTCAAATATTTTGCTCTAGCGTTAATTTTAGGCTTTATTGCTGGTTCTTATTCGAGTATTTTTATTGCCAGTACCTTACTCGCTTGGTGGCGAAATCGTCAAGCATTAGCTAAAGGTTAAACATATAAATTGTATTTTCCATATCGTTCTTCTGCAAACTCATCAAAAGAGCGATAATTTCCCAATTCAAAATCAGTTATTCCTCGTTGAATTCCTTTAATTGCTTCTTTACTATCTTGTGTTTCCCATTCAAGAAGGTTGGTCAGTAATTCAGTAATCAATTGATTAATTTCTTTACCTTCTTGGAAAGCTTTATTTTGTAATTTTGCTTCTAAATCTGATGATAGATTAAGTTTAATGGTCATAGTCGTCTAGTCGAAAATATTTTGATCTAATTATACTCAAAATGATTCAAATATTGCTTTATTACGCGATCGCTGATTTGCCTCATTATTTACAAAATAACAAGGATGAATGAAACAATTAATTCTAATTGCACTAAAAATTTTATCAAGTCGGTTGTATTAAGACAAATCTGTTGTATTAACTTACTGCATAATCTGTGTATTGTCTCATGTATAAAGGTTGAAATCCTAAGACGATATCTTGTTTATCAACCCCTAAATTGACTAATTCTTGAGCAATATCAATATCAGTAGAATTACATTGTATCCAGATTTTTTCGTCTTTGATATCTAAATGAATTGAACATCCATAAATTCGTTTTTTATCTTCCCATCCCACACGAACTAATTGATAATGATCATGTTCACCATCAAAAATGACTTGGTTTTCAATTTCTCCGTATGAATTTTTATAACTAGCATATTGACAAAGTAACGTTTTGATGAGCTTTCGATATTCATCTAGTTTTGCCATTGGACAATTACCTCCTTTTCTACATTATAGACAATTTATAACATTATTATTTAGAAGATAATAAATGGGATCAAGTTAACCACTAAGCAACTTGAAAAAGCGGTTTAATAGTGGGTAAAGGTTTATTTTCTTCCATTAAAGATTCAATTAATTGTCCTCTTGATTAAGTTTTTTTAGTTTTTTTATAGTAAAAGGTAGTATTTTATCAGTATAATCAATATGTTAAGGGTGTAAAATCAATATGATTACGTTTGAAAATGCACTAGAGATAGTAAGTCAACTCCCCAGAGAACAACAAGAAATGTTGATTGAAATTGTCAAAAAACGGATGATTGAAGCTAGAAGACAGGAAATCATGGCAGAATGTCAAGAAGCTTTAACAGAATATCGAACGGGTAAGCTACCAGGGATGTCAGCTACCCAAGCGATCGCTGATTTGCGTCATTATTTACAAGATAATAAAGATGAATGAAACAATTAGTTCTAACTTCACGGTTTAAGCGATCATTAAAAAAATTCGTCCAACGAAACCCTGTGTTACAGAAACAAGTCGAAAAGACTTTATTACAAATGCAGAAGGATGTATTTGCACCTAGTTTGATGACTCATCGCTTAAAGGGTCAATATGAGGGACTACGCGCTTGTTCTTGTGGATATGATTGTCGAATCATCTTTTCTCTGGAAAAAAATCAGCAAACAAATGAGGAGGAGATTGTTTTACTTAATATTGGAACACATGATGAGGTTTATTAAAGCCAATAGTTTCTGCTTATCTTAGTGAACTTTCAACTCACATTAATCCTGATTCAGACCGCATCTTTTCATAATTACTTATCACCTTTTGCGTAGTAGGATGATCCTCTCCTAATGCTTCTTGGCAAATCTCAATCGCTTCAACATAAAGGGGTTCAGCTTCGCTGTATTTTTTCTGTGCTTCGTACAATGCTGCTAAGTTGTTGAGGTGTCCTCCTAATTGAAAATGGTTAGGAGGCAAAGATTGACGAGCTATTTTTAAAGCTTCTAATTTGAGAGGCTCTGATGCTGTGTATTTTCCCTGCACTTCGTATAATGCGGCTAAGTTATTGAGGCTTATGGCTAAACTGGGATGATTAGGAGGTAAGGATTGACGATATATTTCTAAAACTTTAAGATAGATAACTTCTAATTTTTCGTATTTTCCCTGCTCTTGGTACAAAAATGCCAAATTGTTAAGGTGTGTAGCTAAATTAGGATGATTCGGTGGTAAGGATTGACTGACTATTTCTAAAGTTTCAAGGTAGAGAAGTGCTGATTTTTCGTATTTTCCCTGCTCTTGGTACAAAAATGCCAAATTGTTAAGGTGTATAGCTAATTGAGGATGATTTACGGGTAAGGATTGACGATCTATCTCTATCGCTTCAAGGTAGAAAGATTCAGCTTCTGTGTATTTTCCCTGCACTTTGTTCAAATTTGCCAAATTGTTAAGGTGTATAGCTAATTGAGGATGATTAGGTGATAAAGATTGACGAGCTATTTTTAAAGCTTCTAATTTGAGAGGCTCTGATGCTGCGTATTTTCCCTGTGCTTCGTATAATACTGCAAAATTATTGAGGTGACTGGCTAATTGGGGATGATTTAAGGGTAAGGATTGACGATCTATTTCTAACGCTTCGAGGTGGAGAAGTTCTGCTTCTGTATATTTCCCCTGTGTTCCGTACAAGTTTGCTAAGTTACTGAGACTAATAGCAATATCAGGATGATAATCAGGCAAGCGTTTTTTTGCAAGCTCAACATTTTTAGCTTCCCAATATTCTGCTTTAACATAATTCACTAAACTTTCATAGTAACTTGCTAGACGAGTATAAGGCGTAATTATATCCTCATCTTCTATATAATCTATCCAAACCTCTGCCACTTCCTCAATATGGGGAATGGACGGACGAACCCTTTCATAATCAGCAATAGGCGCATTATATTCAATTGTATTCGCTTCAGTGACGATCGCTTTTACAAAATCCCTGATAACTTGCTCATCCAGACGCTTATTTACCTTATCTCGTAAAAATTCCCACACCAAAGGATGAAATTGATAACCGATAGTTGTTGTATTTTTAATCTTCTCCGCTTCTAACAAACTATAGCGCAATAGTTCCATTCGCCAATTTTCAAGCTGTTGTAAAGATGCGTTTTTGAGATATTTCGCTTTACGCAACCAAAATTGCCAAAATCTTGTTTTCGTTTTCGGTTTAGCAGACTCCACTAAACGCCATTCTAAAGGCGCACAGGCAAATAAACTTAAGAATACCGCTAAATCTTGATTTTCTGCTTCTAATACCTCATAAGTCAATGCTATCGCTGCTTTTACCCCTCTTTCTGCTACTGTACTATCACTAGGATTTAAGGGTTTCGCTGCTAAACCTTTGCGGTTGAGACGATTAATCACGCTTTCTATGGTTAACCCTGGATCATTTGCCAAATAACACCCCACAAGGGTAATTGCTAAGGGTAAACGTCCTAACTTATCTTTACAAAGGGTTTTGGCTAATTCTTGATTCCAGTCCCGATTTTTAGCATCTGCGAGACTTTCTAACAATTCGACAGCCTTATCTAAGTCCAATAATTCCAGATTATAAGCAGGAATATTACTAAATTTGACTCGACTGGTGACAACAACTTTAAACCCTGTTCCTGTAGGTAAATAAGGCTTAATTTTGGCATAATCTTCCTTACGATTAACATTATCAATAATGACTAATGCGCCTTTTTTTATCGGCCAATCTTGCCATACTTGAGCTACCTTATCATCTATGGGTGCATCTTCTGGAAAAGACAACTTCAAAATATTGCGACCAAAACTAACAATTTCTTCTTTTATTCCTACCGTTCCAAAATTTAACCAAGCAATACCATCAGGATAATCATTTTGATACGTTATTGCATAATATTTCGCCAATTCTGTCTTACCAATCCCTCCCATTCCTTGAATCGCAGAAATGGATACGGTTTTATTACTCTGGACTAATTCATCTAAGTCTTGTAATGCTTTCTCTCTTCCTACAAAATATCTTGCTGTTGGAGAAGGTACATTATTAGGAGGTTTTAACTTAAGATCAACTCCATGATAATGTATTCCCCCAATAAATTGAGCTTCAACCTTATCGTTAAACTCGTACCTTTGGGATTGATCTTTATCAGTCATGATAGTGTATCCCTCCAATAGATTGAGCTTTAACCTTATCGTTAAATTGATACTCTTGCGAGTTATCTTTATTAATTTGAATGTTTTTCTGTAAGCGTTTCTGTGCGCTTTCTATTTGTTGTTTTAATTCTTCATTCTGAGATAATAATCGTTTAATTTGTTGCAGTAATTGTTCAATTTCTGGATCTTGTGCGATGGCTTCTACATCAATCACTGCTTGACAAGGATCAGGATCTTCCCCTTCGTTTAATGCTTTTCCTGTTGACGTTCCTGTTAGTTTATGTTTTACTAACTGACGAATTGTTTCAAAGGTTTCGTGACCGGCTTTTGTTGCGATTCCTGTACCATAAATTCCTAAAACTGCTAATAATAGGGTAGTTGCATCCATTGTTGTTTTACTCCCTTTACAAATTAGAAAATATCAATATTTTTAGTTATTTTTTCTTCAATTGTACATTGTACTAATTCTCAGAGACTGTTTATAAATAGAATCTTAAGACGGTAAGGTGGGCAAGTCAAAGAC
>JASJDN010000105.1 GCA_030065205.1 Crocosphaera sp.
TCTCGGACTCATGGGGTACACTTAACTCCTGCCTCCTGCCCCCTGCCTCCTGCCTCCAAGCGATAACCTCTGTACCTCACAAGTATGAGAACTGCTATATACCAATCAGAAATGATAGATGAGAACCCATGAGGACATAATAATATTATGTCCCTACCAATAAGCTCTTGTAGGGATTTAACACTGTTAAATCCTCTTTGTCATTTTCTCACAACTGAAACCTGATTGCCATAGTGTAAAACAGAATGATCTTAGGTTGCATGATATTCATTAGTGTTAACTTAAGTTCGAGTGAAATGTCATTGCGAGGGATAACATAAATAGCAACCTTTAACTCTTACTAAAAATACCCCGAAGCAATCTACCATAGACATAAGATTGCTTCGGGGAGATAATAACTAAAAATCAACCTATAGTAGTTTAGTCCCCTCGCAATGACAATCAAGAAAAAACTGTAAGGCGATACACTTCCCACCCTACAATTTGTGTTATGTTATAATTTTTTTTGTTAAAATAAGTCTAGCTAAAATAAACCCTAAAACTGCAATAAAAAGAATAATCCCAGTCTCTAAATTATTAAATAAATAAATTAGTCCATAAAAACAACATAAGGTTATCATTAATCTTAGGATAAAACTACCAATCATTAAACGATAGGGATGGCTGCTATCAGGAAGCTTTTTCAACGTTAACCATAGTCCCCCAAAATACCCTAAACCAATCAGAAAACCTAAAATAAATATAAAAGTAATTGCCCCTAAAGATGAGGACAAATCAATAGATAATAGCACGTCATCAATAAAAGTCATGAAATACATCAATATTAACTAAAGGGAGACAACCCCTGATTCTTTGATGGCATTATATGCTAAAATTTAAGTAAAACACTGTATAAAGCTTATTTTTTCTTTTAACTACTATGAACTTATAGAAGCACTATCTAGGCATAATACCTGACTAATCCTTATAATATCATAAACAAAGTCATAAAACGAAAATTGATCCATTAATTTTATTTAAACTCTAGCAAAAATATAAATTATACAGAGGAAAAGTACAACTGATGATGTTAACACCTGATGAATGGGAAATTTGGCAATGGGGCATAGTTTCTATTAATGCTACGTTGGTTTTTACTTGGTTAATTATGATTTTTTTAGTTATTTTTTCATGGTTAATTACTCGTAATCTTTCAGATTCTCATCGTATTTCACGACAACAGAATATTTTAGAAGTGATTGTTATTGGTATCAATAAACAAATTGAAGAAATTAGTCAACAAAAACCCGAACCTTATCTGCCGTTTGTGGGAACATTATTTATCTTTATTGCCGTTTCTAATCTACTGACGATTATTCCAGGATATCAACCTCCAACTGGTTCACTGTCAACGACAGCAGCCTTAGCAATTTGTGTATTTTTTGCTATTCCCTTCTATGGAATTTCTCGACAAGGATTTTTTAATTATTTTAAAAAGTATTATCTTGCCCCTACACCGATGATGTTACCCTTTAATATTATTGGACGCTTTTCTAATACTTTATCCTTGGCCGTTCGTTTATTTGGTAATGTCATGAGTGGTACAATGATAGCAGGAATCTTGTTATCTGTCGCTCCTTTATTTTTCCCTATTATTATGCAAGCAATGGGATTATTAACAGGATTGATTCAAGCGTATATTTTTGCTATCTTAGCAATGGTATTTATTGCAGCAGCAACCCAACAAGAAGAAACAACAGGAGAAGAAAAAAATGGATAATATTGGCATAATTGGAGCAGCTTCTATTGTTGTATCAGGACTAACTATCGCGATTGGTTCTATTGGACCAGCGTTAGGGGAAGGAAGGGCTGTAGCACAAGCATTATCGGCCCTAGCACAACAACCTGATGAAGCTAACACTATTATCCGTACTTTATTCGTAGGTATGGCCTTAGTTGAATCAACAGCAATTTACTGTTTTGTGATTACTTTAATTCTCATCTTTGCCAACCCATTTTGGAACTATGTTATCAGTAATTAATGAAGTTAATAGGGTAGTAAAATGAAAGGAAAAATATCTAAATATGAAGAACTTTGTCAGGCTTATGTGTTAGCAAAACAAAATACTCAGACAACTTACCAAGCTTGTAAACGGTTTGTTGAAGGGTTTATCATTGCCATGAGTGAGTATTTTCAGACATCTATTAATAAGGAAAAAGTTGGTTTTGATGAAGATGGTTTAATGCACTTTTGTACAGCTTTAACTCTGTATGAAAATCCTAATCATAAGGATAATTCCTCTTCAGAAACGATTTTTATTTCCTGGTCAGTCGAAAATATTTTAGACAACTATATTTTAATGCTTTACCCTTGGGGAAACCAATATAAACTTTTTGAAAATGAGTTAGACAAATTTGAGGAAATTTATCAATATATTTTTGAAATAATCAAAGAAACCTACCAAAGTCCGATTAAATTATCTCAGAAAGAAAAACATACCGTCAGACATTTATGTTGGCCAGACTAAGGAGAGATAGATATGAGTAAAACTGTTAGTAAAATTCTGCGTTTTTTGGCTATCTTTTCCCTCATTATTTTAGTTATTGTCGCCATCAATCACTACGGAATTACCCAACTACGAACACAGGTAGAAGCATTAGGTCCTTGGGTTCCTGTGGGAATTTTTATCCTACGCTTTACCAGCGTTGTTATTCCAGCTTTACCAGGGACTGCCTACTCTGTTTTATCTGGGGGACTGTTAGGCTTTACTCAAGGACTTTTGGTTATCTGCGTAGCTGACTTAATCTCTTGTTCCTTGAGTTTTTCCCTATCAAAGCGTTATGGTCGTAACTTAGTCCAGCGAATAGTAGGTCCGAAATTTATTAATAAAATTGATAGCTTAAGTCAACGTCATTTAGAACATAACTTTTTCTTACTAACAGGGTTCTTAATGACTGGTTTTTTTGATTTTGTCTGTTACGGTGTGGGACTAACAAAAGCATCTTGGCGTAAATTTTTTCCTGCTTTAGTTATCAGTATTGGTATTTCTAACCCTCCTATTGTTGCTTTGGGTGCAGGATTATTAGAAGGGGGAAAACTCTTATTAGGAGTGGCTTTAGTCGGTGTTTTTGGCTTAGCTATTATTAGTGGTTTAGTGCAGCGTCGTTCATCAAGTATTAAACAATAATGTGAGGAAAATTATGTTAATTGATCCCTTCACTACCTTTGCTCAAATTCTTAACTTTGTGATCCTTGTATTTTTACTTAAAAAATTTCTCTATAAACCTATTACGAATGCAATGGAACAGCGAGAAAAAAATATTATGAGTCGCTTAGAAGAAGCAGAAGAAACAAGAGAAGCTGCACAAAAAGAAGCAGATTATTATCGTCAAAAACAAAAAGAATGGGAAGAAAATAAACAAGAAAGAATTGAAAATGTTAAACAAGACTGTGAAAAAGAAAAGCAAAAATTAATGAGAGAAGCCAAAATAGAAATTGAGATGCTTCGTCAACAATGGTATGAACAATTACAGCGAGAAAAACATAACTTTTTAGATAGATTAAAACAAAAAGCAAATCAACAAATTATGAAATTGTCAAGACAAGCATTACAAAACTTAGCGGATGCTGATCTTGAGCAACAAATAATCAATAAATTTATTCAAGGTTTACCCCAACTTGCCCATCATCAAGTCACGAAAGATAATAGCTTAAAAAATGGAAAACACGAATCTTTTACTATTCGCTCAACTTTCAAGATTTCAGAACCACAAAAACAACAATTAACCCAAGCCCTACAACACCAATTTAGTCAAGATGTTAAAATTAATTTTGAACTCAATGATGACTCGATTTGTGGCATTGAACTATTAAATCATGGTTATAAAATTCCCTGGAACTTAGACTACTATCTAGATGAATTAGAAAGCAAAATGTCTCAATCATTAGAAGGAGGAAATAATGTCACCAGATAACCCCTCACTCCAGGGCATATTAGACCATTTTTTTGATGTTTCTGACCAAGTTTTAAACGATCATCAACATCAATTAACCCCTCAAGAGATCGGAACCATTACTTATTTAGGCAGTGGTATCGCCCGTGTCACTGGACTCCCCAACGTTAAATCAGAAGAACTGGTCACATTGGGGTCAAATAACTTAGGCATGGTGTTCAACCTTGACCCTGAAGAAGTAGGGGTTATCCTCTTAGATGCCGATGAAACCTTAACCGCCGGATGCGAAGTGTATCCCACCGGACGAGTCATGGATGTACCCGTCGGAGAAGAGTTACTAGGACGGGTGGTGGATGGCATGGGACGACCATTAGATAACCGAGGGGCGATCGTAGTCACAGACCGTTTACCCATCGAACGAGAAGCGGTGGCTATTATGGACCGGGCCCCGGTAACCGTTCCCCTGCAAACCGGTATCAAAGTCATCGACGCGTTGATCCCCATCGGACGAGGCCAACGGGAATTAATTTTAGGCGATCGCCAAACCGGAAAAACAGCGATCGCCCTGGATACCATTTTGAACCAAAAGGAAACAGGGGTGATCTCCATTTACTGCGCCATTGGACAACGAAGTTCGGCAGTGGCTAAACTGATCGATGAATTACGCACCTATGGGGTCATGGATAACTGTATTGTGGTGGTGGCCCCAGGAGAAAGTCCGCCAGGTTTGCAATATATCACCCCTTATGCGGCCACATCGATGGGGGAATATTTCATGTCACAAGGGCGCGATGTTCTCATTATCTACGACGATCTCATCCAACACGCCCGCGCTTATCGAGAGTTGTCCTTATTGTTGCGTCGTCCCCCTGGCCGAGAAGCCTTTCCTGGGGACATTTTTTATATCCATTCCCGTCTGTTAGAACGGTCTACCCGTCTTCGTCCCGACTTAGGAGGGGGGTCTTTAACCGCTTTACCTATCGTCGAAACCGAGGCACAAAATATCTCTGCGTACATCCCCACTAACTTAGTCTCCATCACCGATGGACAAATCTATCTGACCCCCGATCTCTTTCAAAAAGGCATTTTACCGGCGGTGGATGTGGGTCGTTCCGTGTCCCGTGTGGGGGGAAAAACGCAGCTTAAAGCCTATCGTTCCGTTGCCGGGGACTTAAGACTCTCTTACTCCCAGTTTGAGGAGTTAGAAAGCTTTTCTCGCTTTGCTACTCGCTTAGATACTGCTACCCGTCAAACTTTGGAACGGGGCCGTCGAGTCAGGGAAGTCTTGAAACAACCGCAGTATGAACCCATTCCCGTTGCTGAACAAATAGCCGTTTTATTAGCCGTCAGTCAAGGGGTTTTTGATGAGTTACCTTTAGATAAAATGAATGAAGCACAAACGATTATTAGACAAAAAGTGGCTGAAAAATTACCGAAATTATGTGAAAAAATTGAACAAGGGGAAGGGTTAAGTGAGAGCGATCGCAAGGCTTTATTAAAGGTGGCGAAGGTTGACTAAGATGGTAAAAAATTAGATAATTCAGATTAATTTATGCTAGTAATTTATAATGGAATATAATACCAGGATCACTTATTAGTCACACTATTAAATATGACTTACGACGGAGTAACTGTTCTCGATAAAGAGGCGGTAAATTTTCATCAATTAGGTACTGAATACTCATTAATTTTATTGATTTCTGTATTATGTTTAACTCTTAATTTACGAATTTTTAGTATGTATTCTGGTGGATTTTCATCTTGTTTTTGAGCAGATTTTAAACAATATTCTAACCAATTACTCATATATTGATTGATTGCTTCTTGATTCTGAAAATAATAAAGAATTGTTGCATAAATTTGTTCTAAAGTAATAGTGGGATAAAGTTTAGAAATTTCTTCAGCAGTTTTTGCTCCATAAATGTATTCATATAAAATTGTTTCAATACCCATGCGTGAACCTTTGAGTCGAATATCGTTAGGAGTTAAGATGTTGAAATAGTCTTCTAGGTTTTTCATAATCTTGTTTTGATATAAACTTGATCTGCTTATTGAATATTTTACTAATAAAAGTCTATAATCAGAAATCAGGAAAGTTTATTTGAGTTCAGATGACAAATTCTGATGACATCAAAACATTAATTAAAGAACAATTACCGAGTATTCTGGCCGAAGATGCGAGTATTCGGGACTTTATTTTGCGGACTGTTTCAGATTATTATTCCCCTAAACAAGAGACAGATCAGAAGTTTGAGGAATTTAAAGAACGAGTTGATCGCATTTTAGCAGAATTACAGCGTGATAGAGAAGAACAGGCACAGAAATGGGCTGAAAATAACCATCGTTTAGATGAATTTATCCATGAACAGGCCCAGAAATGGGAGGAGAATAACCGTCAATGGGAGGAAAATAACCGTCAATGGCAACAACAAAACCAAAAATGGTGGGAACAAAATCGAAAAAATCAAGAAACGCTAGAAGAAATTAAACAGATGAATCGTAAATATAATAGCACTATTGGAGCGTTAGGTTCTCGGTGGGGACTCTTTTCTGAAGCGAGTTTCCGTAATGCTTTAGCTGGTATTTTAGAAGAATCTTTCGGGGTTGAAGTTGTTAATATTAATGATTATGATCCCGATGGTATAGTATTTGGACGGCCGGATCAAGTAGAAGTTGATGTCATCATTAAAAATGGTTTAGTGATTGTGTGTGAAATTAAATCTTCTATGAGTAAAGGCGATATGTATATTTTTAGCCGTAAAGCAGAATTTTATCAACAAAAATATCAGAAAAACGTAATTCGTAAAATTGTTATTTCACCAATGGTTGACCCTAAAGCTTTACCGGTTGCAGAAAGTTTAGGCATTGAAGTTTATAGTTATGCTGATGATGTATCCTTAGAAAACTAATTCACTCTAAATATCACTCAATTAACTCTTTCTCACTTCTTTCCAGAGGTTAATATATTGTTCTTTCGTTCCCTTAGATAAAGGTTCTAAAAATTCACATTGCTCGAAAATAGCTTCATCAATAAACAATAACGGATTATTAATAATCTCAGGAGAAAGTTCTTGTTTGTCTATGGTATTAATCATAGGAGAAGCAGCATCAGCAAACAAAGACATCAGTTTTGCTGCTTGCGGTTGCCAACAAAAATTAAGCCATTGTTTACCCATTTCAGATAACTCGGTTTGGCCTTCTTTTCCTTTCGGTTTCACCCAAACATCCGACCAAATAGCCGTACCAGAAGCGGGAACCACCGCTTTAATATTACGGTTTTTCGCTACTAAAGGAATAATCTCATTAGACCATCCCACACTTACCCAAACATCCCCAACCACTAACGGTTGTAAATAGTGTTCATCGCTATAATATTTCACCTGTTGATTGAGGTTGAAAAGTTCCCTTTCTAACTCAGCAACTTGGTCTAAATTTTGAGTATTGTAGGATTGTCCTAACTTTTTTAAAGTCAACCCCATCACCTCTCTATATTGATCCACCATAGAAATGCGATCGCTTAATCGTTCATCCCATAAATCAGACCAGTCTTTGGGTTGCCAGTCTAGTTTATCGGAGCGATAAGCCATCAAAGTCGTTCCCCAACGATACGGTGCAGCCCAAATTAAGCCATTTTCTTGTAAATTCCCTTCTTTATCCCGTTTGACCAACCGTTGCCAACGTTTAGGTAAGCTATCCCACCCTTGAACCTGATCTATACTTATAGGCTCAATTAACTCTTTTTTAATCGCATCGGTTAACCACACATCCCCCAACGTAATAAAATCGCTAAGAGAAGGAGGAGGAGGATTAATCACAGGAATTTTCGGTAAATCTGCCAATAATCCCTTATTTTCCCCGTCTTTATCTTGCCAAGTTTCCAATAGGTCAAACAGTTCCTTTAACTGCCCTTGGGGTTTAAAATCAAGAGACGAGGCTGAGGGCAGTTGCTGACGAAACGCCTTGAGTAATTGAGGAGGAATCGAACCCTGCAACAATAACACCCGTAAATCAGCCTGAGAACCCCCACAGCTTGATAAAAGATAGCCTAATGTTATGATTCCTGCGGTAGAGATAAAAGAACGACGACTAAGCATGAATTGACTTTATTTCGGGTTACAGACAAACTTACTCTAATATTCGGGGTCTTGTTTACCTACTGTTTAATCGCACTCTCATACTGTCTTTTAACAATGGTTTCGTAGACCCACACTTTTCCCACAATACCCTGACTATGTACCATAATAACACAAAAAAGTAGTATGGTCTACACCCCCGATTGTTTCGTTACTTAATAAAAATTATTCTCAATAATTCTGTGGTAGTATGGAACCGTTTGCAGAACATTTTGTAGTCTATGTTACTATTTTTTGCCAATAAAGCCAAAAATCATGTTATTAAAAATACAAATATAATACAATTAATGCTCTTAAAAAAACCTATCTAAGCATCAACTTGCGTCCCAAATGCATTGACATACTCCACTCACTTCAGGGAGTGGATTCTCTCGGACTTGCGTATAGGGATTACTGGCTCATCCAGACCGCTTAACCATCTCTGCTCTCGCAACAGTTGGCCAGAGGCGGGGCTGTCCCCAGTCGTTTAGGTGGTTGGCCTCAGTTTTCGGATGCCCTCCGATACTGTTTACTTGAAATTTGGGCTTTTTGAACTTTGGTACTCCTCTCGTTTCCCTAGCTGTTTTTGCTGTGCTTTCGCCACCACAGGTTCTTGGTTTCGACCTTCTCGGAACGCTTTGCCTCTAGGGTTGCCTAGCCTACGCAGTAGGGGGTCGGGTATTTCAACCATACAAATTCTAGCACAAATTTCGCTTACTGTACGCCGTAAACGGCGGGGCTTTAAACCCCTACTTTTTTGGTAATTTTATTAATTTTCACAGATCACCGAATAGAAGGATTATAATAACGAGAAATTATATGGTGTGAAGAGAAGTCTATGGCCGTTCAATTAAAACAAGCCCTTACTGTAGGGACTTATATCGTCAGCCAACGTTTAAAGGGTCGTCAACGCTTTCCCTTGGTGTTGATGTTAGAACCCTTGTTTCGTTGTAACTTAGCCTGTTCTGGATGCGGAAAAATTCAACATCCCACCGATATTTTAGCCCGTAATCTGACCCCTGAAGAATGCTTTAAAGCAGTAGAAGAATGCGGTGCGCCAGTGGTATCTATTCCGGGTGGTGAACCTTTATTGCATCCTCAAATTGATGAGATTGTCAAAGGATTAGTAGAACGGAAAAAATTTGTTTATCTGTGTACCAATGCCATCCTCTTAGAAAAGAGTTTAGATAAGTTTGAACCCTCCCCTTATTTTTGCTTTAGTGTGCATTTAGATGGACTCAGAGAACATCATGATAAATGTGTCGATCGCAAAGGGGTTTTTGATAAAGCGATCGCAGGGATCAAAGCAGCTAAAGCCAAAGGGTTTCGAGTTACTACTAATACTACCGTTTTTGAAGGAACCGACCCCAAAGAAATGCAAGAATTCTTTGATTTCTTAGACACATTAGGAACCGATGGCATGATGATTTCTCCGGGGTATAGTTATGAATGGGCCCCGGATCAAGATCATTTCTTAAAACGGGAGCAAACTAAGAAGTTATTCCGAGAAATTTTAATGCCTTGGAAATTAGGTAAAAAGAAATGGAACTTTAATCATAATCCTCTCTTTTTAGACTTTCTATTAGGGGAAAAAGACTATGAATGTACCCCTTGGGGAAGTCCCAGTTACAGCGTTTTAGGGTGGCAAAAACCCTGTTATCTCCTCAATGAAGGTCATTATCAAACCTTCAACGAATTAATGGAAGAAACCCAATGGGAAAACTATGGCCGTGCTAGTGGTAATCCTCAATGTGCCGACTGTATGGTACATTGTGGTTACGAACCCACCGCAGCCGTTGATGCCATGAACCCGGCTAATATGGGACGCGCTTTAGGTAGTGTTATCAGTGCTTAATTTTGTCTAATTTGAAGGGAATGGAAACTAGAAGTAAGTTATCCATTCCCTTTATTATTTGGGTGATTTTTCAGTTTCGTTCATTTTAGAGTCATCAATTACACAATCTAAATTGCTTATTTAGTGAACTGGGTTCAGATTTTTGTAAATTATTCTTATTCTTCTTTACCTGATGTTTTTTTCTTTGATCCCAACCGCCTAACCCTAACCCTAATCCTGATACAACAAGGAGACTAATAACATTAGAAGGTTCAGGAACACCTTGCACGACTGATACAGTGAAACTCGAACTCGCACTCGCAATAAAATCATTCTCTAAATCCTTGTATAAAGTCACTATCGTATATACATCATGATCTAAAATCGTCTTGAGAGTTTTAGCAGAATTGTTCATATTAACATCTATATTAAATGATTTTTTAAATGATTTTAAATTATCATAAATTTCACTGTTATTTTTTTCTTACAAACCAACTGGATCATCATAGAAATCTGATGCACTTAAAAAGTCTTTTCTAAAAAAATCCGATATCAACACAGAGTTAAAACCTTTTAACTCTGTAGATGATTACTGAGAGATTGTGATTTTATTTTGTTGATTGTATAGCAATCAGGTTTCAGTTGTGAGAAAACGACGAAGAGGATTTAACACTGTTAAATCCCTACAAGGGTGTATTTGTAGGGACATAATATCATTATGTCCTAATTACTTCTCAGATATCATTACTCATTGCTATATTAAGTCAGATATCGTCTTGTTAATGATTAGCAAACTTATCAGCAATCTCATCAGTTTTAGCAGCCATAATAAAATCATTACGATGGAGTCCATTAATCGCATGAGTCCACCAAGTTACCGTTACCTTTCCCCATTCTGTGAGTAAAGCGGGATGATGTCCTACTTGATCAGCAGAGTCCCCTACTTGTTGAGTAAAAGCTAAGGCTGTTTGAAAATCAGGAAATTTATACACTCGTTCTAAACGTAATTCTCCAGAAACCTCTTTAACTTGCCATTGAGGAATTTCTGTTAATAATTGATTCATTTCTTCCTCTGTAACTTTGGGTGAGTTTCCGCTACAAGGGACACAAGTTTGTTTTGATAATGCTTCCATTGCTTACTCCTGATGGTTAATACGATAAAATTAAAAGATGTATGAGATCAGATTGAATAATTATCTATGACGACTACACCTATTTTACCTTTAACGCTTGAGGAATTTCTCAAGAAACCCAATATTGATGAGTCTCCTGCGTGGGAGTATATTAATGGAGAAATACGACAAAAGCCCATGCCTCAAGGACAACATAGTAAGCTTCAATATAAACTATGCGAAACCATTAACCAAGTTGCAGAAACATCTAACATTGCTTATGCTTTACCTGAGTTACGGTGTAACTTTGGTAATCGCTCTATTGTTCCTGATGTTAGTATATTTTATTGGGAGAGAATACCTATAACAGAAGAAGGAGAAATTGCTAATCAATTTAATTCGTTTCCTGACTGGACAATAGAAATTCTTTCACCTAATCAAAAATTAACTAAAGTTATTGATAATATTCTTCATTGTTTAGAACATGGTAGTCAGTTAGGTTGGTTAATTGATCCCGATGAAAGATCAATTTTCGTTTTTCAACCGCAACAAACCCCGAAAATTTATAAAGCTGATTTATCCAATAGCCAAATAGAGCAAGAAAGTTTACCCATTTTAGATAAAATAGAATTAGAGTTAACGGCCAACCAAATTTTTAGTTGGTTAAAAATGAAACTAAAATAATTAATTATGATTGATTACAACAAAATCATTGCCAGCGAATTATCATTAAGACAACAACAAGTTAAACAGTCCCTTGAATTATTAATAGAAGGTGCGACGGTTCCATTCATTGCACGTTATCGTAAAGAAAAAACGGGATCACTGGATGAAACTCAAATTAGAGATATTTGGGAACGTTATAATTACTTGATTGAGTTAGAGAAACGAAAAGAAACCATTTTAGACGCAATTAAAAATCAAGATAAACTAACGGATGAATTACAGAAAAAAATAGAAGCTTGTTTATCAAAAACCGAACTAGAAGACTTATATTTACCTTATAAACCTAAACGACGCACTAAAGCAACCATAGCAAGAGAAAAAGGCTTAGAAAGGTTAGCCGAGTTAATAAAATCTCTGAATCATCCCAATGCCAAACCCCAAGCTTTAGAAACCATAGCACAAGACTATCTATCAGAAGAAAAAGGGGTTCATACCATCCAAGAAGCGTTACAGGGTGCATCAGATATTTTAGCGGAAGAAGTGTCAGAAAAAGCCAATTTAAGAGCTTACTTACGAGACTATTTAATGAAAGAAAGTGTATTTATTTCTAAAATCAAAAAAGATTATCCAGAAGGCAGTACAAAATATGAAATGTATCGAAATTTTCAAGCTAGTGTAACAAAAATCGCCCCTCATAATATTTTAGCTTTGTTTCGGGGTGAAGCAGAAAAAATCATTGCTTTAGAAATTGATTTTGATGAAGAGTTTATTCTTTCTTACTTAGAATATCAAGAAATTAAAACAAAAAGTAAACCCATAAAAGCCTTTTATCAATCCATGTTAAAAGACGCATTTAACCGTCTTATTAAACCATCATTACTCAGAGAAGTTCGCACAGATCGAAAAAATTGGGCTGATATAGAATCCATTAATACCTTTGAAATTAACTTAAGAGAATTACTGCTATCTCCCCCCGCCGGAATGCAGCCAACCCTAGCTATTGATCCAGGATTTCGCACAGGTTGTAAGGTGGTTATACTATCAGAAACAGGGCAATTTTTAGAGTATCAAGCTATCTTTCCTCATAGTGGTGAAAGTAAACAAAAAGAAGCGAAGAATACCTTAGCCAACTTAATTACAAAATATAATATTAAATTAATTGCTATTGGTAACGGAACTGCTTCTAGAGAAACTGATCAATTCGTTGCAGAAGTTATTAAATCATTAGAAAATAAACCCATAAAAGTAATTGTCAATGAATCAGGTGCATCTATTTATTCAGCAAGTGATGTTGCAAGGGAAGAGTTTCCAGACTTAGATATTACTGTCCGAGGTGCTATTAGTATTGGTAGAAGATTACAAGATCCCTTAGCAGAATTGGTTAAAATTGATCCCAAATCTATTGGAGTGGGACAATATCAACACGATGTCGATCAAAAACTATTAAAAAAGAATCTAGAAGAAACAGTCGAAAGTTGTGTTAATTATGTGGGTGTTGATCTCAATACTGCATCAAAACAACTCTTAATCTTTGTTTCAGGAATTACACCAACTATTGCCAATAATATTGTTAGTTATCGTGACAAAAATGGAAAATTCACCAATAGAAAAGAATTACTAAAAGTATCTAAGTTAGGACCAAAAGCCTTTGAACAAGCAGCCGGTTTCTTAAGAATTAGAAATGGAAAAAATCCCTTAGATAATACCGCAGTGCATCCTGAAAGTTATGAAATAGTAGAAACCATTATCAAACAATTAGAGGTATCATTAACTGATATTAATAAAGTAGGCGATCGCCTAAAATCTCTAGATTTAAACACATTTGTAACCGATACCATTGGGTTACCCACCCTAGAAGATGTTATTGAAGAATTAGAAAAACCAGGACGAGATCCTAGAGAAGAATTTAAGTATGCAACCTTTAAAGAAGGGGTAACAGAAATTAGTGATTTAACGGAAGGAATGGTATTAGAAGGGGTTATTACCAATGTAGTTAATTTTGGTGCATTTGTGGATATTGGAGTACATCAAGATGGGTTAATTCATATTTCCCAACTGGCTAATTATTTTGTTAGTGATCCCAAAGATGTAGTTAAAGTGGGAGAAGTTGTCAAAGTGAAAGTCTTAGAAATTGATGAGAAATTAAAACGGATTAGTTTATCCATGAAAGAAGTATAACTGAAAACGTTGTATTTTGCTGGAAAATAGATTATGAAAAAATTAAAAGGAGAAACACAGACAAAAAAAATGTCAGAATAGTTAATATCATGATTATTACTTTAATATTCTAATCTTTCCCTTTTCCCGTTACAAATAAAATTAACTTTTATAAACAAACTGACAATATTTGATCAATTTTTCGTTAGCGTAGAAACAGAAGTGGATCAAAGAATGGACTCGACTCATTTCCTAGACTGATAGCATATACTCTAAGTTTTGACTCTTATTTTTCTAATAAGGAAAAGGGTATATTTTATCTGTGTGGAACTAAAATATCAATTTGCCAACTTAATCAAACTTGAACACTTTTCATAGAAGCAGAAGAAAATGAGGTGACCAATGAATACTCCCTTAGTCGAACCAGCTTCTCAAGAAAATGCTCTCAATCTTAACAGATACGAGAATAAGCATGAAAGAAATCTTTATGTAGACAAAAAGCCACTCTGTCCCTGTTGTTCCTATCCCTTATTACGTCATATTAGTTTAAACGGTGTGTATTGGTACTGTAGTCACTGTCATCAGAAAATGCCACCTGCTCATAACTAATTAATAAAAAATTGAGAATTGAAAGTAGATAGGAAATAAATTATGAAAATTGCACAAATTGCCCCGTTACAAGAATCTGTACCGCCGTTGGGTTATGGTGGCATTGAATTAGTAGTGAGTTTATTAACCGATGAATTGGTGCGTCGGGGTCATGATGTCACCCTATTTGCCACAGAAGATTCTCAGACCTTAGCCACCTTAGCACCTGGCGCAACAACAGGACTTCGTGGTTTAAATCTCAGTCCTGAAGAATGTATGGTTTACCTAGAGATGGAATTAAGTCGGGTGTTTCAAAGGGCTAATGACTTTGATCTCATCCATTCCCACGTCGGTCAAGATGCACTTCCCTTTGTTGAACTGATTACCACCCCGACTGTCCATACCATTCACGGTTATTTTCCACAGTTGAGTCAAAAGATGTTTAAACAACATCCTCAGCAAAACTATATCAGTATTTCCCAAGCGCAACAAAAGGATATCCCAGAATTAAACTATGTCGGAACCGTTTATAACGCTATCGACATCGATCAATATACCTTTCACCCCGAACCACAACAGCCACCCTACCTAGCTTTTTTGGGACGAATCTCTGAATGTAAAGGGCCTCATATTGCCATTGAAATTGCCAAACGGGTTGGTATTCCCCTCAAAATAGCCGGTAAAGTTGATCGCGCCAACGAAGATTTTTTCCACACCAGCGTTGAACCCTTCATTGACAACGAGCAGATCATCTTCATCGGGGAATTAACCAGAAAAGATAAACATCAATTCTTAGGAGGAGCTTTAACCACTCTATTTCCCATCCGTTGGAATGAACCTTTTGGCTTAGTGATGATTGAATCGATGGTTTGTGGAACCCCCGTTATTGCCAGTATTAGAGGTTCAACCCCCGAAATTATCATCGACGGAAAAACTGGATTTCTCTGCAACGAAAACGATATGGAAGCCATGAGTGTAGCGGTTTCTCGTCTTGATGAGATTAACCGTGCAGACTGTCGGCGTCATGTTAGCCAAAACTTTACGGTTCAACAAATGGTAGACGGTTACGAACGGATTTATGAACAACTTCTCAGACAATCTTTCTCTGAGAAGGCAACGGTTTTGGCCATGATGGCCCATGTTCTTGATGATCTTTCAGCCACAGTGGATGTCAATTAAACCGCGACCGATTTATTGTGTCCTTTATCTAAATTTTCCAATGAGTGAACAAATAATCGAAGCCAATCAAACCCAACAACCCCTAAAACTACTTAATCTTGGTGGTAGAACCTTTGCACCCTCTGAACAAGTTCCCATTCCCGAATGGCCCTGTACCATCACCCAACGACTGCAACCCACTTTAACCCTCAAAGATGACGATTTGTTCTTAATTACCGATAAATTAGGCAATATTAGTGGTTGTGTGGAAGATCAAGGCGATGTCAGTTTAGGACTCCTGTGCAAAGATACCCGTTTTCTCAGTCGTTTAGAACTACAAATCGAAGGCCAGTCCCCCATTTTACTCAGTAGTACCGCTAGACAGGGGTTTGCCCTATCCGCCTTATGTGCTAATCCTTATATAGAAGGAAAAATTGAGGCCGAAACCATTGGCGTTGAACGCAATCTTGTTTTACAAGGGGCTTTATTTGAAGAATTAACCCTGACCAACTACAACACCGAAGCGGTTGAGTTTGAGATCAGTGTTAGTTTTGACGCTGACTTTGTAGACCTATTTGTGATTCGTGGGGCCGTTCGTCACGCCAACGGAACCGTGATGCGTTTACTCGGAAAAAGCGGGATGGATTTTAATCACACTTCCCACGATGTTCATGGGGTTGTGGAGGAAACGGGAGCATTAACCTTAGCTTATCAAGGCTTAGACGGCATTTTAATGGAATCTCGTATCCGTTTTGATCACCGTCAACCCGACTATTTTAAAGGGTATACCGCTATTTGGCGCATGGCATTAAACCCTCACGAAACTCAGTCCGTTGGTTATTGTCTACAACCCTTGATTGATGGCAAACTCGCCTCTGCTGTCAGTCCGCCGGCTAACCTCAAACAAGCTTTAGCAGCCGAATTAAGCGAAGAACAAAAATGGCGCGATCGCGCGACAAAAATCCGCACCGACAACCAAGAATTAAACCTAGTCATTGAACGGGCCGAAGAAGACATCTATCTCTTGGGTCAAACCTTTGGAGACGGTAAAGTTCTCTCCGCCGGGGTTCCTTGGTTTTCCACCTTGTTCGGTCGTGATTCCATTATTGCAGCCGATCAAACCCTGATCTTTGCCCCAGAAATCGCCCGTAACACCCTTTTAACCTTAGCCGCTTATCAAGGGACAGTAGAGAACGAATGGCGGGAAGAAGAACCCGGAAAAATTCTCCACGAAATTCGTTTCGGAGAAATGGCGAGATGCGGAGAAGTTCCCCATACCCCTTATTACGGAACCGTAGATGCGACACCGTTATGGATACTGTTATATGCTCAATACTACAGTTGGACCCACGACGATGCACTTCTCGACCAACTCTGGGATAATGCTTTAGCAGCTATGGACTGGATCGATCGCAACTGTAAAGAAAACGGCTATCTTCCCTATCAATGTAAATCCCCCGGCGGCTTAAGAAACCAAGGTTGGAAAGATTCGGGGAACTGTATCGTCGATAGTCAAGGCCGTTTGGCCGAGGATAATATCTATCTCTCAGAGGTGCAAGGATACGTCTATGGGGCGAAAATAGCCCTCAGTCAGTTAGCCAGACTGAGAAAAGAGCATGATCTGGCCAATCGTTGGGAAAAAGAAGCCCATCATCTCAAAATTCGCTTTAACGAAGATTTTTGGTTATCGGAAGCGGAATATATCGCCTTGGGATTAAACGATGACGGTAAGCCTATCGATAGTATTACCTCCAACCCGGGTCATTGTTTGGGTTTGGATATTTTGTTCCCAGATAAAGCCCAAAGTGTGGCCGAACGGTTACAGGCCCCGGACTTGTTCAGTGGTTGGGGAATACGTACTCTTAGCAGTCTTTCCCCTGCTTATAACCCCATGGGGTATCATTTAGGGTCTGTTTGGCCCCACGATAACGGGATGATTGCGGCCGGGTTGCGATCGCTGGGTCGCGTGGAACAGGCCCTAGAAGTGGCGCAAGGGATTATTGATATGACCGTTCATCAACCCTATTTCCGTCCCCCTGAACTGTTTTGCGGTTATCCTCGTCTCCCCAATAGCAGTCCAGTCCGTTATCCGGTTGCTTGTACCCCTCAAGCTTGGGCTACCGGCACCATTTTCCAATTTTTGCAGATGATGGCCAATTTAATCCCCGATGCTGCTAATAATTGTTTACAGATTGTTCATCCTACGTTACCCTCTTCGGTTCAATTTTTATCCTTAGAAAACCTGAAAATTGGTCAAACCTTATTGGATTTAGAGTTTGAAAGATCGGGCAATGCTACCGCTTGTCGGGTGGTTCGGAAACGGGGTAATTTAAGGGTGATTATTGAAGCTTAATTTTTTAAATAAGTAGTCGGACATAAGTAAACAGCACTGTATTAACTTATGTAAACATAGCTGTATCCTTACTCCTGCCTCCTGCCTCTTCTCAACTGTAACGTTTATTTTTTCCAGGTACTGAAAGGAAGGAATTTCATCCTATAGAAGCAAGAATCTCCCGATTTGTAATCAGAAAATTAAGGCATTAAAATCAAAAATGACTTAACCTTTTTTGAGTCTAACTTCTGACTTCCTACTTCTGAAATAAAACTAAGAGTAAAGGAAAATTTACAGCAAGGGATGATTCACTCTGGTTTATTGAGGCTCTCCCGACAGTGTGGGGTAAAAAGTATAATAGACTACATACCTAAAATGGTGGGTTATAGCGCAGACCATAAGTTATTGTGTTTTCATAAAAATCAACCCTGCGCCTAACCCACCCTACGAGGTATAAATTTTTCTGATCACCATAACTACAGGAGAGCCAGAA
>JASJDN010000106.1 GCA_030065205.1 Crocosphaera sp.
GGGAGAGGGGGAGAGGGGGAGCGGGGGGGGCAGGGGGAGCAGGGGGGGCAGGGGGGGCAGGGGGAGCAGGGGGAGTGTGGGAGAGGGGGAGAGGGGGAGCGGGGGAGACAAATATTAATCTTGAACTCCGAACTCCGAACACAAGTTAATGAACTTTAAACTGTTCAACATTAGCTTGTAACTGTTGCACCAGGACGAGAACATCTTGGAAAGACTCGGCCAATTGGGTTGCAGAAACGGAGGTATTCTCAGCAATAGCAGAGACATCATTCATCACCGTATTCATGGCTTCAGAGGTCAAAGATTGCTCATGAGACGCTTGGGAAATGGCACTGACCAACTCGTTAATCTCTTGAGAGGCGACCGAGATCCCATGAAGACTATGGCGGGTTTGTTCAACTAATTCCATTCCCTGCAACACCTGTTCGGTTCCCGTTTTCATGGTTTGGGTTACTTCTTTGGTGTCGGTTTGAATGCTATTAACCAAGGTTTCAATTTCTGCTGTCGCTTCTGCGGAACTGGTGGCTAGGGTTCTTACCTCATCGGCAATGACCGCAAAACCCCGTCCCCCTTCTCCAGCGCGGGCGGCTTCAATAGAGGCTTTCAACGCTAATAAGTGGGTTTGTGCGGCAAAACGACCGATTAAACTGACCACCTTAGAAATCTTTTGAGACGATTCCCCTAAATGTTGGATTTTTTTGGTCGTTGCTGACACCGTATCTTGGATAGCCATCATCCCCTCTACGGTTTCATTCATGGCATTTTCTCCTGTGATCACCGTCTCAGAAGCCTCTTGGAAAGCCATTAAGGTTTTTTGGGCATTTTCGGCCACCAGATGAATGGAACGATTCATGGCCATGAGGCGATCGCCGGCTACGGTAATTTGTCCAACTTGTTGCAGAGCTTCAGTCGCCAAGGTTTCAATTAAATGTTCATTATTTTCCGTTGTCTGAGAAAACTCTTGCGCCACAGTTTTCACTTGAGTCACCAAAGATCGTAAGTTTTCAACGGTGGCGTTATAAGAATCGGCAATGGTACCAATTTCGTCTTGAGTCACTTTAGCGCGAATGGTGAGATCCCCTCGACTAACTGGTTCGACTTCCATTAACAATTCTAAGGCTCGCTGTTGTAGTTGCTCTTTAGCCACTCGTTGTTTTTCGGAGACTAAGGTTTGCTCATCTAACAGATTAGACCGTTCTAGGGCGACCCCAATTTGTAGAGCGACTTGGGTCAAAAAGTCAATTTCCGGCTGTTCCCAATGGCGAGGACTTTGACAATGATGGGCAATTAATAACCCTAATAATTCCCCTCCTACCACAATCGGAACCACTAAGTTAGCTTGAACCTGCAAACCTTCCAACTGTTTGAGATAACAAGGGTTCAGTCCGGCGGTATGAATATTAGAAAGGGCTTTAACCCGTCCTTGACGGTATTTTTCTACAAAGGATTTAGCAAAACAAGGATCAGGAATTTCTTTTCCTAAAGCTGGAGGATAGGATGGGTTAACGGACTCAGCAATAATCGTACCGTTCCAAACCTCATCAAAACTATAAACAATCACCCGATCGGTTTTTAAGGCGTGACGACTCTTTTGAACCACTAAATCGAAGAGATTATTGGCGTTGAATTCCGTAGAAATGTACGAGGTAATCTCTTTGAGATCATGGGATAACCATGATTCTAAGGATTCCATTTGGGTTAAAGTGATTCGGCTGATGGTGACTTGCAACTGAGTCACAAATTGTTTGAGAAAATTAATCTCCGTTTCTTGCCATTTAGGAGCATGGATGCAACGATGGGCAACTAAAAAGCCATCAAGTGCCTTTTGATTAAAGATAGGAATAATTAATTGATCTTTGACCTGAAAACCCTCTAACATCTCTCGGTACTGAGGATCTTGAATGATGATTTCTAGTTGTTCTAAAGTCAAAGCATCTATGGAAGAGGTTTCTTGTAATGCTTGTAATAAGTGGGCGGGAATGATTTCCCCCTGATGTGCTTGATCTAAAACAGAAGCATAACCAGGAAATAGGGCTTCATAAGTCACTTGACCCTGATCATCTTCCCTCAAATGATAGATAAATAGACGCTCTAAATTAATTAAGTGTCTCGCCCCTTCTAACGCTTGAGAAAACCAGTGATCTAGTCTAGACGAATCAAGGGTAATGGGGGAAGAGAGTTCGGCTAAAAAGCGAAACATCTCCGTTTTTTGTCGTAACCCCTGTTCATGGGCTGCAATATTGCTGGCCATCTCATTGAAACAGTCCCCTAACTGTCCCACTTCATCGTGAGAAAGCAGATTAACTCGAGCCTCATAGTTTCCTTTGGCAAACTCCTGAGTCACTCTTTTTAACCGTTTAATGGGTTGAGTAATGGCCGAAGCAATGGCCGCTGCCACCATCACCACTACTCCCAAAACCCCGACAGATAGCCCCAGTTGCAACATTAAACTCTGTTTGAGAATCTGATTTAATCCCAGTTCGGGATCCCCATAAACTAAAATGGCTATCTCTTTACCGTTGTAGTTAGGAATGGCCTTGGCTGCTAGGGTATAGCTATGATTATCCAGATAACCTCTTTGGGAAACCGGTTTTCCTTGAGCTTGTACTGCTTCTTCTAAGATGGATTTATCCGGTAACGGGGTATTAAAATTGGCCTGTCGTAGTTCTGTTTTCTCAAAAGCAGTGGCTAAGGTAAAGGCTTGATTTTGGGGATGGTAAAGATAGACGGCACTATAACCCACCCCTTGAAAGGTATCGACTGTTTTCTTGACAATCTCAAAATTACCGTTGACAATGTCCCCAGACACCAGACTACCGATCACCGTTTGTGTGCCTGGTAATTTAACAGGGGTCACAGTATAACGGATTAAAGCGTCCTGGCTCGTTAACCCACCGGGTAAAGGTGCTTTTTCTTTGACCAGTTCCCCCCAACTAATCAACTCACTACTACGAATCTGTTTTTGTTGTTTGATGGCCTCAGTGACTAACCCTTGAGGGTTAAAGATTTCTCCTTGACGTTGGCCATTGGCATTAGCAATAATACGTGAATCTTTACCCACTAGGGTAGAAAATTCTAGATCGTAGATTTTTTGTTCCTTTTTTAAAATAGATTGTAGTTGAGCGCGAATCTCAGGGGATAAAGGCTGGCCTTGACTGATGGTTTGGGTGGCTTCAATAATAGCGGGGTGTTCCGCTTGGGCAGCAAAGCCTAAAGCCATTTTTTCTAAATCGCTATGATAATTAAGTTCGGTAACGGCCAATTGGGATTTGGTTTGATACAGTAAATGAGAGCGCAAACTCCCCACTAACGAAGTGGACCCTAACCCAATTAATCCCCCCAAAGCGAGAAAAATTAAGGCCGTAATCATTTGCGTTTTGCGACTGATGGGCAAGTGATAAAACTGCTCAATTAGGGGTAAGATCGAGGAAGGTGGCGGGTTAGATGGGGGTAGGGTCTTAGAACTTTGGTCAGAAGAGGGAGACTGAGAAACCCTCACAGGAGAAGAGTCGGTAACTGGCTTGACAGGGGTTTGCATGATAACGGATTAAAGATAATTAATAATGGATAATTGAAACGCGTCAATTAGGGATCTAAGGGCAAATTAATTAAAATACCTCCCATAACATCCCCCACCTTAAACACTTTGTCGGGATAGCGTTGTTTATGGCTAGGATGCTGATTATGGCAGTCAATACAAGCAGCAGATACCGCTTTATCGGGATAGAGGGCTGAATAATATTTTTTGCCATCTTTGACTTGATAATCTTTATAAGGTAAGCCAGTGGTTAAAATATTCTCCATCGCTTTTTGTTCAAACTCAGTGTTAGGGAGATTATTCTCATTAAGACTCCAAGGAGAAATGGCCCCATAACTAAAAGCACTATTTTCTGAGGCTAACTCAGAGGTCATGCGAAACATTTGGGCTGGCAAGGGGAGGGCTTTATCTTGTTGCCAATGTTCAGAGGCTCTGACGATATTTTCATCTTTGAGCCGTTGCACCACATATTTACCGTAAATCGTTCGTTCTGACTTAATAATTCGGTAAACATAATCAGTAACCAAGTCGGGGGGTAATTTTCCTCCCATTTGTTGGGCATCAAGGGTGGCACAGGAAACCACCACAAACCAACTGGCTACCCCCAAGATCATTAAGGTGATCAGACGTAAGGAAAGTTTCATTCGTCGGCAATATCGGATTAATGTTTGTATCATTGTTCTGTCGGGAATAGGGGAATGGGGGAATGGGAATGTGGGAAGACTTAAGGGTTGAGAGCTTTTCTCTTTCCACTCTTCCCACCCTTGAGTTCTCTGTGCTACTTCACTTTGAACTGTTGGACGCTGTCCTGTAAGGATTGAGCAACGGCTAAGAGTTCTCGGAAAGAGTTAGAAACCTGCGCTGCTTCGCTAGAAGTCTTATCAGAGATCGCTGCCACTTGCGTCATGGTTTGGGTAACGGTTTGACTGGTTTGAGACTGTTCAATGGCAGAACGGGTAATGGCTTCGACTAATTCACTAATTTGAATACTGGCGGCTGTAATCTGATTGAGACTTTTACGGGTTTCATCCACTAATTTTGTCCCCGTGACCACCTGTTCTGTCCCTGCTTCCATCGCTGCAACTACGTCGTTGGTTTCCGCTTGAATACTGGCCACCAAGGCTTCAATTTCGGCGGTGGCTGCAGCCGACTGACGGGCAAGCGATCGCACTTCGTCGGCAACCACGGCAAAGCCTCGTCCTTCTTCCCCTGCGTGTGCCGCCTCAATGGAGGCATTCAACGCAAGTAAGTTGGTCTGATCGGCAAAACTACTAATTAAGTTGACCACTTTAGAAATTTTCTGGGAGGACTCCCCTAACCGTTTCACTTTTTTGGCGGTTTCGGCTACGGTCTGACGAATGGCCATAATGCCGTCTACCGTACGGTTCATGGCATCTTCTCCGTGTTCTACGGTTTCGGTGGCTTGTTGTACGGTGGCTTCGGCTAATTCGGCGTTGGCAGCAACGGCGCGGATGGATTCGTTCATGGCCTGTAATTTATCTAAGGCCGCCGAAATATCCTGCGCCTGTTCAAAAGCTTCTTGCGACAGAGAACGAATGGCAGACTCGTTTTTATGGGTGGTGTCTGAAACTTGTCCGGTGGCGTTTTGTACCTGGTTAACGATTTTTCTCAGGTTTTCGATGGTGGCGTTATAAGAGTCGGCAATGGTGCCAATTTCATCTTCTGTTACTTTAGCCCGAATGGTGAGATCCCCTTGGGAAACGGGATCTACTTCCATTAATAGTTCTAATGCCCGTCGTTGCAATTGTTCTTTGGCTGTTCTTTGTTCTTCTTCGGATTTTTTCTGTTGTTCGAGCAAATCAGCCCGTTCTAGAGCAAACCCGATCTGTGCTGCCACTTGGGAGAAAAAGCTGATTTCTGAAGGAGTCCAGTGCCTTGGCCCCGAACATTGATGGGCAATGTATAAGCCTAAGAGTTTCCCTTTGCGAATAATCGGACCCACTAAATTGGCACGCACTTTAAAGGGTTTGAGTTCCTTAAGGTGACATTCGGTTAACCCTGCATTATAAATGTCTGGAGTGGCTTGCACCCGACCATTGAGGTATTTATCGACGAATTTGGTGGCAAAACAAGGGTCCATAATTTCGGCATTCAATGCTTGGGGATACCCCTCAGCTACATCTTCAGCAATAATGGTTCCCATCCATTTGTCGTCAAAGGTGTAAACAATGACCCGGTCGGTTTTCAGGGCGCGACGCATTTCTTGCACCGCTATCTGCATCACTTCTTCGGTGTTGAGGGCGGCCGCAATTTTTACGGTAATACTCCTCAACAGTTGGGCCCGTTTGGCATCCCCCCGTTGTTGTTGTTGTAAGCTAATGCGATCGAGGGTAATGGTTAATTGTTCGGCTACTCGCTGCATAAAGCTGATTTCATGCTCTTGCCATTCATGAGCTCCTTGGCAATGATGGGCAATGAGTAAGCCAAACACATCCCCTTGTCTAATGATGGGAACCACTAAGTTCGCATCGATGTACAACTGTTCCATCAGTTGATAATGTTCGGGATGAAATCCGGCTTCATGAACATTGTCGTTGGCCATTACACGGCCGTGACGGTATTCTTTGATGATTTCTGGAGGAATACACTGATCAGCGATGTGCAGTTCTTTGGCACTGGGATAACTCGGATCGTTGGATTCGTGGGAAATAAAGGCACTGCCATCTAAGTTAAATTGATAAATGACCACCCGATCTACCCCTAAAACCTCTCGTAACCCTTCTAAGGTTTGCTCTAAAATCCCTTGTAAGGCCCGGCGATCGGCAATCACACTACTGGCAATTTCTGCTAAGAGGTTAGCTTGTTGGGTGAACATCGTTTGTTTTTCCACTAAGCCATAAATCCGTTGACTCATGGTGTTGACGTTTTCGGCTAAAATGGCGAATTCATCGTGGCCAGAGGTTTCGATTTCTACACTTAAATCTCCTTCCCCAATTTTCTTCACCGCTTTAGTAACGCGACGCAGGGGACGGGTAATTTCTTCAGACATGAGAACCGCCACAACCCCGGCTAACCCGGCAGTGACTAAAGTCCCTAAAAAGAAAGCAGACAGGAGTTTTCGTTGCGGGGCAAAGGCTACTGCGTTATCCAGGGTAACCACGGTATTCCACCCTAAGTCGGGCAGTTGCTCGACACCGCTAAAAGGAGCGAAAGCCACCAGTTCATCGGTATCTCCTTTCGCACTGGGCTGTTGTTGACTGTTGAGACTCGGATAAACGGGGAATAAAGAAGGGGCTGTCACCGCTTGGTGTTCAAATTTTTTGCTTCTTTCATCTACTTTACCGGCTGTATTAAGTTGCGTGACTTGAACACCCTCGGGGGCGAGAAAAACTTGCTCTTCTTTATTAACTAAATAAATATCTTCTCCTGGCTTTGTTCCTTGTTGGACCACGTTTTGCAGGTGTTTAACGGGCATTCTGGAGCGAATGACGGCGATAATCTCCCCGGTCTGACTATCTTTGACAGGGGCAGCGAAATAGACGTTAAAGGTTCCTTCTGTGGTGGAAATGAGGGGTTGGGTAATGGTAGGGGATTTGGTGTTGAGAACTTCTTGAAAATAACTGCGATCTTTATGATTTTTCAGGGGGGTGCCTTTGGATTGACCGATGACATCCCCTTGTAAATCAAACACAGCAATACTGTCATACAACTGATAAATATTAATATAACGGTCTAAAACTTTTTGTTTTTCTTGAGGGGAAAGGTTCTCCCTCAACTCAGCTTTGGTAAAGGTGTCTAAAGTACCTAATGCTTGAATATCGAGATAGCGATCGCTCATAAACCGAGACACTTGATCGCTTAACCCCACTGCACGGGAAATTTCTGTTTCTTTGGTCTGCTTAGAAACAACCTGATTAGCGATCCCATAGGCCAAAGAACCCACGGCAATAACCGGAGTGATACCAATAGCCGTTGCAGCGATAACACTTTTTGAGCGTAGGGTTAAATCTTGCCACCACTGAATAATCGGCAACGTTTTCTTAGGAGGGGAAGGAATAGGTTCAGTTTGTCTATGATCTTGCGGGGGCAAAATGACTTCGCTTTCAATGGCTAAAATAGAGGATTCTTCCTTCTGAGGCTCAGGATTATTGAGAGTTTGACTGGATTCCGTGGACACTGGCTGAGGAACCGAACCATTGTTTTCGTGAGGGTTATGGGAATTGGAATTAGGGGAAGTCTGAGTCATAATCTTAACCAAAGAGTGAATTGTCTAAACGGGTACTACGGGGTTAGTAGATGAGTAATATTAAGTCTTTTCAATAATTTAGGGTTGAGGCATCGCCGCCAGAATCGCTTCTCCATCCAGAACCACTAACATATCTCCACGGGGTGGCAACCAATAGCCTCTCAGGAAGGGGGCTAAACTGGAGTTAACGGAGGATTCAGGGGGAGATTGAACCTCGTTGGGGTTACACCATTCAATATCATCCACTGCACTTACCACCGCTCCTATCTGCTGACGATGGGCTTTAGGGACTTTGGGGGAACTGGTGCCTGCATGGAGGATAATGGTGCGATAAATGGGGGTAATTTGGGGCTGTTGATGCCAAGGGGTTAACCCCAGTAATGCCCCTAAATCGATCATCCAGAGAATTTCCCCACGCCAGTTATAGACTCCCATCACCCAAGGTGGCATTTGGGGAATGGGAACAATTTGGCCCAGAGGAATGGTGATGACTTCGGTAAGTTGGCTAACGGATAGGAGTAGGGTCGTATCTGGGACTAACTGAAATCGTAAAAATTGTTCTAATTGATGACGTTCTGGCGTTTCTAGGGAGGTTGTAGCAGAGTAGGTTGGAGAAAATTCATGTTGAACCACAATGGCTGACTCCTGGGATTAAATTGAGGGAATAAGTTGTTTAATGGTGGTCAAAAACATTTCTTGATCGATGGGTTTAGGAATATAAGCGTCTGCACCTTGGCGTTTTCCCCAAAATTTGTCCATGTCGGTGTCTTTGGTGGAACAGATAACCACAGGGATTTTACTGGTGCGTTCTTCGGCTTTAATGGCGCGACAAATTTCAAAGCCACTGACTCCCGGTAACACCACATCCAAAACAATCAAATCCGGTAGTTCGCCATTTAATTTTTCTAGGGCTTCTTCGCCACTGGTGGCAATGGCGGCGGTAATACCTGCTAGTTTTAAATATTGGGTAATAATTTGTCGTTCTGTTAAAGAATCTTCGATAACTAGGACAGTTCCCATAATTATTTTGACCTCAGTTAATGGTTAATTAAGTTCGTTCTATAGTCTTACAATTCCCTAAAACTCAAGGAAAGTAACATTTTGACTGGATGGGGCGCGTAAAATTTACATTGGTGAAAACGTTGTTATTTTTGTTACGCTACGTTGTCTTGTTTGAGATGTTTGCGAATGGCACCTAAAACTAAATCAGGATTGACCGGTTTGCTCATAAAATCCGTTGATCCCACCATTTTTGCCCGCACCCGATCCACAATACCGTCGTTACCGGTGAGAATAATGATGGGGGTCTGACGGAAAAAGGAAAGTTTTCTCAGTTGTCCACAAATTTCGTACCCGTTGGCGTTGGGCATGACTAAATCTAAGAAAATAACCGCCGGTTTACGGGCGAGTAAGATGGCGATCGCTCTTAAGGGATCGTTAATGCCTAAAAATTGATAGTTTGCCCCCACCAAGATTTTTTCTAGGGTTTGACACATCAAGGGACTATCATCCACACAAGCCACTAACGGACCGACGGGAACGTCTGGGGTGGTAACAGTGGGGGGAGATGTAGGGGTGGAAACAGGGGGAGATAAGTCGTCGATGGTGATTAATTCGACTAATCCCATCTGCACATAAGGCAACAAGGAACTGGTAACGGTCACCACATCCCGTTTCATCCGTACCGAGAGATCCCGTAAGGTTTGATTGCCGTCGAGCAGTTGTTTTAAGGTTTGATAAACTTGGGGGGAAGTCCGTTGTTGTAATTCGTCGGCCTGGCGGATAATGGGGGCGGAGTTGGGGGAGCGATCGGCGACTTTTGCCCCTTGCCATGCTTGCCATTGTTTTTGGGCCTCGTTGATTAATTGATCGGCATCGATTAACACCAGTCGGGTAGATAGCAAGTTATCTTGTCTCAGTTCACAGGTCACTTCCATGCTTTGAGTAATATCAAATAGCACTTCGATAATGACCGAACGGATCATTCTAGCGGCTTGTTCTCGACTGACTTTCTGTTGTTCTACCCACAAACACAGCAGTTGATATTCCCAACACAAGCGAAAGTCTTGATTGCCTAAACTGGCTAAATCCAATTGTAAAGAGGACAATTTCGCAGCAATTTCGGGTAAATAACGGGCAATATGTCTGCGCCATCGTCTAACGGGATGGGTTCCCCCAGTGGCATACATAATGCGTCCTAGATACAAATAAAAAAACCATTGTTCTCTTTTACTATTAGTGAGAACCAGTTGGCCACTAAATCTCGGTTGTTTGAGGGTATCAAAAAAGCTTGCTTGTCTTGACGATGTAAATTCTGGTATGGAAATTGGGTTTTGAGGAGGATAGGAAGCTGTCATCATTGCATCTTTGATAAAGTGACTAATCACAGTGTTACAGTTATAGGATTCCCTGAATTTCCAGAAAAATAACATCTAGGAGAGGGTGGAGTCCCAAACCTAGGAATTGTTCAAGATGATGATTGGTGGTTAAATATCTTGCTTTTCTTCTAGTTGTTGATAGGCAACGGCTTTCAATTTCCCATAAAAGTCGGAAGCATCAGAATGGGGAACAAATTGATTAATGGTACGGGGGGTCTTTTCTTGATTTAAAGGGGTTTGAGGTTCTAATTTCGGTTGATTGATTACAGGGTTTTCTGCTGTTACTATTGGCTCTATCTCATCGTTTAATGACTCTATGTGATCCGTTTTACCGTTTAAATGTTTGGAGGTGATGGCAAGGGGAATGGCTATTTTCTTCACTAATTCTTGAATGGGGGTTAAGGTGATGTTATTTTTAGGGACAGTGTCTGGGATGGGATCTGGGTTGGATGGTTTTTCTTCTGGTGGTGGTGGTTGAATGATGTGATGGTTGTTCCCTTCTTCAAGAAATACATTACGGGTGATAAATCGCTCAAACTCATAGGTAAAATGATAAATGGGATGGCCCAGTCGCTTCCAAAGGGCAAGGATATGCTCGACAGAAATGGCTTTATAACGTCCTTGATAAAGGGCTTCGACAATGGCCAACCGAATCCAATAAACTGAGTAAGATGCTACCCACTTCTCCATTAACTCAGCGATGGTGACCCCCTTGATCTCGAATCCATAGCGAGTCAATAAGGCTTCTATATGATTTAGGTTTTTGTTGCTGCACTGGTGCATAGCATCTTGATTATCCCTATAGCCACTTTTTTAGCACATTTTTGCTTTAACAATATAGCAATTTACACTTCTTTTAGGATAGAAAAAATTGATACAATCACTATCAAAGGACGACAGGGAGATAAAACTCAATAGAGAATTTTCTCTTATTACTATAAATTCCTATCAATTTAACACAACAGGCCATGACTATTATTTCGGTTCAAGATGCCCAAACCATTATTCTAAAATTAGTAGAGGGTTTACAAGAGACTGAAACGATTTCTTTAGATGAAGCAACGGGAAGAATTTTAGCTCAACCCCTTAGTAGTCCTCTTGATTTCCCTTATTGGGATAATTCGGCGATGGATGGTTATGGGGTTCGCTTTGAAGATGTGAAACACGCTGGTTCAGATCATCCCATTACCCTTGATATTGTCACAGAAATTCCGGCAGGAATGACCCCTAACCTATCGATTCAATCTGGAGAAGCTTGTCGCATTTTTACGGGGGCAATGTTACCTGATGGGGTTGATACCATTGTAATGCAGGAAAAAACTCGCCAAGAAGGGAAAAAAGTCACCATTTTATCCCCTCCTAACTATTTAGGAGAATTTGTCAGAAAACGAGGCAGTTTTTATCAAGCAGGACATATTTTGTTGAGTTCTGGTATTCAGATTAATGAACCAGAAATGGCGGTTCTCGCAACAGCACAATGTTCTCATCTAAACGTTTATCGTCGCCCTCGTATTGCTATTTTATCCACTGGAAATGAATTAATTACCCCTAATCAACCGTTACAACCTGGAAACATTATTGATTCTAATCAATATGCTCTCAAAGCATTTATTCTTAAAAATGGGGGAATTCCTATTTCTTTTGGTATTGTTAAGGATGAACCTGAGCTAATTAAAAATAAAATTAGTGAAGCAATTAATAGTGCTGATTTTGTGCTTTCAACTGGTGGGGTTTCTGTGGGAGATTATGATTATATTGGTCAAATTTTAGCAGAATTAGGAGGAGAAATTAAGGTTAATGGGGTAGGGATGAAACCAGGAAAGCCCTTGACTGTCGCTAAATTTAATAACGGATGTGTCTATTTTGGTTTACCCGGAAATCCGGTGTCTGCTTTGGTGAGTTGTTGGCGATTTGTTAAACTGGCTTTGGATAAATTATCGGGACTTAAAAGCAACTATCAACCCCAATTTATCACAACAATTTCTCATGATAATTTATCCTCGAATGGTCAACGAGAAACCTATGTTTGGGGACAATTAAAATTAGTCAATGGTGAATATATATTTCACTTAGCTGAAGGTCATCAAAATTCTGCTAATTTAATCAATTTAGTATCAACCAATGCTTTAGCTATTTTACCCGTAGGAGTGACTAAAATTAATCAGGGAGAAACCGTTAAAGTGCTTTCTTTGTAAAATGACTTATATCTTACAAAAACGTAAAGATATTTTATAAAAAAATAAAAAATAATTGAGAATTTAACCCCCTAACAAGGTTACAATAAGAAAAGACAACATCAATTCTGATCTAAAAATATGGGTAATACCTTTGGCCATCTATTTCGTATTACAACCTTTGGCGAATCTCACGGAGGAGGAGTCGGGGTAATTATTGATGGTTGTCCTCCTCGTTTAGACTTATCAGAAAACGATATTCAAGGGGACTTAGATCGTCGTAGACCTGGACAAAGTAAGATTACCACACCCAGAAAAGAAACGGATACTTGTGAGATTATTTCAGGGGTATTTCGAGGGAAAACATTGGGGACTCCCATTGCAATTTTAGTCCGCAATAAAGACGCGCGATCGCAAGATTATGACGAGATGTCGGTTAAGTTTCGTCCCTCCCACGCAGACGCAACTTATGAAGCAAAATATGGGATTAGAAATTGGCAAGGTGGCGGTCGATCTTCTGCTAGAGAAACCATTGGTAGAGTGGCCGCTGGTGCTATTGCTAAAAAAATCTTGCAACAAGTGGCTAATGTTGAAATTGTTGGCTATGTTAAACGGATTAAAGATTTGGAAGGAAAGGTTAATCCAGATACTGTTACTTTAGAAGAAGTTGAAAGCAATATTGTTCGTTGTCCTGATGGAGAAATGGCAGAAAAAATGATCGATCTAATCGATCAAACAAGACGAGATAAAGACTCTCTTGGGGGTGTGGTTGAATGTGTTGCCCGTTATGTTCCTAAAGGGTTAGGGGAACCGGTTTTTGATAAATTAGAGGCAGATTTGGCTAAAGCTGTCATGTCTCTTCCTGCCAGTAAAGGGTTTGAAATTGGCTCAGGTTTTGCAGGAACTTTATTAACGGGTAGCGAACATAATGATGAATTCTATATTGATGAAAGCGGAAATATTCGGACAATAACCAATCGTTCTGGAGGTATTCAAGGGGGAATTAGTAACGGAGAAAATATCATAATTCGAGTTGCTTTTAAACCCACTGCTACCATCGGAAAAGAACAAAAAACGGTTACGTCTGACAATGAAGAAACCACTTTGGCAGCAAAAGGAAGACATGATCCTTGTGTTTTATCTAGGGCCGTTCCGATGGTAGAAGCAATGGTTGCCTTAGTATTATGCGATCATTTATTACGTTGGCAGGGACAATGTAAAGTATTAACTTAATTGTTTTAATTTTAGCATTCAATTGCTCAAAATTTATTAGAGATTTAACTGGTCATTGCGAGGGGTAATATAAACAATAAGCTTTGATTTTAACTAAAAATACCCCGAAGCAATCTATCATAAATACAAAGATTGCTTCATTATGCTACCCCGTTTCGCTTCAAATGTTCCCAATACTCGTTAACTTTTTGGTTAATTTCTTGTGCTTGTGCTGATAATTTTGCATCTGATTTTTCAACTTTATTTATAAATTTTCGTAGGTTATAACACATTGTAACTTGCCCGCAAAGAATCAAATTGTCAAGCTCTTCTTTTGCTTTTTCAGGATTACTATCAAACCATAAAGTCGTTGGAGTATTCGTGGCTTTTGCTGATATTTTAGGCAGTTGTAATAAGTTTTCATTGGAGTTATTATTTAAGTTTTTATCTTTGGCCATATCAAAAATATAGTTGGCAATATACTGTTTTTTGAAAACTTCTTCAGAAATTTCTCTGGTTTTATTATAGTTCCGTCTACGCTGTCCTTTAAGAAAGGCTAAGAAAAGAGCAGGAATAGAACTCAACCTTATTTCTAATGATTGAAGTAATTCATTAAGCTTTAGATTACCTAATGTTTTAAGTAAAAGGCTCCAATCTGAGACAATATTTTCTAAATTTTGGATAACTTTTTTCAATTGATTTTTTAAGAAATTTTCTGAAAAATTATTTTGTTTAACAATAGATTCAATCACTCCAGTAATAAAGTTTAAACTAATCTCAAGTTGCCAAAGTACATAGGTAATGGAGCCAAAAATTAGACTGAGTAAAATAAACAGAAGAATTTCTGTGATTGTATGTTTTATTCCAACCGTCATTCCTCCAAAACAAAAGAGAAGATAAAAAATGAAAGCGGTTGTTATAATAAAAGATGTTCTGAAGAATATGGGAATAAGTGGAACAAACTTTTTAATGCAATTAACAAGTTTTTGAATATTATTATAATTTTCTTGGATGTTATTATAAATTTGACTAGCTGTAATGTTTCCTAGTCCATCAGGTAGTTTTAATTTAGCATCTTTGAGTAGGGTTTCTTCCTGGCCAATATTATCAGTATCGGATATAATTAGGGTTTTAAGATTATTATTATTCTTTCGAGCATCAGCCAACCAAATTGATTCTATTCCTAAATTATCATAAATTCCTCCGTCGACTAAATATAAAGAGTTCCCTTCTTGGAAAAATTCTTTGGTTTTTGGTGCAGTAATTTCTTCAGATAATAGGGTTTCCCAACTTTTTTTTGTCCACTGAAATTCTTTGGGAAAATTGAACGGTTTAAAGCCAATGGGAAAGCAAGAAGAAGCAGCGACCACATCAGCCAATCTAATTTCAGCTAAAACTGATGGTTTCAGTTGAATATTTTTATTGCCAATTAATCCACTTTCTCCAACTCGAAAACGAAAATTATTTCCTTGGTTCAATTCCGTTGTGTTAAACACAATTTCTTTGAGGTGAATCTGCTCTTTGTTATCAATAATTTCTTGGAATGTCCCGTGATCTAATAATTTATTATTATAAGTTTCGGCAGCCGCAACAATTAAACTAGGAAATTCTTGTCCTTCTCTCATATTTGGTAATTCTTTGAGCCATTCATTGGGTAGCCGTTCATTTAACAAAAATTGATAGAGGTCATCGTGAAATTGTTCAAATGATTCTTTTCTACTTAAAGAAAGTGCATATTTTGCCCCTGTAATGGTTCCACCAGAAACAGTAGAAAGCATGGTAACTTGTTCGCGTAAGCCAACTTGTTCTAAGAAGATTAAAACACCTAAATGAAAAGCAGTGGCGCGATATCCCCCTCCAGAAAAACAGAGGGCAATATTACCAAAGTCTATTTCTTGGTTGTTTTGAGAAAGTTCAGTGGTGCTTGTTTGTTCAGTCATAAATTTTCGAGCTTTTCGATTGTTAATAGTAAAAGCTTGCTCAATTATTTTCCATAGTTTCTTCTATTTCAGCGTCTGTGGTATCTTTCCAATAACACCTTTCAAAAATGCCTTGATACTCAGGATCTTGTGAATTAACCATTGCTATTAGGTCGTCTGTCCGAGATTCATCCCCATAGGCGATATCGCGGATACAATGAGCAATACGAAGGGGTGGTGCTGGGTTGTCTCGGGTTAAATTGACTAGCTGAGCCACAATAGTTTCGTCAGGGGAATCATAATATTCAAAGACATATAACCAGACATCTAAAAGCAGTTGCCACGCAGCAAAGTAAATATCCGCTTGCGTTGGGGTTCCTTCAGTAAAGGCCAGTTCGACTTGTGACCAAAGATCCGGATCAAATAGAGGAATACGCTCTGGTACTTTAGGGAGAAAGCTCACTCGTAACGCTTCCCACCATTGCGCTCTGGGTTCTAGGGCAAAAATATCACAAAATAAATAGAGAATAAGACTATAAGCTTTAGAGTCGTCTAGAATTGCTTGCCAAAAGTGTTCGTTATTTCCCAGAGCCAGATTCAGATCCAGATTTAGATCCAGATTCCGACCCAGATCCCGATCCCCCCGGTCCGGAAACCGATGCAGAGCCCGATCCCAACCCGGACCCAAAACCTGGTTCAAAACCCGATCCCGATCCAGATCCCGAATCCGATCCCGAGTCCGATCCCGAGCCCGATCCCCGTCCAGAACCGAAGCCAGAACCGAAGCCAGAACCCCAGCCCGATCCAGAACCTGATCCCGAGCCCGATCCAGAACCCGATCCCGAGCCTGATCCAGAGACCATTTAGTCTTTTGATTATCAAGAAATTGATTATTGATGGTTAATTGAGAAATATAGAAGGTGAAGTGTAGAAAAGTTCCCAATTCTACCTTATAATGGATATGTATCAGATACTGCTCAAAAATTCTCTTGGAAAATGATTCTCTTCCTAAAGATGAATTTAAAGACTGGGATATTGCGGCTAATAAAGTACCAGTGAACGAGGTACTTGAAAGATGATCCTGAAAAGCCCAAAAAAGTTCAATATTTTGAGTTAGTAAATCAGACTGTTGAATTGTATCTACTTCCCCGAAGAACAATTGTAAAAAGTTAACCTCATTCTCTTGGTAAATGACAGTTTCTTCTGTTAGTTCATTAATTTCGTCTTCTGTCCAATTGAGCGTATAAGCAATGAGAGATAAGGATTTTTTCTCAGTTAAATCAGTGGTAGTTTTCCATAAAGAACTAAAGACAGAACGAATCATCGTATCATTGGATGGCTCTTTTGCACTCCAGATTCGTAAAATTGATAAAAGAGGTCGTAACTTGTCCAGTTCTTTGACCTTAATGGATGAGGTAAATACATGAGTTAAAATATCTTCCGCTAAAGTCTCTGCTGCTTCAATACCATCCAGTAATAATCCTCCTAAAAGCAAAGAAATATTTAGCTCTGCGTTATTCTCGTTGATTTCTAATATTTGCTCAACCAAAAATTCCTGACTCTCGTTAGCTTTAAGATTTGCTATCAGCAACCTAATCACTTCTTGCCATCTAGGTTCACTACACTTTGCCTCTATTATTTGCCAAATATATCTAACGCCTTCAGTTTCTCCTTTGGTAATCAAATAACAAGAGGTTAGGTATTCTTGGAAAGTAAGATGGACAAAGCTATATTGTTTATCTCCAGCTTCAATCAGTAAACCGGCACGTTTTTTGATAAATTCCAAAAATTCTTCCGCTAAATCTTGAGCTTCGTATTTATCATCTGTTGTTTTTTCAGGATTCTGAATATAATTTGATAAAAAATCTTTGAGTTCGTCATAAGTAACCACTGCTCTTTGTTTGGCCTCGGTACTCAGACTTTTTTCGTGCATCCAATTGGCGATCGCTTCCATGCGTTGACGATTACGACGTTCTATTTTTCCTTTTCCTTTTCTTTTTGTTGAACTTTTGAATTTCCAACCGTGCCAAGTATTCAGTAACGTCTCTGTACATTTTTGATAGAGAACAACTCGTTCATCTGGTAGAACGGCATCAATGCGATGAACTAAGGTAATAATAGTTAAAAGTAAGGGATTTTCCGCTAATTCCCTAATGGCTTTATAGTCGTCATCTTCTAAAAGATTCGCTAAATCATCTATATTTTCTCTTCTTTCCTTCTTATTGGAAATACGAACGGTGTACCAATCATTGATAAATTGTCTGATTTCTGGAAGTTCTAAAGTAGTCAGACGATAATGACTAAATTGTTTTTCATCAAAGCGAAAATAGCTATCATAGCCAACAATTCTAGAGGTGACAATAATTGTATTTCCTGGATAGCTACTATCTAGGGTACAAATACGATCTTTAACAGTTTTTTTGTATTGAGAATCGGGTAATTCGTCGAGTCCATCAAAGAAAAGAATCGTCTGACCTGTTTCTAGGTAATACTGAAAAAATTCAGCATCAATAGATTTCAGACTAAAATCACCCTCAATCACTTCTTGGATATAGTCAATTAAAGACAAATTGTGTCTTGATTTCAGTTCATCGGCATAACGACGCAGAATAATGAGTATAGGTAAACGTGCATCGGGGGAAGTTTGATACCGTTTATTTTTCTGCAATTTTTCAGAAATACCAGCTAAGGATAAAAATTTTAGTAGGGTTGATTTACCGGAACCTGGATCTCCTAAAATAACGTTACGTTTACCTAATGTAAGTAAAGAAAGTGGATCGATCCGAGAAGCTTTATCTTCTTTGCTTGCTGCTTCAGGAACAACCGTTAAAGGGATATAAATATTTTCCATAGGAACCCCTTTAGTTGCTTCTGGTTTATAGACAGACATCCCCACAAATTCAATTTTTTCATGCAAACTTTTTAGTCCGTTATCATATCTTTGTCGCAGATCCTGGATCGTTTTTTTCCGTTTTTCACCATTATCAATAAGATTAGGATATTGACGCTCTCCTGGCTAAAGCCGAGGAGATTCATAACGAATCCCTGTCGGGATGGTTATTTTCTTGATT
>JASJDN010000107.1 GCA_030065205.1 Crocosphaera sp.
AGTCGAGTGTCTAGGGGCGTTTTGACTCGTCCCCAGAAGTTGAAATTCTGGTCAGCTAAAAAGACACAAAGCAATGCGGTTTTAACCCATTGCGGAGTATCCTTTTAGAATCCCCGTTGATTTATCACGGGGAGAAGTCAAATAGTTACGACAATTAGAATGTGGTGTGAGATGCTGAATATCTGATTATAAAATCTTTTGGGAGACTCAATCTACAATGGTAGGAAATCGTAAATCAACAGTGATTATTACAGGGGCTTCATCAGGGGTAGGTTTATACGCTGCTAAAGCCCTAGCGGATAGAGGTTGGTATGTGATTATGGCTTGTCGTAACCAACCCAAAGCCCACCAAGCAGCCCAGTCTGTGGGCATCCCGTTAGACAGTTATACGGTGATGCACATCGACTTAGGCAGTTTAGACAGTGTGCGACAGTTTGTGAAAGAGTTTCGGGCTACTGGTAAGTCTCTAGATGCCCTAGTGTGTAATGCAGCCATTTATATGCCGTTACTCAAAAAACCTCTGCGGAGTCCTGAAGGTTATGAGTTAAGTATGACCACTAATCATCTGGGCCATTTTCTTCTCTGTAATTTAATGTTAGAGGATCTCAAAAATTCCTCGGCCCCAAACAAGCGTATGGTCATTTTAGGGACTGTCACCCACAACCCCGATGAGTTAGGGGGTAAGATTCCACCCCGTCCCGACTTAGGGAACTTAGAAGGGTTTGCCGATGGGTTTAAAGAACCGATTTCCATGATTGATGGCAAGAAGTTTGAACCGGTCAAAGCTTATAAAGATAGTAAAGTGTGTAATGTTCTGACGATGAGAGAACTCCATCGACGCTATCATCAGAATACTGGTATTGTCTTTACGTCCCTTTATCCCGGATGTGTGGCGGATACTCCCTTATTCCGCAACCATTATCCCCTATTCCAGAAAATTTTCCCCTGGTTCCAGAAGAACATTACCGGGGGTTACGTTTCCCAGGAATTAGCCGGGGAACGGGTGGCCGATGTGGTCACTAAACCCGAATACGGTGAGTCTGGGTCCTATTGGAGTTGGGGAAACCGTCAAAAGAAAAATCGTCAAACTGCTTTTGTTCAAAATGTGTCCCCCCAAGCGCAAGATGAAGCCAAAGCAGAAAGAATGTGGGACTTAAGTGAGAAATTAGTCGGACTTGCTTAACGATGATGAGAATATCGAGTTAGCATTGTTTCAGTGGTAACTCGATATTTTTCTTGAAGTTATTAGTTTCAGCAGTAGTTGCTAAAAATGAGCTATTGATATCAATAATTAAATTGTCGAATTTTTAGAAAAAAGTCACAGAAGATATGCGTATGGTCATTTTAGGCACTGTCATCCATAACCCTGATGAGTTAGAGGGTAAAATTCCACCTTGCACTTGTCTAAAATTAGGGTATGATATTGAGGAGTCATTATGAAACGGACGATTTATTTACCTGATGAATTAGCTCAACGATTGTCAAACTATTTGAAAGAACATCCTCAAGAAACATTGTCTAGTTTAGTACAAAATTCCTTAGAAACTAAGTTAGAAAGTAAAGATATTTCTAAGTTACTAGAGTTAGCAGGAATTGTTCAGGATGCGCCTAGAAATGCTTCAGAAAATGCCGAGGATTATTTAGATTGAAGCAATTAGTTTTAGATGCAAGTCCTTTGATTGCACTTTTTTACGGTAAAGATAATTATCATGAAGAAGCCGTCATCGGTTTTCAACAACTATATACAAATAAAACTCAACTGCTTACACCCATTCCCATTATTTTTGAAGTGTACAAATGGTTATTAAATAGAGCAGGGGTGAATTTAGCACAAAGCACTTTTGATGTTATGGTTGAAAGCTTATATCCTATCGCCATTGGAGAAGGATTTAACATTGTAAGGAGATAACAGTGTTATCTGTTTCATGAAACCTATACAAACCTAGACAGTCTGCTGTTCAATTCCTGCTTCAACCAAGGGAGACGGCTCCTTCTTGTCCACAGGCGTTAACCGATAAGCCATCGGCATTAGTCCAACCTTCGAGATTTTTTGAAGCGTTGAGATCCCTGTCCATCACTTGGCCACAATTTTGACAATGATAAACCCTTTCTTTTAAGGGCATATCTTGTATATTTCCACAGACTGAACAAGTTTTTGAACTGGGAAACCACCTATCTACTATGGTTAGTAAAAAACCACAACTTTCTTGTTTATAACTCAACAATTCTCGAAAACGATACAACCCTAAACTAGATAAAGCAGAGCCTATTTTGTGGTTAGCCATCATGCCTTTTATGTTTAAATCTTCTACGAGAATATGTTGATAAGTTTTAGCTAATAACGTGGTGGTTTTTTGCAAAAAATCTTCTCGAATATTGGTAATTTTCTTATGCTTTTTTCTTAGTTTCTGGTAATATTTAACTGCATTTTTAGATGCAGATATTCCAGAACGACGGTTGGTGAGCATCCTTATTCCTGTTTCTCCATTGTATCTTTCCTAGCTTGGTTTTCGCTTTGTTGATGGAAGATGGAGTTTCAAAGGTGTTCCCGTCACTAAGAGTCGCAAAGGTTTTTACTCCTAAGTCAATTCCTACTTTTTTATAAATGTGTTTCATCTCAGGTATTTTACAGCTAGAAACGGCAAAACTTACATACCATTTTTCAGCTTCTCTTGAGATAGTAAAGGTTTGAGAAACACATTTGTAAGGAATAGCTTCCTTTAATCGGAATGTTCCCAACGTAGGAATTTTTATTCTTTTTCCCTCCTTGATTAATACTTTGCCGTTAGAACTATCTACTGTAAAACTACAGTTATGTTTCTTCTTTTTAAAACGAGGTAAATTTGCTTTAACTTTGGGATCTCTCCACCGCGAAAATGCTTTTTTCAAGTCTCTAAAAGCATTTTGATAGATACGAGATGAATATTTATTTGTCCATAAATATTCTGTTTGCTTTTTAGTAATATTTGTAAAGACTTTTTTGATAGCATCTAACCGTTTTGAGTCACTGCCAGAGATTTCAGGAATATCCCAGGTGGCTTTGAGTAGAGATAATCCATGATTGTACACAAAACGAGAAAAGCCAGCAGAGCCAGCAAAAAAGCTCTTTTCTTGATTATTTAGCTTTAATTCTCTCTTAATTGCGTACATAGATGACTATTACGTATCTCATTCTCTATTATATCTGAATTGATACTTTCTGAAATTGGCAATTTTCGGGAGTTGGACGAAATATCCTAGACATTATGTTCAGGTATGTCTAATATTGTCAAGGTTTTTCTCTTCTAGAAGAATCTCCTCATGATCTTCAGATAATGCGGATGGCGAGACTTGAACTCGCATGGCGTGAGCCACACGCCCCTCAAGCGTGCGTGTCTACCGATTCCACCACATCCGCGTGCTTGTGTATTGCATTTGTTAGTATAGCATGGATTAATCCACAGACAAGTTAAAATAATAATTCTGCCACGAGACTTAAAAATGGAATATTTCAGGAGTTTGGGACACATTTTTTCAAGAAGCAAGATATAATTTGTTACAAAAGCGTTAACAAAGTTTATCAAATGAGTAATCCTGTTCTCCATGCCTTCTTTTTAGGCCGAGCCTTTGCCGAAGTTGCCGGCGAGAAACTAGAAGAGTCTCTAACCAACGCCCTCAGCGAGTTAGGAAAATTTGATGCTGAACAACGGGAAAACCTGCGTCAGTTTATCGAAGAAGTGCAAGCACGTGCTGAAAGAGATGTTACCCAAGGGAACACTAGCACCACTACCACCAGCACCGATAATGGCTCTTCTGTGGATCTCCAAGAAACTATCGACGACTTACGGGCTGAAATCGCCCGCCTTAAAGCAGAAATGAAGAATTATCGCAGCCAAAAAGCCTAAATTCCCGCTTGAACTTTTAAATTCATTATATAAGCCCAAATTAGTAGAACCCCAAGAAATCGAGTGTCTGCCCTGTCATCAAACACCCAATCATCCCTAGTCAAGAAAAATGGTGCTTCTGCCCCCAAGAGCATCACTCAACTAGAAACAGCCGATAAATACCGTTGGAACCGAGAAAATTACTCGATTACCCGCCGTCGTATCGATATTTGGCGGTTCGTTCTCTCATTGCTATTCCGTTTTTGGCGCAATGGCAAAAAATGGAGCTATAAAGGTGGCTTTACCGAGGAAAAGTTAGCAGCTAGACGGAAAATACAAGCGGTTTGGATCAGGAAAAACCTATTAGACTTGGGTCCGACCTTTATTAAAGTAGGACAGTTGTTCTCGACTCGTGCCGACTTATTTCCGATTGAATATGTGGAAGAACTGTCTAAACTACAAGATGAAGTTCCGGCATTTAGTTACGAACAAGTGAGTAAAATCATCGAAAAAGACTTAGGAAAGCCATTATCCAAACTTTTTCGCAATTTTGATCCCGTTCCCATCGCTGCAGCGAGTTTAGGTCAAGTTCATAAAGCCAAACTCCACTCGGGAGAAGAAGTGGTGGTTAAGGTTCAACGGCCTGGCCTCAAGCAACTGTTTACTATCGATTTAGCCATTCTGAAGAAAATCGCCTATTATTTCCAAAATCATCCTAGATGGGGTAAAGGAAGGGACTGGATTGGGATTTATGAGGAATGTTGTAAGATTCTTTGGCAAGAGACAGATTATCTCAATGAAGGGCAAAATGCCGATACCTTTCGGCGCAATTTTAGAGGGGAAAACTGGGTCAAGGTGCCAAGGGTGTACTGGCGATATACCTCTCCCCGTGTGCTGACTTTAGAGTACCTTCCAGGGATTAAAATTAGTCACTATGAAGGATTAGAGGCAGCAGGGTTAGATCGGAAGTTATTGGCTAGATTAGGAGCCAAAGCTTACTTATGTCAACTGTTAAATGATGGCTTTTTCCATGCTGATCCTCACCCGGGTAATATTGCGGTAGATACGGATGGATCGTTGATTTTCTATGATTTTGGCATGATGGGGCGGATTAATACCAATGTCAGGGAAAAGTTGATGGATACCCTCTTTGGTATTGCCCAAAAAGACGGCGATCGCGTGGTATCTTCCTTGATCGCTTTGGGTGCGTTGAGTCCCACCGATGATATGGGGCCGGTGCGTCGTTCCGTGCAGTTCATGTTAGATAACTTCATGGACAAACCCTTTGAAGAACAGTCTATTGCTGATATTAGCGATGATTTATACGAAATTGCCTATGATCAGCCCTTTCGCTTTCCTGCTACCTTTACCTTCGTGATGCGGGCTTTTTCGACCTTAGAAGGAGTCGGAAAAGGATTAGATCCCAATTTTAATTTTATGGAAGTGGCTCAACCCTTTGCCTTAGACTTAGTAGCTGATATGGATGGGAGTACCGGCAATAGTATTATCGACGAAATTACTCGCCAAGCAACTAAAGTCAGTAATACAGCGTTGAGTTTACCCAGACGTATTGACGATACCATAGAGAAGTTGGATCGGGGTGATATTCGTTTAAGAGTTCGTTCCGTGGAATCGGATCGTTTATTGCGTCGTCTAGGGATGATGCAAATGGCCACCAATTACAGCGTGTTTGTCAGTGCGTTGGTTATCTGTGGGACACTTTTATTGATCAACGGTTATATTAAGCTGGCGATCGCCGTCATGATCTTAAGCTTAGTTCCTGGATGGGGGTTTATTCGTCTTCTGCGTCGCATTAACCGTTTAGATAAAATGTTTTAGAGATTTTTTGATGATTGCCTGAAAAAAGAAATCCTTAACTTCATTAGGCAACTGTTGTGCAAAAAAAACCTCCCGCACCTAGAATTGGGAGATTACGTTAAATCAGTAAATTAAACTAATCAATTTTTTCTATTTCTTATTCGCTTTACCTGATTTACGTTTGAAATGTGTTCCAAAAGCGATCGCGGTTCCCGCTCCAAGAATGGTTAAAGGTTCAGGTACTTGTTGGAAGCTATTTTCAAAGGCGGAAATCTCTCCTCCTGGAGGAGCAAAATAGCTGTTAGATACTTCTACAAAGGTACTAGGAGGAATCAACTGCTCAAGTTCAGGGGAACCTCCAATACTGGTTAAAGTTGTGGTATTGTAAGTGGTTGTTAAAACTTCATCTGGTGCAAACACATCAACAGTAGAATCTAAATCGACTGCAACAATCTGATAACCAGGTTGAGTAACTTCTACAGTGTAATCAAGGAAAAAGCTGGAAACAGTAGTTTCGGTAGCGATCAAATTAACATTTAAGAGATAATCTAAATTATCAATACCAGCAGTTTCAATAACTAAACTATCACCGCGATTAAGATCACTAGCCCCAAAGGTAAACAACTTATCACCCGCTTGGATAGAACCAGCGTCCTCCCAAGCGCCGATGGTTCCGTTGAAAAGAACAACAGCTTGTGCGGAAGAAGCTGATAAGACTGTAGCCACACTAGCGACACCAGCCAGAGCTAAGTTTTGTAATAATTTGGTCATGATTGTCCTCCTCAGGAAAAATCTAAAAAACTAACTTTAGTACATATTTTAGAAGAGCCATGTAAGCGTTCGTGTTATCGCAAATGTATAACTTTGGAAATTTGTTGAGGATCTAAACATTTCTTAATCTTGCTAATGTACGGTTAGCTTCTAAGATGGACTGAATAGATTGTTAAATGATGACCAAGAGAGTATTTTTTGATAGTATTTTAAAAGGTAGAAGATTTAGCCAGCAGATTAGCCATCGGCTAAACCCCTATTGTTTATTCTAATTAACCAACTCACCAATGATGAATCGTCGCTTCACCGGTTTAACTGACCCAGGACTGCTGAGATCGGTCAATCAAGATAACTATTACATCGACCCTGAAGGACGTTTTTTCGTGGTTGCAGATGGGATGGGTGGTCACGCAGGAGGCCAAGAAGCTAGTTTAATCGCAGCCCAACGCATTAAAGAACATTTGGAACAGTATTGGGACTCAGAAGCCTCTTCCCATGACATTCTAGAAGAAGCAATCTTAAAAGCCAACGAAGGCATATTAGAAGACCAACAAAACCATCCCGAACGGGGGGAAATGGGGACCACTGCCGTTGTCGTTTTGTTTCGGGGAGAACAACCCTTACGGGCCCATGTCGGGGACTCTCGACTGTATCGTATCCGTGATGGTAAATTAGAACAAATCACCGAGGATCACACCTGGGTGGCACGAGCTTTAAAAATGGGAGATATTGACGCAGAACAGGCGAAAACTCATCCCGGACGGCACGTTTTATTCCAGTGTTTAGGACGAAAAGATACCCAAAAACCAGAAATTGGAACCCTCGAGATTCAACCCGGCGATCGCTTATTATTGTGTAGTGATGGGTTAACCGAAGAAGTCGCTGATCCGGCTATCCAAGAAATTTTTGATCACAGCGAATCTTGTGATGAGATTGCTAAAAATTTAGTCGAAGCAGCCAAAGACGGGGGTGGTTCCGATAATATTACTGTTGTTATTGTTATTCAGGATTAGCCATTTTGGTTGAAGCGGAACTTTCTCTGAACAGGAGACAACTAAGGTAATAACATTTGAGTTGTTTAAACAAAAATGACATAAAATCTTAGTTTCACATAGTCGAATCCATGTTATTCAACTCTATTGATTTTGCTATATTTTTGCCTATTGTTTTTATCCTGTATTGGTTAGCTCAAAATAAAACCATACAAAACTGCTTACTGGTTATTGCAAGTTACATCTTTTATGGACTTTGGGATTGGCGGTTTCTGATCTTAATAGCCTTTAGTTCTTTAGTTGATTATTGTGTTGGAATTGGTTTATCCAAAACGGATAATCAGCCCAGAAGAAAACTCCTATTGTCAATCAGCATTATTGTCAATTTAGGTTGTTTGGGCTTTTTCAAGTATTATAATTTTTTTATTGACAATTTTGTTGAGCTTTTTCAATTTTTCGGTCATTCAATTAATGTACAAGGACTAGATATTATATTACCCATTGGGATAAGTTTTTATACGTTTCAAACTCTAAGCTATTCTATAGACATTTATCAGGAGAAGCTTAAACCCGTTAAAAATATTATTATATTTTTTGCTTTTGTTAGCTTTTTTCCTCAACTTGTGGCAGGTCCTATTGAAAGAGCCACTCATTTAGTTCCACAATTTTGTCAACCCAGAGTCTTTAACTATGACGATGCAAGGGATGGATTGAGACAAATGCTCTGGGGATTATTCAAAAAAATTGTTATTGCCGATAATTGTGCTGTTTATGCTAATCGAATTTTTGATAACTATGCTCAATATTCAGGCAGCACTTTGTTATTAGGCGCGTTCTTTTTTGCTTTTCAGATTTATGGTGATTTTTCTGGTTATTCTGATATCGCCATAGGGACTTCCCGTCTCTTTGGTTTTGATTTGATGAGAAACTTTGCATACCCTTATTTTTCAAGAGATATTGCAGAATTCTGGAGAAGATGGCATATTTCATTGTCAACATGGTTTAGAGATTATATTTATATCCCTTTAGGGGGTAGTCGTGGTGGAATATGGATGAAGATTCGTAACGTATTGATTATTTTTATCATAAGTGGCTTTTGGCACGGAGCAAACTGGACATTTATTATTTGGGGAGCTATAAATGGCCTCTGCTTTCTTCCTTTAATGTTAATGAATCAAAATAGAAGAAACCTAGAGATCGTTGCTCAGGGAAGACTATTACCAAGTCTTCAAGAGATTGTGCAAATGGGAAGTACATTTTTTATAATTTTAATTGCTTGGGTATTTTTCAGGGCTGAAACGGTTGCAGACTCTATTCACTATCTTAGTAATATGTTTTCAGTTTCTTTATTTTCATTACCAGAAATCAGACCAAAATCTACTATCCGATTAATTCTATTCATGATAGTTATAGAATGGTTACAACGAGATAAACAACATGGTTTACAATTAGATAATACCTGGATCCCAAAATTAGGGCGTTGGTTTATGTACTATGGAATTATTGCTATGACTTTATTGTTTGCTGGAAAACAGCAGGAGTTTATCTATTTTCAATTCTAATATTCGCAAATTAGACGATTATTAAATATAAATTAGTCAATAATAAAGTTTAAAATAATGAAAAAATTTTCAGTAAATTTATTATTTTTTGTTTGCTTATATTTAGGAATAAATCAACTTGTATCCTTATTTGTTTCCCCTTATCATGGAAATCCATTCTATTTAGAAAAATATAACTATTTTGCTCAACATCAAGATGATTACAACACTCTTATTCTTGGCTCTAGTAGAGTCTATCGGCATATCCAACCTAATTATTTAGATGAGTTATTAAAAGATTATGAAACATCGACTTTTAATTTAGCCGCTCCGAGTACCTTTAATCCAGAAGCTTACTATTTATACGAGAAACTATTAAATGTTTTGGAAAAGGACAGAATTAAATACGTATTTCTTGAATTACAGAGTCTCGATCCTATTTCCAGGAGAAATATTAATACCAGAAGAAACTATTATTGGCATAATTGGGAATATCTAAATTTTGCTATCAATTATACATTAAATTCAAACATATCCTTGAATGAGAAGACACAATTTATCTATGGTTATTCTATAAGTTATCTGGTCAATAAAACTAGAGTTATTTATGATGATGTATTTTTCCAAACTCGCAATTTTAAAGAATATATAGACAATAATCAAGATGGATTTTATGCAGTGGACAGGCAAATGGCAGACTCTAAAAATAATAACATGTTGAAAGATCGGATGCGCTACTTTTTAGAAAATACTCACTTACTAAAAAGTAGAATTGAAAGTACCAATCAGTCTTTTTCTAAACAAAATAATCAGGATTTTTTGAATAAAGCTCACCTAAACAAAATCAATTATTTAATAAAGAAATCAAAAGAAAAGAATATACATTTGGTATTTATAATTCCGCCAAGACTGCCGGAATATGATGGATTAATAGCAATCAAAGAAAAATTACCAAAAACTCATATTATTGAAATAGCAAATCCTGAAAAATATCCAGAGTTATATCAAATTGATTACTCGTTTGATATTGGACATCTTAATAGTGAGGGAGCAAAAATATTTACAGAATATTTGGCCGATGAATTTATAGATTTATTTCCCTCGAATCCACAGCCAAGTTCTTAATTCTTATTATCTTGATTGAACCCTATTAAACTGGGTCGCACCGACTCAGGTACAATAGAAAGTTGTGCTTAAAAACAAACCTTCCTGAATCCATGAATACCACCACTGATGATAAAACCATTGTCAAAGATTACTTCAACGCCACCGGATTTGACCGTTGGCGTAGGATTTATGGCGATGGAGAGGTTAATAAAGTTCAAAAGGACATTCGTCTGGGCCATCAACAAACCATCGATACAGTGGTAGAATGGCTTAAAACCGATGGAAATCTGGCTAATCTCTCTATTTGTGATGCTGGATGTGGCGTAGGTAGTTTAAGCCTTCCGTTAGCCCAAGAGGGGGCTACCATTTTCGCCAGTGATATTTCTGAAAAAATGGTTACAGAAGCTAGAGAAAGGGCGCAACAAACCCTCAAAAATCCTAGTAATGTGACGTTTGCGGTACAAGATTTAGAAAGTTTAACGGGACAATATCATACGGTTATTTGTCTAGATGTATTAATCCATTATCCCACTGAAGATGCAGCGAAGATGATTAAGCATTTAGCCTCTTTAGCTGAAACCCGATTAATCCTTAGTTTTGCCCCAAAAACCCTTTGTTTAACCCTGCTTAAAAAGATTGGTGAATTTTTCCCTGGCCCCAGTAAAACCACTCGCGCCTATCAACACAAAGAAAAAGATATCATAGAAATACTAGAAAATAATGGCTTTACCATTCAGCGGAAAGACATGACTAGCACTCGTTTTTATTATTCTCGAATTCTTGAAGCAGTTAAAGCATAAGTCACAGTAGAGGCTTAATATATTAAGCCTTTGCCTATGAGCAGATTTTGGGGATATTATGGGACTGACAACACAGCAACTGATTACCTGGAAACAACAAGGCCGTCCTATTGTTGCATTAACCGCTTGGGATTATGGTTTTGCTCAATTATTAGACGCAGCCGGTATTGATATTATTTTGGTGGGTGATTCTTTGGCCATGGTTGCTTTAGGATATGAAACCACCTTACCTGTTACCTTGGATGAAATGTTATATCATGCGGCCGCTGTTCGTCGTGGAGTCAAACGGGCCTTAGTTGTGTGTGATTTGCCGTTTCTCAGCTATCAAGAAAGCATTAGTCAGGCGATTCATGCAGCCGGACGGGTTTTAAAGGAAACTGGGGTACAAGGGGTTAAACTGGAAGGGGGACACCCTGCTGCGGTGGAAACCGTTGCCCGTTTAAGTGATATTGGTATTCCTGTAATGGGCCATGTGGGGTTAACCCCTCAATCGGTGCATCGTTTAGGATATCGTCAACAGGGAACCACTGAAGCTGATGCTGAACGTATTTTATCAGAAGCGATCGCTTTATCGGAAGCTGGGGCTTTTGCTGTTGTGTTAGAACATATTCCGACTAACCTTGCTAGAATGATTACCGCTAAGTTACCCATTCCGACCATTGGTATTGGTGCGGGGTCTGATTGTGATGGACAAGTATTAGTCACAGCAGATTTATTAGGGTTATCCGAAAAACAACCCCCTTTTGCTAAATCCTATGTCAATTTAAGAGACATCGTTACGAAAGCCGTTAATGATTTTTCCCAAGAGGTTCGAGAAGGAAAGTTTCCTGAGACTTAAATTATTGTTCTGGGGGAATTTGTTCGCGGGTAATAATAATCATTTCAAAAAAGTCTTTAATTCTTTGAGATTCAATAGGAACAATTCCCTCTTCTCCAAAATAACGATTAACGATGTCGACATAACGAGAATCCCCCCGAATATAACCGTCCATCATTTTACCAATGGTCAAGTTAACTAAGTTTAAAAAGGTAGAATCTTGTTCAGGAACCATACAAGCAATACCATGTCTAAAATAAGATTCATCGGGAATCACTTTATACTCATCAGGTTTATTTAAAGTTTGTCGCATTCCTTCTAAAATGGTTCCATCGAAAGCAAATCCATCCACTTCACCATCTTCTACGGCTTTAATTCCTGCTTCCATACTATCAACACTAACAAGGGTTACTTGAGATTCAATCACTTTAATCGAATCTGGACGAAGGAGATTTTCAATAATGGCAATCCGTTTATTTTTAAAAGAATCTGGAGATGATAAGTTACTATCTTTTTTTACTAAAACTTTAATCCCAGAAATACCATAAGCTAAGGAAAAATCTACAAATTTATCCCGTTGCCAAGTAAAAACTGTATCACAAGCAATATCAACCTCCCGATTCAAAACGCTGGTAATTCTTTCATCTAAAGTGTCATCAACAACAACCTTAATATTGACATCTTTTCCTAGTTCTTTCTCTAAATTTTCTCTGATTAATTCGATAATTTCTATAGAATAGCCTGTTAATTCATCTTCATCATTTACATAAGCAAACGGAACTAAATTAACTCTTGTGCTAACATTCAATGTTCCTGTTCTTGCTACTCTCTCTATAACTGTCTCCGCTAAACTCTGACTAGGAAAAGTTAAAGCAGTCATTAAACCGAGAGCAATTAATGGTAATTTCTTATACATAATTTTTTTATCTTACTAGAAACAGTAAAATTGTTACTCGATTTTAGTCAAGCTGTAAATAAAAGGTAAACAAATTTAACAATAATGGCAATAGAAGTCTATTTTTTGCTACAGTTCTTTAGTGGGATTGTATCATAAGATAAAAAAATCGTGCCAATGACGACCAAAATCACGTTTATGGGTTTTTTATTAGCTGTCTCAACCTTAAGCATTTCAGCAGCAAACGCTAGTCCTCAAAACCCTATCAGTAATGACATTTCTAATAATATTGAATATCGTCTATCTCGTCTTACCAAAGCAATAGAAAAGCAAGCCAATGAAACCATCAATACGTTACCAACAGAAGGGGAAAACTTATTAGTCAGAGGGTTTGCCAATCGTAGTGGTGGTGGTGGATTTGCCAATCGTGGTGGTGGTGGCGGTTTTGTCAATCGGAGTGGGGGTGGCGGTTTTGTGAATCGAAGTCCTTTTCGCAATGGAGGTGGTTTCTATAACCGTTATTAATCTATAGAACCGTTATTGTTTAAGATCATATTTAAGTGTTTATTCGTGAATTTTAGGAAAGGTTATTGTGAAGATTACAACAAAAATCACTTGTGTCGGATTTATTTTAGCGGTGTCTACTTTAACCGCTTCTGTCGCTAAAAGTTATGATACTTTCTCAGATAACAACTTAACCATAGAAAATCGTCTCTCTCGTTTAACAGAAGCAATGCAAGAAAGAGGGATTGATGTTTCAAGCGAACAAACGAATGATTTAATCGCAAGGGGTTGGGGAAACGGCCGCGGAGGAAGTTGGGGGAATGGATATCGGGGTGGTTTTGCTAATCGTCATGGTGGTGGTGGTTTTGTCAATAGAAGTCCCTGGCGAAATGGTGGAGGATTTTATAATCGTTACGGTGGAGGTGGTTTTGTTAACCGTGGTGGCGGTTGGAGAAATGGTGGTTTTGTGAATCGGTGGTAAGGAGAAAAAATGACTATAAATTTACCTATAAATACTAACCAAAATGAGTCTATTGATGTTTCATCTTTTGGCCCCATTAATTTAGTGGTGATTCAACCCACTCCTTTTTGTAATCTTGATTGTGATTATTGTTATTTACCAAATCGTAATTTAAAAGAAAGGTTATCTCTGGATTTAGTTGAACCGATTTTTAAAGCAATTTTTGAAAGTCCCTTTGTGGGAGATTTTCTTGATATTTGTTGGCACGCAGGAGAACCTTTAGCTGTTCCCATTTCTTACTATGAAGAAGTATTTAAAAGAATTGAATTTGCTGATCAGAAATATAAGAGTAAACAAGTTCCTATTTATCATTCAATTCAAACTAATGGCATTTTAATTGATCAAGCTTGGTGCGATTTTTTTAAAGCGTCTAATATGAGTGTTGGAGTTAGTCTTGATGGACCTAATTTTTTACATGATTCTTATCGTAAAACTCGGACAGGTTTAGGCAGTCATGAAAGTGTGATGAGAGGGATTCGTTACTTACAAAAAAATGAGATTTATTTTAATATCATTGCTGTTATTACTCAAGAATCTTTAGATTATGCTGATGAAATATTTAATTTTTTCTGGGAAAATGGAATTACTGATGTTGCTTTTAATATGGAAGAAACAGAAGGAATTAATGAAACTTCTTCCTTAGATAAAATAGGAACTGAAAAAAAATATTATCAGTTTATGAGACGGTTTTGGGAATTAACTAGCCAAACCAATGATCAATTTAAAGTGAGAGAATTTGAAGCAGTTTGCGGTTTAATTTGCGATAATCAAAGATTAACAAAAACTGATATGAATCATCCTTATGCTATTTTAAATATTGATTATTTAGGTAACTTTTCTACTTTTGATCCTGAATTATTATCAGTGGATATTAAACCTTACGGTAAGTTTATTTTAGGGAATGTGTTAACTGATAGTTTAGAATCGGTTTGTAATAGTGAAAAATTCAAGAAAATCTATCAAGATATGACACAAGGAGTTAATAAATGTCGCCAAAGCTGTGATTATTTTGGTGTCTGTGGTGGCGGTGCAGGCAGCAATAAATATTGGGAAAATGGCAGTTTTGATTCAACAGAAACCCAAGCTTGTCGTTATCGGACAAAAATTGTCACAGATGTGGTTTTAGAAGCCTTAGAAAACTCTTTTGGTATTGTCTAAGAATCAAGAAGGCAGGAGGCAGGAGGCAGAAGGCAGGAGGTTGTTCTCGATAATTAGGATATCTTTGTACTATTGGGACTTTAGCTAATTTCAAGCCCAAACATAACCAAAACTAGCTTTATACAAGGCGAATACGTCAGCATTATTCTTTAACCAGTTATGAAAACGGTAAGAGATAGCTGTACGAAATGCTTCCAATGCTTCCGGGAAAGTGTTCAAAGGTTGACGGGGTGACAAGAGTTGGAAAAGGCTCACCATGAGGGATTTAGAGATCAGCGATCGCTCTTTAAAATGAATTCAGCCTCCAAGGAAAACAGTACATGAGGTCTATGTAGACTAGGATATTTATAATTGTTAGAAATGAACAGAAGTAATCCCATAAAAAATGATAAAAAGACTTATTCTAAAGCCTAATTTTTTATTATAATCTATGGATTTTTTGCCTTTCTATCAAGACTATCTACAAAACGCATTATCAAAAAGTAAATTTTTACTTTTACGAATATTAGTATAGCTAATAAGGTTCATAAACCGGTTAGAATAGAAAGGCTGGCCGCTTATCTTCCTATTCCTATTCTATACCAAAGTCGGAGAAAGAAGATTCAAAGATTTTTAGTAGAATCCTGCTTAAGTCTTATCTTAGGTTTATTATAACAAATTTAGAAGATGCCAGTGAAGTTATTAAATGTTATAAATTGAGAGGGGGAATTGAGGCAATGTTCCGAGATTATAAAAGTGGTGGCTATAATCTTGAAGGGAGCAAAGCCAATACTCATAGGCTTACCAACCTTATTTTATTAATAGCGATCGCTTATACAGCCAGGGACATTTCTGATAATGTCTCTACTTTGTCCAGGCTACAGCCAGCATCATTCTGTTAACAAACTACGAGTAAATATCGTATCAAATGAATATTAAATATAGATAAAGGATTAATCATACAAGCAAAAGTTTAGATAGTATGTTAATTATGAATGTAGGATTAATTAGAAAAATTGTCTTAGTTATCGGTTCTAGCAAGGGTAATAAATTTAGATTCACTATTTCGAGAACATAACAAATTATGGAAACATTTTGGACGACTCTGACGAACATTAATAGCTCTGGCTTTCCCATTGGTAAAGTTGCTATTGTAGCAATTGTTCTAGCGGTGACGCAATTTTTGAGAGTGTTTTTGACGGCAATTATTCTCAAACGCATTGAAAACTTCACCAGTAAAACTCAAACTAAATTCGATGATGAGATAATTGGTATTTTGAAACCCTGCTTAAGCGGTTTAATTCTCATTGGTGGATTGTGGTTGAGTAAAGACATTCTATCAGAAAATTTAGGGGCTAAACTCAGTCAAACTATTGATCAATTTCTGAATTTAATTGTTATTTTAATTATTGCTTATTTTGTTTATCGAGCTTCTTCTATCTTGGGTCAACTTATTGCTGAGGTGTTACTACATACTGACAGTGACCTCGATGACTTATTAAAGCCTTTGATGCCTAAAATTTTTCAAGCGATCGCCATTATTCTGATAACACTGAAAATAAGTGAGATGTTTTTAGGACAATCTGCAGCCGCCCTTGTTGGGTTATTGGGGGGTGCAGGAATCACATTAGGGTTACTTTTTAAAGATATCGTTTATGATTGGTTTTGCACCGTAATTATTTACTCTGACGCTATTTATAAAGAAGGAGATTGGCTGGTCATTTCAGGATTTTCCAACATGGTACAAGTCTTAAAGGTGGGTTTCAGAACCACAACTATTCATGATAGTGTCTGGGGTGCTATTACCAAAATGCCCAATTCAAAAATGATTTCGGGAATCGTTGCCAACTGGTCACAAAATGCTGAAGACGGAAAATTTGGCATTAATTTACATCTAAATATTGATGGTATTTCGGCCCAACAAACCAGTCGTATTTGTGAGGGAATTGAGCAATTACCAGCATCGATTGAAGGATGTTATGAGAAATGTTTAGTCAGGTTTAAAAAAATTGAACAGAATGCTCGTGTCATTGAAATTAGGGCTTATGTCAGTTCTCTTAGCTTTTACTTTGCTGCTGAAAGAAAATTAAACTTGGCCATATTAGAACTGTTAGAAAGGGAGGGAATTGATTCGTTGTATATTGAACTAGAAACCGACCCCGAAAGAAACAAAAGACAACAAAAAGCAGCGACTAATTAAAACAATTTTTTTACCTACAATGAACATGAAAAATCAAACCATTCTTATTATTGGCGGAAGTTCAGGAATCGGACTGGCTTTGGCTCAACAAGTTAAAGAACAAGAAGGTAATGTCATTATTGCTTCTAAATCGGCTGAAGAGCAAGCCCATGAATTACGAAAAATAAACAAGCTTGAAGAGTGTAAATATTTTTCTTTTGATATTACCAAGGAGAGTGACATCAAAAAATTACTCGAAAAAATCGGTTTTGTTGATCATATTGCTATAACGGTAAAGTCTCCTTTAATTGTTGCTCCCTTTTTAGAATTAAATACTCAAGATGTCCGTCACGCATTTGAAACCAAGCTTTGGGGTCAATACCATATCGCTAAACTAGCTTATAAACAAATTAAATCTGGGGGGAGTATTGTTTTTTCTTCAGGAACTTTGGGGGTTCGTCCCTATTTAGGTTTTTCTACTTTGAGTATCATTAATGGTGCCGTGGAATCTTTATGTAAAACGCTTGCATTAGAACTCGCTCCTATTAGAGTCAATGCGGTTTCCCCTGGATTTCTCCAGTTAAAAGAAATGGAAGATAAAATACCTCTGGGATTAGGAAAACCCTCACAAATAGCGGAAGCTTATTTATGTTTAATGAAGAACACTTATCTAACAGGGACTACCATTTTTAGTGATGGTGGTGCAACGTTAGTTTAGTTAATTTGAAACTACGTTGATAAATATTCCCGAAAATAAACCCGATACAGTTGACAACGGGGAATAACTCCTTTACCTTGATAAGTGACTAATCCTAAACTCTCCAATTTATAAGTTGTAATCGGCTCTAAAACCCGTATTTCTGGGAAAATTCCCGGACTTGTTGCAGGGTAAAATAAGGTAAATGGACAGGTAAACCAACATTAAAAGGAGAATGATTTAAGTCGAGGTTTATATAAATTTCCGAGGAATAAACTACTACTAATCTTAATTTTTGCCAATCTTGATCCCGTTTTCCTTCTTCATACCAGGAGCGCAATAAAGGAAAAAAATCTTGAGCTAATTGGGGAGACTCAAATAAACTATCAATATCTTCTAAAACTAATACCAAAGGCTCAGTTAATGGTCTTAAAATATGGTGTTTTAGATAATAACTACAACTTAACTTACTCCCAATATCTTCATCCCAAAACTCATCTAATTTAGATTCAATTTTTAATTCCTGAGTAATTTGTTTACAAAAACAGCGTAAAAATTGGTTTAAATTCGTAGCACAATTTGACTCAATTTCATTAATACTAAATTTCAATGTATGATATTTTTTCTCTTTGGCAAAGGCTAATAGTTTTAACGCTAAAGAACTTTTACCCGTCTGTTTTGGCCCAGGAATTCGTACCAGAGCGCCAGGGTGCATAATTTCTTGATAGGCTAATGCTTCGATGGGAGGACGTTCAACATAGGCTCTCCCGACAGTGTGGGGTAAAAAGTATAATAGACTACATACCTAAAATGGTGGGTTAGGTTGCAGACCATAAGTTATTGTGTTTTCATAAAAATCAACCCTGCGCCTAACCCACCCTACGAGGTATAAATTTTTC
>JASJDN010000108.1 GCA_030065205.1 Crocosphaera sp.
TTAGCAGAAAGAATTGATTTGTATCGCCAAACTTCAGAAACTCAAATTAATTCTATTCGTGCAGAAGTCGAAGCTTTTCAAGCGGCCAATAAACAACAAATAGAAGCCTTCCAAGAAGCTAATAAACAACAAATTGAAGTCAATAAACAACAAATAGAAGCCTTCCAAGAATCTAATAAACAACAAATTGAAGCTAATAAGCAGCAAATAGAAGCCTTCCAAGAAGCCAATAAACAACAACTAAATGTATCATTAGGTGTTTTAGTTACGGCTGCTGCTGCGATTTTAGCTAGTGTGGTTTTAGGAATGCAATAATAAAACGCTTCAAATTGTCTTATATAATAAAGATAAAAGTAACATCTATCGTTTCTACCTATTATGACTCAACGAGAATTTGAAACCATTATCAATAAATTAGACAATTTAGATGTCCGTCTGAATACTTTGGAGAGAAAAGTCGATGAAGATAATCAACGTTTAGTACAAGATAATAAGTTATTAGCAGAAAGAATCGATTTATATCGTCAGACTTCAGAAACTCAGATTACTTCTATTCGTGCAGAAATAGAAGCTTTCCAAGCAGCCAATAAGCAACAAGCAGAAGCCAATAAACAACAAATAGAAGCCTTCCAAGAAGCTAATAAACAACAAATTGAAGCCAATAAGCAGCAAATAGAAGCTTTTCAAGAAGCTAATAAGCAACAACTAAATGTATCATTAGGAGTGTTAGTAACTGCTGCTGCTGCGATTTTAGCTAGTGTCGTTTTGGGAATGCAATAATTATGACTAACTATAAAGCTTATTATTTGATTCTATTTTCTGTTATTATTCCTCTGTGTATTAGTTGTCAAAACAATAGTTCATCTCCATCTGTAGAGTCTTCTCCTGTGGTGGTTTCTTCTCCCACTCCTCCCATTAAACCTGTGTCACCTGAAGACAAGAAAAAAGCTGCTACATTAAGAGTAATGGGGTTAAACTATCGTCAACAAGGACAAATACAAAAAGCGATTAATTCTCTCGAAGAATCGGTTAATCTTGATCCACAAAATCTCTCTGGTTTAGTGGTGTTAGGATGGACTTATCATTTAAACAAACAAGCAGATAAGGCTAAAGAAAACTTACAAAATGCTTTAGACGTTGATAATAATCATGTTCCTGCGTTGAATGCGTTGGGAATTGTTTATTTAGTTAATAATGAGTTAGATCAAGCAGTAGAAACCCATAATAAAGCAATTGATTTAAAACCAGATAATGAAATTGCTCACTATAATTTGAGTTTAGCTTATCATCGTTTACAACAATCTGAACAAGCAGAAATTCACGGTAAACAAGCAACTCAACTCGAACCCTATAATCCTCACCCTTGGGTTGCATTAGCTTTAGTTTATCAGCAAAAAAAAGAAATAAAATTAAGTCACAAAATTTATCAGCAAGCTATAGCTTTAGATGCTCGTTACCGTCAAATTGAATTTTTAAATCATTTAGAACAAGCAGGATTTAGTCAAGAACAGATCGAAGAAACAAAACAAATATTAACTAATCTTTAATTGGTATATTTTGGGTTTAAATATTGCTAAGATAAAAATAATCAATCTCAAAAATCTATTCTAATGAACGACAATCTAAATTTAAGTATTTTATCTACTATTCCCATTGCGCCAGAAGGGTTTAAATCTGGATTTGTGGGAATTATTGGTCGTCCCAATGTGGGAAAATCCACCCTGATGAATCAATTAATTGGACAAAAAATAGCGATTACTTCCCCCGTTTCTCAAACCACCCGTAACCGTTTAAGAGGTATTTTAACCACCGAACAAGCCCAAATTATTTTTGTTGATACCCCAGGAATTCATAAACCCCATCATAACTTAGGAAAAATTATCGTTAAAAACGCAAAAACTGCTATTAATTCTGTGGATATTATTTTATTAGTGGTAGATAGTTCCGTCCCATCAGGAGGCGGCGATCGCTATATCATTGATTTACTGAAAACTGTGAATCAACCCGTCATTTTAGGACTCAATAAAAGCGACCAACAAAGCGAAACCTATCAAGAAATCGATGAAAGTTACACCAATTTAATTCAAGAGTATAACTGGCCAATGATTAAATTTTCTGCCCTGACAGGAGACGGTTTAGAAACATTACAAAATAGCCTAATTGATAAATTAGAGCCAGGTCCCTATTATTATCCCCCTGACCTGATTACCGATCAACCCGAACGGTTTATTATGGGAGAATTAATCAGAGAACAAATATTACAAATGACTCGGCAAGAAATTCCCCATTCTGTTGCGGTAACCATTGAAAAAGTAGAAGAAACTGCTAAAATCACCAAAGTATTTGCAGCCATCAACGTCGAAAGAAATTCCCAAAAAGGCATTATTATCGGTCAAAAAGGAAGTATGCTCAAAGCCATTGGTAGCGAGGCCAGAAAACAAATTCAAAAATTAATTGCAGGGGACGTTTATCTAGAACTCTTTGTAAAAGTCGAACCCCAATGGCGACAGTCTAACCTACGTTTAGCAGAATTTGGCTATCGAATTGAAGAATAATCTTAACCAAAATTCTGAGCAATTATAATTTTTTCAACGATACTGGGTAACCTAAATCCAAGAGGCACTCATCCCAAGCTGATAGGACCTAAGACATGAACAGTCGTTATTCTAACCCAGACCAATTTCCCGAAGAATCCTTTGATGAAGATATTGCTCAACTTCTAGACGACTTGGGCCAAGACTCAGATGGTCTAGAATCTGATGGGAAATTGGACGAATTAGTTAATTTATTTGAACAAGACTTATCGGTTAGTTCCTCCGAAGATGAGTCGAACCCTCCCATCGATAATCCCAGTTTGTCCTCTCTACCATCAGACGAAGAAATTAACGAGCTTTTCAACGATGAGTTAAGTTGGGAGCAGAATAATCATCATGGGGATGACATATCAGAAGAAGAAGAGTTGGTTAGCTTATTAAATGATGCCTCAGAACAATGGGAAAAAGACCATCCGTTAGAAGACAGCGATGAAGACTTTTTAAATGATTTAACCTCTGCCTTTGAGGACTTTGCTCAAGAGGATGACATGGGGGAACTTCAACAACTCTTAGGCACAGTGGAGTCTCCTCAGAAAACCCCTACCGTCATTGCTTCTGTCTATCCTGCCTTAGAAACCCTCGGACAACTTTTAGCACAACCCGCCACTGACACAGTTTTAGATGAGGCTACCGTTGCCGAATTAGCTGCCTTTATCGCTGCCCCCGCCAAGGATGAAGACAAATCTCTACCCTCTCACGCTGCTGCTATCCCCTCTAAGGTGACTGCTGTTGCTCAAGAGTCAAATCTGGATTTAGAAGATGATTTCGGCGATCTTGAAGACCTCCTCAAACAAGCGGAGGGAATGGGAGGAACCCCTGCCGTTGCCCAATCTTCAGGAAAACGCTTTTCCGGCGCATCGACAACCCGCAGCACCAAAACCAAAGCCTTTGAACAAACCATGCGGGTTCCCATTAAACAACTGGATAACCTCAGTAACTTGATCGGGGAATTGGTGGTGAAACGCAACAGTTTAGAACAAGATCAAGAAAGAGTTAGACAATTTTTAGATAACCTCCTCAACCAAGTCCATAACCTCAGTGACGTGGGGGGACGAATGCAAGATTTATACGAACGAACCCTACTAGAAGGCGCGTTATTAGCCAGTCGTAATCAAAATCGTAACGGATCGACCAATCTTTTAGGCAGTAATAATAACAACGGGGTTAACCTAGATAACCAAGGAGAAGATCGGGATTTAGATGCCCTGGAAATGGATCGTTTTACCGGCTTCCATTTACTCTCCCAAGAAATGATCGAATTCATTGTCAGAATCAGGGAATCAGCCTCTGATATTCAATTTTTAGTGGATGAAACCGAACAAGTCGCCCGCAACCTACGACAAGTCACCACTCAGCTACAAGAAGGGATGACCAAATCTCGCATGGTTCCCTTTGCTAACAATGCTGATCGTTTGCCCCGTGCCATCCGCGAAATTTCCAGGAAATTACAAAAACAGGCCAAACTCCAAGTGGAAGGGCGAGACGTTCTCATCGATAAGATGATTCTCGAACAACTCTATGATCCCATGACTCACTTGGTCAATAATGCCATTACCCACGGTATTGAAGAACCAGCAGCCAGGCAAAAACAGGGTAAACCCAGCGAAGGACAGATTCACTTACGAGCCTTTCTTCAAGGAAACCAAACCGTAATCACCGTTGCCGATGATGGGGGTGGAATTGATGCCGAACGAGTGAAACGCAAAGCCATCGAAAAAGGATTGATTACCTACGAAGAAGCCAGTCTACTCACAGAAACGGAAATTTATGACTTTCTCTTCCATCCAGGGTTCAGTACCCGTGACAAAGCGGATGACTTTGCCGGTCGTGGGGTGGGTTTAGATGTGGTTCGCACCAGTTTACGGGACATTCGCGGTTCTGTGAGCATTGATTCAACTCGCGGGAAAGGAACCACCTTTACCATTCGTTTACCCCTCACCCTGAGTATTAGTAAAGCCCTTTGTTGCATCAGCGATCGCGCTCGTATTGCCTTTCCTATGGACGGGGTAGAAGACATGAAAGACTATCTACCCAGAGATTTAATGGAGGATGAAAGCGGACAAACCTTTGTGGTCTGGAATGGTCAACGTTTGGCGGTTTATCCCCTCAAAGACCTTTTATCTTATAATCGTCAACTCAGTCGCAGTAGTGTTTATGGGGGTAAACACGAAGAAGATACGGTGTCTTTAGTGATCTTAAGAGGGGCCGGTTCCTTACTCGCCGTACAAGTGGATCAGGTGATTGGCGAGCAAGAAATTGTGATCAAACAAATTGAAGGGCCCATTCCTAAACCGGCGGGTATTGCCGGGGCGACGGTATTAGGGGATGGTACGATTATGCCCATTGGAGATGTTCTGGAATTGATTGCCATTGCCCAAGGACGCTTACGCACCGATAGCGGTAATGGTTTATGGCAGAAGAATGCCGAAGCCTTTGAAACCTGGACAGGAGACAATGCTGAACCTACCCTATTAATTGTCGATGATTCGATCATGGTACGAGAATTGTTATCGTTGAGCTTCAGTAAGTCAGGCTATCGCGTGGAACAGGCCCGTGATGGTCAAGAAGCTTGGGAAAAACTACGGTCTGGGTTGCCTTGTGATTTGGTCTTCTGTGATATTGAAATGCCCCGCATGAATGGGTTGGAGTTCTTATCCAATTTACAAAAAGACCCCAGTCTTGCCTCTTTACCGGTGGCTTTATTAACCTCCCGTGGTGCTGATCGTCACCGCAAGGTAGCAGCCAAGTTAGGGGCAACGGCTTACTTTACGAAGCCTTGTCCCGATCAAACCCTCCTAGATGCGGCCCAACGGATGTTAAACGGAGACATTTTACTGCCTGGTAGCACTAAAAAGCCGATGGTGAAATCATCCCGAAAGGTTGATAAAGAGGGAACGTCAAACAATGAACCCCCTTCTTCTACTGATCATAATTCAGTATTAATTATTGATGATTCGGTGATGGTCAGAGAAATGTTATCCATGAGCTTTACCAAAGCCGGCTATGACGTAGAACAAGCAAGAGATGGTCAAGAAGCTTGGGAAAAATTACGAGGGGGGTTATCTTGTGGGTTAATCCTCTGTGATATCGAAATGCCCAGGATGACAGGGTTAGAGTTGTTATCCCGTCTGCAAGAAGATAAGACACTTTCCCAGATTCCCATTGCCATGATTACGTCCCGTGGCGCACAGAAAATGCAGCGTATTGCAGCCGAACGGGGGGCAAAGGGTTATTTTGTCAAGCCTTATATCGAAGAGGTGTTACTGGATGCTGCGAAACGGTTAATCGCCGGTGAGGTATTACTGGAAGTTAACAGTTTAGTTGAGCAGTAAGGACACAAATTAGGCTATCATAGTTCCTGAAGCAGTTTAAGATTTTCTGAAATTTTTCCGCACCTATGAAGGATATTCTTTCAAATCAGGTGCATAAAATACATTTGGCATGATATAACATTTTTATCTTAATCTGCTGTTAGAGAGGCATTTCCCGTTGGGATGGTGCATTCTCGTAAAGGGATCAATACACATTTTTAGGAGAATCATTGTAATGAAAACGATTGTTCGTCTGTTTGCTATCTTGATGGTACTGATTAGTTCCGTTGGGTTTGTGGGTTCTGCGGTTGCTGCTGAATTAAACCCCGTCGATGCTAAGTTAACCACCGAATACGGTCAAAAAATTGACTTAAATAACGAAGATGTGCGCGGTTTCCGTCAACTTCGTGGGTTTTATCCCAACTTGGCCGCTAAAATTATCAAATATTCCCCTTATGACAGTGTAGAGGAAGTCTTAGACATTCCTGGACTCAGTGAAAGACAAAGACAACGTTTAGAAGCTAATTTAGATAAGTTTGTGGTCACTCCTCCTGCTAACGAATTAAACGAAGGTGGCGATCGCATTAACCCCGGTCTTTACTAAATCTTATCTTTAATTGATGCTCTAGAGCTTTTGAAACCCCAGGCTGCTATGCTAAGCCTGGGGTAGTTTGTCTAAAGAAGATGTCAACCTGTCAACCATTAAAGGTTTCAGGAAACGAAACTAAAATCATTACTGTTGAGGTCTAAACCGGTAACATCTGCCACTAAACCAATGAGTTCTTCGACAGAATCTTCTCGGAAGATAGCAGTTCCAGTGGTAGTGCCAAGGGTATAATTGTCAACTAAATCATAGTCATTGGCTGTTCCATGGAGTTGAATTTGATCCGGTTCAGCAAAGTCAGCAATGAGAGCATAATCACTTAACCCTTCAGTCAGAGGATTATTGTCATCGTAGTAGACTTGATTAGCGTCTCCCAGCACAAAGGTATCAGGACCATTGCCACCATTAAGACTATCGAACTCTCCCAGTCCAGGGTTAACCGCATTCGGATCAACCCCCACTAAAATATCATGAGCATTACCTCCATTAAGCTCATCATTGCCTTCCATGCCATACAGATGATCTTTGCCATTATCACCGTAGAGAATTTCATTCTTGATGGTTCCGATGAGGGTATCTTGTTGGTTAGTGCCGTTGATAATGGTAGCTTGGTTACCAAAGTTGACATTATCGACAATCTGTCCAGAGCTAAGGGTTACTTCTTGAGTAGCACCTGTTGAAGAGAAATTACCTATCACCCTGAAATTATCCACGAGTAAGCCTGAATCAACGACAGTATCTCCCACGTCGACTAGGCCAATACCAATGGTAAACCTGCCAGTTGTTGCAAAGGTGTAGGAAAAAGTTCCAAACCCCGTTTCTTCGTAAAAAGGCGTAGAAGAGAAGGTGAAAGCGTTATAGGTATTAGCTAACGTAGTTTCAGTTGATGTATCGAGGGACGAGATGGTGATGAAGGCAAAATCGTTGTAGTAAGTGGGGGTCCCTTCGTTGGTCAGGAAATTCCAGTCGAAGCTGAGTTCAGTCCCCTCTTTGACAGTCAATGTTTGCTTGATGACTGAGCCTTGAGTGGCATAGCCATTACCCAAACTATCTAAGCTTCCTGAAGTTAATCCCAGGAAATTTTCTAGCTGGGTGTCAGTGACTGAATCAACACCATTAGTCAACAAGGCTTGATAGATTCCCTCAGTTGGGCCTGCCCCGAAACTAGCTGTCTCAATAGTCGTATCCCCCAATGTTTGCCAATTAAGAAATTGGCCAGTTTCAAAACCCCCGTTAAAACCTGGATAGGTCTGATCCCAACCGGGTTTGAGAAATTCACCGATAGTGTAGGTTCCAGGGGCGAGTCCGCTAAAGGAGTAATGGCCATCAGCATCCGTAAACGTATAGGTTTCGCCGTTGTCTAATTGACCATTCTGGTTGTCGTCGAGATAAATGGCCCAATCCGCTAGACCGACTTCATCCGCGTCCCAAATACCATTACCGTTGAGATCATTCCACGTACTGCCTTGGATGGTATTTAAGCGGTTGCCAAAATTGATATCAGTAGCGACTTCATCGGGTCCCACTTCCACGATATGCACTTGGGATAGGGTGGTGCCGAATTCCGGATTGGGTGCTGCGTCCGTTGGTTCGTAAAATGAACCAACAACAGTACCATAATTGATGCTGCCGTCATCATCTAATACAGACAAGGGGATTTCGATTTGCAATGAGTCTATGTTGTAGGTAATGGGAACTGTGGCAATGGTGCTATAGGTAGTGGTATCAACGAGGTTAACCAAGCCAGGTTGATATTCTTCGCTAAACAGATCAACGTACACATCAACCCCTAACGGGCCTCCTTGTTGGTCAGGGGGTGCAAAGTAACTCTGATTAGAAGGAACGCCGGTAGCTGTGTTTTGATCAACATCTAAGTCCCAATAGCCCACAACGGCGTTATAGTAGTCATAAGAAGAGGGTGGGGCAATGGGGGTGAAGAACTCCATGGTTAAGGTGAGATAGCCGCCACTGACCGAACCACTGAGGCTTTTAATGTCAAGGGCATCATAATAACCAAACGTATCGCCAGGCGGATCATCAAACAATAAACGACCACCGCTAGGATAGGTTTGTCCCCAACCCAGTTGCATCACTTCAGCAACGGTATACGTATCGGGAGCTAAACCAGTGAAGCTATAATGACCATTTGCGTCGGTGATGGTCGAAATTTCTCCTTCATCCAATTCACCATTTTCGTTTTGATCTAAATAGATTGTCCAGCCCTCTAAAGCAGATTCGTTACTGTCCCAAATGCCGTCTCCATCCACATCGTGCCATTTACTGCCTTGGATTTCGGCGGGATTGGAGAGAAAGTTACCAAAATTGAGATCAGAGACCACTTCTTCGGCTTCTACCTCTACTTGATAGGTTCCTGGGTTACTAGGATAGGTTTGAGTCCATCCTGGTTCTAGAACTTGTGCAACGGTATAAGTCCCCGGTTGTACGAAATTAAAGACATAATTGCCTTCTTCATCCGTAGTGGTAGAGGGTTCATCGACATCCAATTCTCCATTGTTGTTAATGTCGAGGTAAACAGTCCACTCCGCCAAAGTCGGTTCTTCTGCATCCCATAAGCCGTTTTGATTTTGATCATTCCACTGACTCCCCTCAATGGTGGCAGCAATGCCACCCACCAGAGCATTATAGGCATTCAACCGTCCTCCTGAAACGGTTTTTCCGTCTAAAGCAGCAATGGGATCGGTGGTTTCTAGCAGTAGTTGTTTGACTTCGGCTGCCGTCAAATCGGGATATTCAGCCCAAAGTAAAGCTGCCACCCCAGATACATGAGGGGTGGCCATGGATGTTCCATTGTAGGAAGCGTAACCGTTGCCAGGAATGGTGCTATAGATATCCGAACCGGGCGCACCCAAATCCACGGATGTCTCCCCGTAGTGAGAAAAGTAGGACAAATTATCGTAGCGATCTGTTGCCGCAACGGAGATAATGTTGTCGAGGTCGTAACTAGCAGGATAAAAAGGATAGATGTCATTGTTGTTGCCATAGTTTCCTGCGGCTGCGATAAACAATTGTCCGGCTTCTCCAGAGGCGGCGATCGCATCGTACAAGGCTTGGGAATAGCCTCCACCTCCCCAACTATTGTTCGTGAGGTCAGCCCCCATTAATGTTGCGTATTCGATGGCTTGGACGGCATCAAAGGTATTGCCGGAACCATAATCGTTGAGAAACTTAAGAGCCATGATTTGGGCATCCCAATTAACCCCGACTACCCCATTGTTATTATCCCCTTGGGCAGCGATGGTTCCAGAAACATGGGTACCATGGCCATAGACATCCATGGGATCAGCATCATCGTAGGCAAAATCCCAGCCATAGAAGTCGTCTATATAGCCATTGCCGTCGTCATCAATACCATTATTGGCAATTTCCCCCGGATTAGTCCAGATATTATTGACTAAATCAGGGTGGGTGTAATCCACTCCGGTATCAATTACCCCGATAATCACATCCCCGTTTCCGGTTTGGATATCCCACGCTTCGGGTGCATCAATATCAGCATCCACTGTCCCCCCTAACTGTCCCGTATTGTGAAGTCCCCAAAGGGAGCTAAAGTAAGGATCGTTGGGAATTTGTTGTTGCAGAGAAATTTGATAGTTGGGTTCGATATATTGAATGTTGGGATCTTGACTGTAGAGGGAGATCGCTTCTTCGACACTAATGCCATCCAGTTCCCACAGTTCAAAGTTGAGCAGTTTCGTTGTTTCCTTAATCCTTATCTCTCCATCGATAGATGAACTATCGATGAGATTAATCGGTTCTACCACCCACGGTTCATATTTGACAATGACTTCATTGGCCGGATAATCGACTTCAGAGACTAATAAGGGATTTGCCAAATCTTGAGTTGACACACTTAATGGTTCTATCTTATCCAACGAAGCCATTTCCAAAGACAATGGGAAAGAACTTTTGCGCAATTCTGATTCTTTCGATTGGAAAATATACTGGCCGAGGTTCCATTCTTGTATGTTGTTCATGGAGGAACTCACCTCCTTTTTTATATCGTTAAGAACTTGAACACAAGGAGAAATGTCCTCTGAGCTATTTTATCGGTGTCTCTGACCACGTACTTAACTGTTGAAATTCTTAGATCACAAACTCATTGTAACGATTAGATTTTTGATTGCAACGGGATCTGAAAGTCAATTTTAAACTGATCAGTATCCACAAGTTACAATGCTTATGAGAATAAAGTGTATCGGTTTGTTTCCTTATCCCAAAAACTTAATTGACCAATCGGGATTATCAGCAGTTAAGACGATGCTCTAAGGCATCTTCTGAGGACAATTTTTTCCTCACTCTTTTATTATAGCTATTTTTATTTGTTTGAAAAAAAATGCTAAGAATTGTATCAAGTATTCTGTATCATCATGGGGTATTTTTAGGTAGAATTTTACCCTTGATCTCTTACCTCATTTTCTTCATCAATATTTTTCACAAATCTTTAACAAAAATGCTTAACACCACTCGTCCTAATAAATAATAATGTCCTTGAGTTTTTAAACCCACATTTTCTGCAAACGCTTCTCTTTGTTGGGTAGAATAAAAGTTGATTCCTCCAGGAGAAAAAGGAATAGAATCGATAGAATACAGTTGGATATAATCCACTAAATAAAATTTTCCTTGCGGTTTCAAAACACGACTAACTTCCTTGAATACTTGTTGTGGGTTGGGATAATGTAAAAAACTGATGGTGTTAAATACCGCATCAAATTGATTGTCTGCACAAGGGAGACTTTCTGCATTTCCTTTGGTAAAAATTAAACGGGGATGATGTTGATTTGTTTCCCTCGCTTCTTTTAACATTCGTGGGGATAAGTCCACTCCTATTCCTTGTAAATCAGGAAAATTTTCAGCTAAACGGTTTAATAATCGACCGGTTCCACAGCCTAAATCTAACACATAAGCGGGATGGGGTAAACTTAAATAAGATAACAATCTTTTGTGTAAGGATTGATAGAAAATGGTGGTAAATATGAGGTCATAGTTAGGGGCCCATCTATCAAAAAAAGAGGCTTTTTTGTCAAAAATTTCTTCACTCATGGCCTTATTTAATAATACTCATTAGACATTTCTTGTAATCCATTGACTATTACCCCTTTTCCTATTGCTTCCATTTTCCACTCTTCTTCGTCACGATAAACTTCGGCTAAAATCATTGCTGTTTTTCCGTCATATTCTTCTCCAAAAAGACTATAACGAGCAATTTCTTTATTATTACTAAGGTTAACTAAGCGAACAAAAGCATTTTTAACCTGTCCAAAGCTTTGTTGTCGTTGTCTTGCTTTGTAAATATTAACAACAAAAACCAACTTAAGAATATCATCGGGAATGTTCGTTAAATCTACTAAAATTTGTTCATCATCCCCTTCTCCTGCTCCTGTTAAATTATCCCCTAAATGGGTAATTGCTCCTGAAGAATGCTTTAAGTTACCAAAATAAATAATATCGGATTTACTCTTAAGTTTATCATTGTTGGTTAAACATAAAACGGAAGCATCAAGGTCAAAATCACCGCCTTTAAACATTCCAAAAAGTCCTTTTGACTCGGCTACATCCCATCCTAAACCACACATAACTTTAGTGAGTCCTGGGGCTTCTTTTTTGAGGGAAATTCGTTGTCCTTTCTTAAGATTAATAGCCATGATTTTCTCCTAGTTATAATAACGATTGAGAATAGCTTGTAAACCCCCTTGATATCCCGAACCGACAGCACTCATACGCCATTCACCGTCTTTTTTATAGATTTCTGCAATAATTAAAGCAGTTTCTATAGAATATTCTTCGGTTAAATCATAGCGCAGAACTTCGTTTTTAGTTTGTACATCAACTAATCTGACAAAGGCATTTTCTATCTGTCCAAAGTTTTGTTGTCTTTTATCTGCTTCGTGAATGGTGACAACAAAGACCAATTTTTTAATATCATCAGGAACTTTAGTGAAATTAACTAAAACAACTTCATCGTCTCCTTCTCCTTCCCCTGTTAGATTGTCTCCCATATGTTCGACAGAATGATGGGGGTCGGGACTTTTCAAGTTATTATAAAAAACGAGATGATTATCAGACATTAACTTCTCATTTTCCCCTAATAAAAAGACGGAAACATCGAGATCGTAATCATTACCAGTATCAACTTTTTTTACATCCCATCCTAATCCAACAAAGGCTGCTTTTAACCCTGGACTTGCCTTTTCTAATGAAATTCTTTGACCTTTGCTCAGTGAAATTCCCATGATTTTTTTTGACTTTTTCTTACTTTTGTGGTACTAATTTTAGCTAGAGTAACGGTTAAGAATAGCCTGTAAACCCCCTTGATATCCGGAACCTACAGCCGTCATGCGCCATTCTCCATCTTTGTTGTAGATTTCTGCAATAATTAAGGCAGTTTCGATGGAATAGTCTTCGGTTAAATCGTAGCGCAGAACTTCATTTTTAGTTTGTACATCCACCAGTCTGACAAAAGCATTTTCTATCTGTCCAAAGTTTTGACTTCTTTTGTCTGCTTCATGAATGGTGACAACAAAAACTAATTTTTTAACCTCATTAGGAATCTTGGTAAAGTTAACTAATACTACCTCATCATCCCCTTCCCCTGCACCGGTTAAGTTATCTCCCATATGTTCAACGGAATGATTGGGATCGGGACTTTTTAAGTTATTATAAAAGATGAGATGGCTATCGGATACTAATTTTTCGTTTTCTCCTAATAAGAAGACAGAACAATCAATATCAAAATCGGTTCCTGTATCGACTTTTTTTACGTCCCATCCTAGTCCGACAAAGGCTGCTTTTAGTCCAGGACTTGCTTTTTCTAATGAAATTCTTTGACCTTTACTGAGTGAAATTGCCATAATAAGTTAGTTGAGTTCTAATAGTAATTGAAGCTTAACTATGAAGAAGCATTAAGAACAGCTAAATACTCGATCGCCGCATCTAAGCGAGAAGGATAACTACTGCAAAAAGATTCAAACCATAATCCTTCGTCAGAGTATTCGTCTAAATCTTTTAACCATTGTTCAGCCTGACGAATCAATAACTTTTGCTGTTGTTGCTTTCTTTGTTCAGTATAGCGTATTTCCTCCTGGTTTTGATGGGTGATTGTTTCTCTTTGTTCTTCTTTACTTTGTTGAAATTGTTGTTTGAATTGCTGTAAATTTTCGTTAACAACTGGTGCATTATGACTCACATTATGTTGTTTTTGTTGAAATTGTTGTTTAAATTGCTGTAAATTTTCATTACTTTCTGGTTTATTTTGATTTGAATTATGTTGTTGTGTTAAATCAGACTTAAGTTGCTGAAGTAGGTTATCAGTTGAGTTAGGTTGATAATCAGAATTATCCATTGATTTTTTATTTTTGCTACTGTGTTGATATTTAATTTTGTTAATTAAATCATCGAGATTAGATTGTTCTTGAGGGTTATTAATCATTTTTCTTAAAAACCTCTTATAATATGAATTCTACTATCATAATATCAATTCAACTCTGAACTTATCAATGTACGGAAACTAGAGGCGCACCGCAAAGCGGATCTCTTCGAGATCGCTAATTATACCAATTTTCAAAGGTTATTAGAGACGTAAATAGTCATTGCGAGGGGTGAGATAAACAGTAAACTGTGTTTTGATTGAAAATACCCCGAAGCAATCTACTCTAGACAGTGATGAATACCAAATATTAAGGCTCATTACTTTCATTATAATTCCGTGTTAAATTTAAGGGGAATGGGTGTTATATAACGTTGCAAAGTGTATGTCTATGTCTTCCGGAAGTTTGTTAGTGCATGAACCGAGATCCTTTTATATTGTAGAACCTGCTTCTCCTCAATGGATCGAAGTTTTGTTAAATTCTCCCTGGGGACAAGAGTTATGTATCTATAGTATCCCTTCTGATTTAATGGTACAACCTGGTGACATTGTAAGTGTACCTTTTGGGAAACAAATTATTGGTGGAATTGCCATTCGATACACTCATTCTATTCCTAAATATCTTAATAATGATCAAGTTAAACCGATTGATGATCTTATTACATCAGGCTTTTTTACAAAAAAATATTTTCAATTATTAGAGAAAGTTGCCAATTATTATTGTACCGATATAATCACTGTTATTAAAGCAGCATTACCCCCTAACTTATTAAGCAAATCTCAACAGAGAATACGACTAAAAATAGAGAATATTCCTCCTGGTGCAGAAACATTTTGTCCTCCTGCTGCTGCTCAAATTTTAAATTTATTGAAAGCACAAACAGAAGGAGATTATAGTTATAATTTTTTGAAAAATAAAGTCAAAGGAGCAAAAAAAGCTATTAAAGAATTACGGAAGAGAAATTGGATAGAAAGTTATTTTCAAGCTCCTGAACCTCCAAAAGCTCAGTTTAAAAAAGTAGCTATCTTAAACAACTATTTTTCTCAAGATATTTCTAAAAGACAGCAAGAAATTTTACACTTTATAAAAAGTAAGGGAGGGCAAATTTTAGTCAGGGAGTTGGTCAAAGAAGCCAAAACAACGACAAAAACGATACAAAAGTTAGAGGAAAATGGTTACATTCTTATTGAAGATCAAGAAGTATTAAGATTAGAACAAGAGTTTAGTGATATTAGGGATAATTCAAAACAACTTAGTTCAGAACAAAAACAAGCATTAGATGTTATTAATAACGTACAAGATTATCGGGAAATATTATTACATGGTGTTACAGGTTCAGGAAAAACGGAAGTTTATTTGCAGGCTATTTCTCCGTTATTAGAAAAAGGGAAATCTGCTTTAATTTTAGTTCCTGAAATTGGATTAACCCCTCAATTAACAGATAGATTTCGGGCAAGATTTGGGGATAAGGTTTATGTTTATCATAGTCATTTATCGAAAGGGGAAAGATACGATACATGGAGACAAATGTTACCAGGAGAACCCCAAGTTATAATTGGGACTCGATCAGCTATTTTTGCTCCTTTACCCAATTTAGGATTAATTATTTTGGATGAAGAACATGATTCTAGTTTCAAACAAACCCAAGTATCCCCAAATTACCACGCAAGAACGGTTGCTAAATGGCGGGGAGAATTAGAAAATTGTCCCGTTATTTTAGGTTCAGCGACTCCTTCTTTAGAAACATGGGTTTCTGTTAATAATCCTCAATTTTCTGCTAATAATTCCCATTATTTATCTTTACCTGAAAGGATAGGATCTCGTCCTTTGCCTCCCGTGAAAATTGTTGATATGAGAGAGGAATTAAAGCAAGGAAATCGCTCTATTTTTAGTCGTCCTTTACAAGAAGCATTGAAAACTTTAAAAGAGGAAAATCAACAAGCAATTCTATTTGTTAATCGTCGGGGACACAGCACTTTTGTCTCTTGTAGAAGTTGTGGTTATGTGATGGAATGTCCTGACTGTGATGTGTCTTTATCCTATCATTACACCCATGAAGGAGCGACACAATTATTAAGGTGTCATTATTGCAATCATAGCGAAATTCAACCCCCAAACTGTCCCGAATGTAACTCCCCTTATTTCAAATTTTTTGGTAGTGGAACCCAAAAAGTCACCCAAGCATTAAAGCAAGAATTTCCCCAATTAAAGCCCTTAAGATTTGATAGTGATACCACCCGTAATAAAGGTTCTCATCGTCGCTTATTAGACGAATTTTCACGGGGTGAGGCTGATATTTTAGTAGGGACACAAATGCTAACCAAAGGATTAGATTTAGCTCAAGTTACCTTAGTCGGTGTTGTCTCGGCAGATGGGTTATTATATTTATCAGATTATCGAGCAGCAGAAAGAGCATTTCAAACCTTAACTCAGGTAGCAGGAAGAGCAGGAAGAGGGGACGAACCGGGACAAGTTATTATCCAAACCTATTCCCCCGAAAATTCCGTTATTCAAGCAGTTAAAACCCATGATTATCATAAGTTTATTGAGGAAGAATTACCCCGACGAGAAGAGTTGAATTTTCCACCCTATGGACGTTTAATTTTAGTAAAATTAAGTGGGTTAGATGCTATAGAAGTACAAAATACAGCCGAAGAATTAGGGGAGCATTTTTATGAAACCATCGGTTTAGATTGTGAAATATTAGGACCTGCACCGGCCAGTATTATGAGGGTAGCAAAACGATATCGCTGGCAAATTTTACTGAAGTTTTTACCCGATGCTAGGGTGATTATTCCTGATATGGAAAAGTGGCATAAATTATGTCCTAATTCTGTTAGCTTAAAAATTGATATTGATCCGTTACATATTAATTGATAAGTATCTGAACAAGATTAATTTTACAATTATGTTGAATTATTAAAGTAATTATGACAGAAAACAAAACCTTAGAAATAGGCAAAAAGGCGTTTGAACACTTTACTCATGGACTCGAAAATGAAAAAACTGTCATCTTTGAGTTTAGGGATGAGGGACTTTTTCGCGGAGTTCCCTATAAAAACAGAGTTGCGATCTCGAAGAGATCCGCTTCGCGGTGCGCTTTTGATATTCGAGGGGATAAAATTTGTGCTTATCGAGAATATTACGGTAGTGATGGAAAATCTAATTAATGCTAAAAACTAAATTCTCAGTATAATTGTGGTTATTAATAGGTTAAAATAAATCTTGACTCAGTAAATATTCTCAACTTTGTTTAACTCAAAAAATAGAATTTGACAAGGATCTCAATCATACATCAATGGGATTATAATCACAGCGTTTTAACTACCTTTACTTTTATCATGATAAACACTTAGATAAACGAAAAAATTATTGATTAAATTCCAGAGAAAATTATGAGACTTTTATATCAGTTAATTCCGAAACGTAATAATCAGGGATTTGCTCTACCCCTCATTTTAGGCATTGGCATGATTATGTCCCTAGCAGCAACCAGCATGATCGTCAGCACCCAAGGGCAACAAAAGCAAGTGTTAGCTCAAGAAAAAATTAATAATGTCAACTCAGTTACTGAGTTAGGAATTACTCGTTATAAACAGTTATTACTCCAACATCCTGAACTTGCCACTCATTGCGCGAACCCTAGCACAGAAACCGCTTGTAATACTGGAAAAACTTGGTCTAATATTACGACCAGTGATATTGAAATTAATACCTCGACAGAAAGTTATTGTAGTACCACCACAGCGTCAGGAACAAGCATAAGTACCTCAACTATTACCAACATTCACAATCTAGCGGATACTTCAACTTGGCACAATGTTGATGATAATAAAGTTAGTTTAGGCCAATATAAATTAATTAGTTATATTTATGAACCCATCACTGATAAAAAAGGAACCGGGATTTTAACCGTAGAAGGACGATTTAACTCTCAAAAGTCTTTGAATGATGGTACCAGTCGCGTGCAAGCGAGAATTCCTATTAATAAAGAAGAAAATACTGGATTGTCTTCATCTGGCGGGGTTCCTGGGTTATGGATTCGTTGGAATCAAAACGCTGATGCCAGTGGTTCGGTACAATTACAAACGAATATTAAAGATTCTACTTGTCCTGAAAATACCGATAGCAATCGTGTGACCAAAGTTCAAGAATATATGACCACTGTTCCCCCTGAGTATACAGCAGCCCAATATATTACAACCCCTGGAGAAGCGTTTCCCCCCTTACCCGAAGAAGGAACAACCCCACCTACCGGATCAGGAGTCTATAACATTGCTGCCGTTGATAATGATACTGTCGTACTTCCCCAAGCTGGTGAAACGGCAGTGGATGGCATCTTAACCTATCATATTGGCAACGGAAGCGGAAAATCCATTAGTTTAACCGATGGGGCGAGTTTAAAGGTGGGAACGGGACACGAAACCGTTGTGCTTCATCTTGATGGTGAGATGGATATTAGTGGGGGTGGCGGTATTGAAATTGCTAATGGTTCTAAATTAATTGTTTATGCTCATGGAAAAGTGACCCTTTCTGGGAGTTCTACCACTAACGCAGTAGAAAATAGCGGGAATCCTGAAGACGCACAACTTTATGTTTATAATTTAACACGGGAGCGCGAAAACTCCTATCTTTTAAGTAGGAGATGAAGCGCGACTCGGCTAATTTATTAGCCGTGAACATCGACTTATGAAAAAGCATTAAGTGGTATCATGATGCCGTTGTTCTTCGATAT
>JASJDN010000109.1 GCA_030065205.1 Crocosphaera sp.
CTCCTCAATCGTGGATCTCAGACCTCTGGTCAAGCCCCTACGGCTAAACACTGTGGAGGGTTGGCTCAAGTTTGGGAGTTGAAGCGACAGAAACCTCGGATGAAGCGTAGCGGAATCCGTAGGTAGTTCATTCCAATAAGCTATAGTTATCCATAGTTTAAAATAAACTAATTATAAAGTCCCAATTTTAGCAGTTCTGAATGTTACCTGAGTCAACCCTAAAACAACTCAAAAGCACGCTTCCAGACGGTCAATTACCCCCTAGTTACGGGGTTTACTTCAAAAATACCCTGGTAGCCCTTTGTCACGCCTTAGAAGACCATATTCTCAAAAGTACCCCCGATGATCCCCAACAACATCCCCTGGTGTTGGTGACATTTCAACAGGGTAAATGGTACTTACAAGAAGCTGATCGCTATTATGATATTGCCCAATGTTCTCATCATATTGCCATCGCCGCCGTTTCTGAAAGTGGGTTTGACAGCCATAAAACCGGACAATTAGATAACGTATCCCTCGTCCATCTTAATCACGATGATCCTCTGGTAGAAGAGTGGAATTTAATCATTTTAGCCCCAGGATACGCAGCTATGGTGTTGTGTCGGGAACTCTCCCCCGAAGATTATAAAGCCGATACCCAACCGCAAACAGATACAGAACGAAAATTTTACGGACTTTGGACCTTTGATCGCCTTCCCGTAGAAGAATCAGCTAAGATTTTAATCGAAGGAATGCGGTCTTATAACCCAGAATTAGCGGATAAATTAACAGAGATTCAAAATAACATTGCAGCCACACCTAATGACGTTCCCATCGATCTCACGGGGGTTGTGTCTCGTATTGTCACCTACTTACAAACCTCTCAGCAACAGTTAGTGACCATCAACCGTCAAACAAGAGAACTGGTGGACTTAGAAGGACAGGCCCTAAAATTAAATCGGAATTTAGCGGCCAGTAAGTTACAAGCTTTTTTACGCATGGCCCAACGGGTCGATGAAAGGGATAAAGATAACTCCGTTGCTTCTTTGCAAGTATCGGCCCTCGCAGAAACCATCGGACAATTATTAGACTTACCCACATTGCAACTAAGACGGCTAAGGTTAGCAGGGGTATTGTATCGCATTGGACTCGCAGAAGCCCCAAAAGAGGTGTTTAAGCAGACTCCCGATCAACTCAACGATTCGAGTTACGCTTTCTGGCGCGATCGCGCTGCTTTGGGGGCGCAACTTTTATCCACCATGCCCGAATTAAAAGCCATTAAAGACATTGTAGGACACCAGTTGGAACATTGGGACGGAAGTGGTAAACCCAACGGCTTAAAAGGGGAGGAAAACAGCATTGAAGCCAGAATATTAGGGTTAGTTTCTTACTTCCAAGAGTTAACCCAACCGAGAGGCGATCGCCCCCCTTATAGTTTAGGAGAAGCCCTCGAAAAATGCCAATCTTACCGAGAAACTTGGTTTGATCCTACGTTAGTTGATACGTTAGCTAACATTATTAGATTGGTAGAAATGGGGTTAATGGTATTACCTGATCGCCCCAGTCAACTCCCGGCTATTTGGCTAGAAGAAGCCACAAAATGAAGTCAGAAGTTTGAAGTCTGAAGTCTGAAATTTTTTAAGCAAACAATACCAATCTCCAAGCAATTATCATGAGTCAAACTATCAATTTAACGGATATTCGTAACGGAAAAATTAAGGATTTAGCCGGACAAGATTTATCGAGAATGGACTTATCGGGGGCTGATTTAACCGGGGCTGATTTATCGGGAGCAACCCTGAGAACCAATCTACGAGGGGCGGATTTAACGGGGGCTAATTTAACCAATGCAGACTGTCGTAATGCCGATTTAAGAGGGGCTATCTTAGCCGATATCCAAGCCAAAAATATTAGTTTAGCCGGTGCATTTTTAGCTGGTTCAGTGTTGAGTCATTTAGATTTAACGGGGGTTGATCTTCGCGGTTGTGATCTGCGGGGGGCAACCCTAACAGGAACTATTCTACAACAAGCAGATTTAAGCAGTACCAATTTATCGGGGGCAGATTTATCTCAAGCTGATCTCGAAGAAGCGATGTTAAATGGGGCAGTTTTAAGAGGGACTAATTTAACCAATGCTAACCTCTTATGCGCCCAAGTTGAACAAGCAATTATGGAAGGTACGTTATTAACGGGAACCTGTATTGAGGGAACCCCGTTGGATTAGGAAATATTCATGGTTCCTTGACTTACTAAAACAGAAGATCCTCCCACACCAATCTTGTTTATTTTACCCTCAATTTTTTCTATTTTTACTTCTAAAAAACTGGGTCTTCCCATCTCAAACCCCTGTTCTATTCGCCAGTGAAATTGTCCATTGTTTTCAGTCTCACGAATGCCTAAATAGCCCCCAAAAGCGGTAGCAGCAGACCCTGTGGCGGGATCTTCTGTCACTCCTAATCCTGGGGCGAACATTCTCGCCCGAATATGTGATCCCTTATTTTCGGGATCAAAACAGAAGACATACAAAGAAGAAGCCCAAGCTTTTCCTAATATTTGTTGCCAGCGATCGCTATTTAATTTTATTCGTTTTAATGCCTCTCTATCATGCAAGGGAACGAATAAAAAAGGCAGTCCACAAGAAACAGCTTGAGGGGTATAGTTATCCTGTGTAAAATCTTCTACTTGTAAGCTTAAAATTGATGCTAATTCTTCGATTGATGGAATGTCATCAGAAAATTCTGGTAATTGAGGTGAGGTTAATTCTGTATAAATGGGTTGCTTATTTTCAAATTCAATGTTAACTGAAACCAAGCCAACCCCTTCCTCAAAAATAATATTACAATCATTATTATTCGGTAAAGATTCATCAGTAATGCCTAAAATATAAGCTGCCCCTAAAGTGGGATGTCCCGCAAAAGGAAGTTCTTGAGTTGGAGTAAAAATACGCAATTTTTTAGTATTATTTTTATCAGTAGGAGGTAAAATAAAAACCGTTTCTGAAAAGTTAAATTCTGCTGCAATTTTTTGCATAATTTCAGATGATAATCCATCTCCATGAGGAAATACAGCTAATTGATTTCCCCCAAACATTGTATTAGTAAAAACATCAACCGTATAGAATGAATAAACCATCATAATTATCCTCTGTAGGGTGGGTTAGACGGCGATAATCTAGATTATTACAAGAATATAATAATCCGTCGTAACCCATCATTTTACGAATCATCATTAACTTGCCCACTTACCATTATTTCTCAATTTTTGGGCTATTTCAACATATTTTTTAAGTTTTGTAGAAATTAAGGTCAATTAATTATCTCTCAAATAAGAATATTTCTCAAGTACAACGGATACAGATTTTCTCTCATGCCCTGATTATACTTTTTAATAGAGAGGATATACTTTCGGCACTTATTAAACTTTCTAGTTGTAAAAACTTGAATTGTAACCCCATCAGTTTCTTAAGGATGTAACATGAATTAGGAGCCTTAATTATGGCAAAAGTTGGCATTTTTTACGGCAGTACATCAGGAATAACTGAAGAAATCGCCATAAAACTACGAGAAAAACTAGGAGAGGATATCTGCGATATTTATAGTATGGAAGAAGATTTCGACGAATATGATCAACTTCTTGACTATGATTATCTCTTGTTAGGATGTTCGACTTGGGGTGCCGGAGAAGTCCAAAATGATTGGCGTGAACCCCTGTTTGAAATGGAACTAGACAAACCTGATTTCACAGGGAAAACCATTGCCTTATTTGGTGCTGGGGATCAAGTCGATCATGGCACAGAATTTGTCAGTGCGCTAGGAAAAATGTACGAACATTTTAACAAATTAGGGGCGACGCTTGTGGGAGAATTTCCCAATGAAGGGTACGATTTTCAGTATTCTTCTGCTTTGTTGAACGATAAATTTGTGGGATTACCTATTGATGAAGTCAATCAAAGTGAGAAAACTGAAGAACGTATTAGTCAATGGGTTGATTCAATACGTCCTATTTTTATTGGTAGTTAAATAGTCTAAAAAGCTACATATTTTCGTAGGGGTTAGCCACAGTTGACCCCTACAAAGATAAACCTTTAGCTATATTAATACATTGTTTTAACGTAGCATTAGTCTTAATTGCTTGAGGATTTATATGAATGTTTGTTGCTTTAAAACCCTGATTTTCTAAAGCTTCAATTAATTGCGATCGCTTGGGAATATCTAATTTTCCTCGTCTTCCAATTTCTCCTAATGTATAAAAATATGGGGGAAAGTTAGACTCATTAATCATGGTTGATAATAAATCACTTACAGTTGTCCATTTTAAGCTAATGGCTAAGCTTTTCATGGTTTTTAAATACTCTTTATTATGTAAATTCCCTAACCACATTGCACCAGAAATTGTATAATTATAATGTTTATTTTCTTGTTGATGAAAACATCTAAGTTTACCTAATTGTTGATAAGATATAGTTTCATATTCTCCACACTGATGACAATAACCCAGAAAACCATAGTTATCTAAATTTAGATTAATTTTAGGTAATAGACGCAGCATTACTCGATATGTTTGACCAGAAAAATAAGAAAAAATTGGCTCAATTCCTAACCCCATTGTTGCTGCTTGTTGTAAACTACTACCGATAATTAATCGTAATACTTGTTCTTGTGCTGCGGGATGAGATCGACCATAAGATCCATAATTTCGTAAACAGTTTTCAGGTAAATGACCGGTTCCTGTCCGTCCATCGGTACAAGTTAAATAGATTAATCCTCCTATTCTTGTTGCCCATAATACAGTGCTTAAATAAGGATTAGGAGAACCAAAAGCATCTACATCTACTAAGTCATAGTAATCTTTATTATTGGAACATTCAAAAAAGATATTATTAGCATTTTTATAGGTTATTTTAGCTTTATTTTTATCTAACATAAAGCCTAAGTTATACTCAAGAATCGATTGATTTTCAGGGTTACTATCATTTGCCCAAATATAGTCAGCATCGCCTTCTAAATAATAGCGTAGTGAACGAACACCACACCCTGTCATTACATCTAAAACCCTTAACTTTCCTTGGTTTTGTTTATAAACTTTTGCTGCTAATACCCCTAAATCTCTCGTTATTTTGCTGTGGGGACGATAGAAAGTATTACCAACAGTAAAATAGGCTTTTTCTTCACAGATTAAAGATTCATGGTTCATCAAATAATCTCATTACTCAGCTTTCTTTTTTTAGTGTTCCTATTTTTTAGGTGCGGTTGGTTTCTGTTCAAAAGGTTTGGCTGTATTGCGAACATCAAGAAATTTTTTAAGCGCATTAAACCAGAAAGGCGCACCCATTGCCATTGCGATCGCACTAATGAGCCAACCAGGGATCTTAAGCAACCATTGTGATGTGGATATATTCTGTATTGCTGTTCCCCAACCAAAAATTTCACTTAGATTTGTTTGAGGAATAGATGCTGCAAATTCCTTCTGAACATCAAGAAATTCTTGTTGACAGTTTTGTGAATTTGTTTTGAGACATTCTTGATATTTTTGATAGACTTTAGTATTTTCATTTTCGTTCAAAAATTTTTCGGCATTTTCAGTTAAACTTGTTGCTACTTCTGGATTTTCAGCCACCTTTTCTACAATATAGAAAAAGTCAACATTTAAGAACATTGCAAGAAGGAATCCAATTAAAAAAGAGACTCCTTTGGCATTTCTTTTATATACTTCTATTGTTTTTTCTTCTGATTTTTCAAATAAACGTTCTAACTCTTTTCTAAAATCCTCAAGGTCTGGGTCATCTTTTTTTAGCTTCATTGATTGAGCAATATTAAGCAGAGGTTCTAATGTTTTGTCATTTAACCTGTGAATCTGATCGATTATCGTTCTAACTTGCATACCATTGGTAAGAACACTCCCTAGTTTCGTATTTAAGTATTCTAATACAGCATCTGCAAAATCTTCTTTGCTTATAGAAGATGGACCCTGTGACTTTTGAGATTGTTGTACCCAGGTACTTGTATATTGATTGAGAGATTTCATTCGGTTAGTTTCATAGATTGCATTTGTTAGAGTTTTATTTTCATCCATTTCACCTAACAAGATTGCGATAGACTCTTTTAAATTTTTAGCACGAAATTCTCTAAAGCTTGCCCAAGCCTCTTGAATTTCACTTACCAATAAACTTAAAGTCAAATAAATGAAAATGATGGCAATAATGACTTGCAAAACACCAAACAGTGACATGGGTTTTCTCCTTTCAAATAATTTTTAATTAATCTGCAAATCTTCTATTTTACGACCCACAATTACGATTATTGATGGTTGCATCAGGTATAATTGTTCGGTACGAGAAGATATATTTTTTACTTTAGTTTTAATCATTTTCACCCATAAAGTGAATATTGTCCGTCATATTATCAGTTTTTTTAACATTTCAATAATCGAATAATCTTTCTCTTATTATTTATTTAACAAAGTTAATTAAACTTCAGTATTATAAGACAATCTTATTAATATTTGTAAAAAATGGTGATTCTATTCTTATTTTTGACTTCGTCCAAAGGATTAACACAACGATCGCTAAATTGTTGAGGAGTCATATATCCATTAAGCTAAAATAATGAGAGACTATTTTTTTTAGTAAGACAGTTGAGAAAACTGTCATCAAGATTAATTATGAACTTTCCTCGTTTACATCCAGACACCATTGAAGAAGTTAAAGAAAAAATTGATATTTATGAAGTTATTTCTGATTATGTTGTCCTTAAAAAAAGAGGACAAAGCTATGTCGGTTTATGTCCCTTTCATCAGGAAAAAACCCCTAGCTTTACCGTTAACCCAACTCAACAACTTTATTACTGTTTTGGTTGTGGTGAAGGAGGAAATGGTATTAATTTTTTAATGGAAGTTGGGCAACAATCTTTTAGTGAAGTCATCTTAGAATTAGCAAAACGCTATCAAGTTCCCCTGAAAACCTTAGAACCTGAAAAACGACAAGAAATACAAAAAGAACTCTCTATCAAAGAACAACTTTATGAAATTGTTGCTTTAACTAGCAATTTTTATGAACACGCTTTACAAGAAGCTTTAGGAGAAAATGCTCTTAATTATTTAATCAACAAAAGACAATTAAAACAAGAAACGATACAGCAATTTAACTTAGGGTATGCACCGGGGGGGTGGGAAACACTCTATCGTTATTTAGTGGAACAAAAACGTTATCCTATTGCATTAGTAGAACAAGCAGGACTCATTAAACCCAGAAAAAAAGGGAATGGTTATTATGATACGTTTCGGGATAGATTAATGATTCCTATTAAAGATATTCAAGGTCGTATTATTGCCTTTGGGGGGAGAAGTTTAACCGATGAAGAACCTAAATATCTTAATTCTCCTGACACTCCCTTATTTAATAAAGGCAAGACATTATTTGCGTTAGATCAAGCTAAAAATAGTATTCGTTCCTTAGATAAAGTGATTGTGGTGGAAGGTTATTTTGATGCGATCGCACTCCATGAAGCAGGAATTACGAATACAGTTGCGTCTCTAGGAACAGCATTCAGTGAAAGTCAGCTAAAACAGTTATTAAGATATACGGACTCAAAACAAGTTATTTTCAATTTTGATGCAGATAAAGCCGGTATTAAAGCAACAGAGCGAGCAATTACTGAAATCGAAACACTAATTTATTCTGGACAAGTTAACCTAAAAATCCTCAATATTCCTGATGGAAAAGACGCAGATGAGTTTATCAAGTCTCATATTGATGGATTTGAAAGGTATCAAGAACTAATCGATAAAGCACCCCTTTGGTTAAACTGGCAAATTCAACAGTTATTAATCGATAAAAACTTAAAACAAGCCGATGATTTTGAACAAGTTGCTCAAGAAATGGTCAAACTCTTAAATAAATTATCAGATAGTAATCAACGCAGTTATTATATTAGCTATTGTGCGGAAATTCTTGCTCAAGGTGATGCTAGAATTTTACCACTTTATCTCAAAAATTTACAAGCCCAGTTAAATAAACCCCTGACAAAATCCTCTCGTAATCAAACAAAAAAAACTTTTATTAAGCCAGAAAACATTGCAGAAAATAACTTATTAAAAGAAGCAGAAACTATTCTGTTGAAAATTTATATACATTATCCGCAATATCGTCAGGAGATTATTGAAAGATTAGAAGAAAAAAGTATTTACTTTAGTTTGCCAGAACATCGTACTATCTGGAGGCATTTATTAGACATAGAAGTAACTCTAGATGATGAAGATAATAATCAATTGATTTCTCAACTAGAAGCAAATATGGAGCAGTCATCCGCAGCAGTCAAGACGATTAATAAACTTTTGAATTTTAGAGAAATTGAACAATACGAAGACAGTAATAGATTGACTTTAATTATAGATGCTGCTTTAATCTCCTTAGAGAAAGTAAACTTAGAAAAATATTGTCATTATTGTGAACAAAAATATAAAACAATTAATGCTCAAGAAGATCCCGTTAATCATCAATATTATTTAAACGAATACGTTTCTAGTCGCCAAAAAATCTTACAACTCCAACCCCTCAGAAGTTTCTCCCAATTAGATATTTACGGTGAAAACTAAAAAAATCACCCAGAAGAGGGAAGTATTAGTTTAAACTTCTGTTTTATGGTTAAACCAATGAAAAAACAAGATAGACATCAGAGGAATAATACCAATGTCACTAACAGTCATTAAACAATGGTTTCAACGTCATATTGTGCAAGAAATTCCCACTGATTTATCAGTTTGTGAATTTGATTGTCAAGCGACTTATTGCGATTATACCATTTGGCAAAAGTGCGAACAAAGACAAAAATAAACCCCAAGTAAGTTAATTATACCTGGGGAAGTTGATTATATTTATAGATAGAATTACACGGGAATCTTAATCAAGATATCCCATTAATAAAGCAGGATCATCGATGTCATTGGGAGCAACGGGACGGTTACCCATAACAGTATAGGTTTCACTAACTTGTAGGTGACTAACCATAATCGGTCGTTGTCCTGATATAGTTAAAGTGCTGGAAACTTCCATGCCACTAGCAACTACAGGACGAGCGGCCCCAACCGACTTATAGGTACTCACTACCTTAAGGTGGCTGGCTTCAACTGGACGGTTTCCAGGGAGTAAGCCGGGTTCAGTAATGAGTTGAATACCTTGGGCTGTTGTATTGGCCTTATCCTTTACCGATAAGGCACTGGTTTGCTTTTCTTCGGTAGCAGTAGAACGACTACTGCGGGTAGTGGTTTTGGTAGCGGTTGTCGTCTTCTGGGTTTCTGAGGTTTGAGTGCCGTTAGTATCAGTTTTTTGGGCAGTCATAATTATTTATCTCCTGAATATTATTATCCTAAGCTTAGGGGATCAAGCATACCGAAGACAATTCAAGGGTAAAATCGAGAATAGGTTATAAACCCGTCTCCATAGAGTAATCTTCAATATAACCATGAATAGGCACAAAACCTATTTGGTCTTAGTTCATAATAAACCCCTCGTCCCCTTTAGCCTAGTCATTTAGAAAAAACTTGACAAATGCAAGTTTATGATAACTATTTTGTGGGTTAGGATGAGTTTAACTTATTAATGAAACCAATGATCCTGATTAATCCTTATTATGAGTTTAGGAAAAATTAGTCAAATTAACGCATTTATTATTCCCGAATTCGGCAATGTTATCATCCAGTTAATCTTTTAAATGTCTATCCGTAAAGTCAATAAAAGTAAGAAATGCCAGTATAATTAATAGTATTCATTTTTTCAAATAATTATTGTCTAGATTGAACGTCGAACCAATTGAGCAATTCTAGCAAACTTTTTTAGAAAATAACAATTTCTATGGCTTTATATTCTTTTGAAGAAAAATATCGACGTTTACGACAAGAATTACTCGGTGGGGCGATCGCATTAGGCGGTGTTTTTTGCCTGGGAACCCTTTGGTATTACGTCATTGAAAAATGGTCATTAACCGAAGCTGCCTACATGACCATGATCACCCTGTCTACGGTTGGGTTTTCAGAAGTTCGTCCCCTGGATGATAACTCCCGACTCTTTACCATTGTTTTAATTTTGATGGGAGTGATCACCATTGGTTATATTGTAAATCGTTTAACCGAAGCCTTAATTCAAGGTTATTTTCAAGATGGAATTCGACAACGACAGGAGAGACGCTTGATAGATACCCTAGAACATCATTGCATTGTCTGTGGTTATGGCCGTACCGCGCGACAAGTCGCCCTAGAGTTTACGGCTGAAGAGGTTCCCTTTGTTGTGATTGACTCTCGGCCTGAACAAGTCGAAGAAGCGAAACAACTGGGTTATATCGTCATCCAAGGGGACGCAACCCTCGACGAATGTTTGATCAATGCCAAAATTGATAAGGCAGTCTGTTTGGTATCTGCCTTAACCTCCGATGCTGAAAACCTTTACACTGTCCTTTCTGCCAAAACCCTCAACCCCAAAATTCGCGCCATTGCCCGCGCCAGTACCGAAGAAGCCGTATTGAAGCTACAACGGGCGGGAGCCGATGCGGTGGTATCCCCTTACATAACAGGAGGTAAACGACTGGCTGCGGCGGCTTTAAGACCCCAAGTGATGGACTTTGTGGATGGGATCTTAACCGGCAGCGATCGCACATTTTATATGGAGGAATTTCTCCTCGATCCTAAGTTTTGTCCTTGTGTTGGTCAAACCCTCAGTGAAGCGAGGTTAAGGTTACAGTCAGGGGCTTTAGTATTAGCCATTCGTCGGTCTGATGGCACGTTATTAGGGGGTCCGACAGGGGAAACAGAATTGATGGCCGGGGATTTATTAATTTGTATGGGAACCCCTGAACAACTGCGACAACTTAATCAAATTTTAGGTCCTATAACCCCATCTCCTGCTTTGCGTCCACCCAGACATTGAGATGGGGTGTGTGGGGTGTGTGGGGTGTGTGGGGTGTGTGGGGAGATGGGGAGATGGGGAGAAATTCATGACTATAAACTATCATCAATAAAAAACAAGTTGCAACTTTGGGATACTCCCAATAAGCTGTTCATCATTTAATTTGGTCATTGAGACTGAGGGGGGGAAGGGGAGACGGGGAGACGGGGAGACGGGGAGAGGGATTAGCACTTTTTACTGATTTCCCCTATACCCCCTTTAAATGCAAAACAGCTTAACCAATAAAAATAACTGTTTGTGATTTTTTTTTCACAACAGTTAAGTGCAGCATTTAAGCTTGATAGATTAGTAACGTTGAAAGAAAAGAAAGTTCTATTTAGTAGAATCTACAATCATGAAACATAAGTTACTATCGATTTCCTTAAGTGCTATCTTTTTGTCTTTAGTTACTGGTTCAATACCTGATAATAACGCAAGACATTCTCTTAAACAATCCGTAAGCCATATTATATCCCCTTTAAAAGCTCAAGCTTTAACCGTTGAAGACGTTCCTAACTCCCGTGAAACTAATGGGGGTTGGGTAACAGACATGGCTGATATTTTAGACCAACAAACTGAAAGAGAACTTAATACTATTATCACTCAATTAGAAGCAGCCAATGGAACAGAAATTGCTGTGGTAACGGTTCCTGAAACTCAACCTTATCCTACCCCTAAACAGTTTACAACTGAGTTGTTTAATCATTGGGGAATTGGTAAGAAAGGAGTAGATAATGGTATTTTATTTTTGATTTCTGTGGGCGATCGCCGAGTGGAAATTGAGACAGGATATGGTATAGAACCCATACTTCCTGATGCTAAAGTTGGCCAGATTATTAACAAGAAGATCACCCCACAATTTAAGAAAGGAGACTATAATTCAGGAACGTTGGAAGGGACAAAAGCTTTAATTTCAGAACTGCAAGAAGACTCATTAATTATTCCACAAGAACAATTATCATCTCCCTCCACAGAAGACTCATCCGATAACAAAATTCCTTGGATCTTTATTCTATTTAGTGGCAGTGGTTTACTGATTATAGTAGGTAGTTTTAGCCTGATTAGCTTATCAAAAGAATTGGAAGAAGAAAAAATAGATAACGAACGTTATATGAGTGAAATCTCAGTATTGAATTATAAATTGCGATCCTTAGAACGTGAACTCAAAAAATTGGAAGACAATAAACCCATATTTGTTAAACCAAGTGGATACACAAAAAAGCTACCTGAGACCAATAATGGACATCACCCTTTACATTGTAGTGAATGCAAAGAAGTTTTACAAAGAATAGATGATCAGACTCTTCAATCTTATCTAACAAAAGCACAAAAAGTTGCTACAAATCTCAAAAGGTCCTATTTTCAAGGTTGGGGATGTTTTAATTGTAACCTTAAAAATCCTAAACTTGGTATTCATATTTTTAGAGAAAGTTTTCCTTCACCTAAATATGAAGAATGTCCCAAATGTCAAGAGTTTACCCTAACAGAAAAAATACTAATAATCTCATCGCCAACCTATTCAAAGAAAGGAAAAAAAAGCATAACAAAAAGTTGTCATGCTTGTGATTATTATGAGCATAAAACGATAAAAATACCTTGTTTAACACGTCCTGTTTCTAGTAATAAAAGTAGTAGCAGTAGTAGCAGTCGTCGCAGTAGCAGTAGCAGTAGTAGTGATAGTTATAGTAGTGGTAGTTATAGTAGTGGTAGTAGCAGCAGTAGTAGCAGTAGTAGCAGTAGTTACGGTGGTGGTAGTAGTGGTGGTGGAGGTGTAGGAGGTGGTTGGTAAACAATTTATTAATTATCAGTTACCAGTTGATTTGTTAGACAATACATTGAAGGAAATCAAAAAAATGAACAAGATTAAATCTAAAATTGTAATTACTTTCGGAGTAATTTTATTCTCTTCATTCACCTTATTATGGTCATCATTTGCTTATGCTTTATCCTCATTGACTCCCACAGAAATCGGTTTAAATAATATAATTGATTGGGCATTAATTCCCTTGAGTAGTAGCTTATTTATTATCCCAGTTGGTTTGATTTTATTGATTATCTGGAAAAAAAGAATCATTAGGTTACAAACAATTCTAGAAATACTCTCTTTAAAAATTCCTTATTCTACTCATCAAAGTAGTAGTCAGTCTAGAAGTAGTCGTAATAATAGAAGTCGTAGCAGCAGTAGTAGTTATAGTGACTATAGTTCTATTAGTAGTAATCAAAGTTTTGGGGGAGGTGATAGCGGTGGTGGAGGTGCAGGAGGTGATTTTTAAATTAATCAATTTCGGGGTTTAGTTTTTAATAATTTTAATCGTCATGAATGAGTTAAAAACAATCATTTTACTAGGTTTATTAACTGCTATATTAGTGAGTATTGTTTATGGAATAATCGGTGATGAAACTGGCTTATATATTGGGTTAATTGTCGCTGCTGTGATCAATTTTAGTCTTTGGTATTATTGCGATCGCTTAGCACTTTCTATTTACCAAGCACAACCCTTAAACCCACAACAAAAAAGGACGATTCTTCCTATGGTAGAAAGGCTTTGTCAACGGGCTGATTTACCCCTTCCTCAAGTCTATATTATTCCCATGTCATTGCCTAATGCGTTTGCTACGGGTAGAGATCCTGAACATGGGATTATTGCTTTAACTGAAGGGATTATTCATCTGTTACCTTCAGAGGAATTAGAAGGAGTAATTGCCCATGAATTAAGTCATATTAAACATCATGATACTTTAATTAGTACCATTGCTGCAACTTTAGGTAATGCTATATTCTTACTGGCAGATTTTTTAAATTCTGGCTTCTTTTTTGCTTCAAAAAATAACAATTTTTTTAATTATGTTTTGCGATTCATCACTGTATTCTTAGCTCCCATAACAGCTATTATTATACAATTAGCCATTTCTCGTGCTAGGGAATATGAAGCAGATGCAGGTGCAGCTAAAATAACAAATAATCCTCGTGGTTTAGCCAATGCTTTACAAAGATTAGAAAACTATTGTTATCATTTTTCTGATGATTATTATATGGCTTTTTCTTCTTTATTTATTATTAATCCGTTATCAGAAAATTCCTTTTATGAGATATTTTCTACTCATCCCCCCACTGAAAAGCGTATTAGAAAGCTCCTTAATTATGAAGTGAATAGAAGTAATTTTCACCAAGAAACCATGAATAATCAAACTGATAATATTTCTGAAGAACAGTTACAGGAAATTTTAGAAGAAGCGGCAAGACTGTATGAAAAAAGTCAAAATAATTATTCAGTTGAAGAGGTAGAAGAAGCAGCACAAGAAGCAGGAATTCCTTCAGATTATTTTAGACAAGCTCTAGAAAATATTGAAAGAGAAAAAAAACACAAAAAACAAAAGAGTAAACAGATAAAAAAGATTATCAAAAATATATTAGTTGGTAGTTTAATTATATGTATTGTTATTACCACTTGGTGTATTTTTGCTTATAATAACTTAGGGAATCAACTGGCAACAGTTGAAGGAAAATGGGCGCAAGTAGAAAACCAATTTCAACGACGTGCCGATTTAATTCCTACCTTGATAAAAGTGACTGAAACTTATAGTAATCATGAAAAGAATTTAGTCGAATTACTAGCAACATCTCGTCAGTTATATTTAGAAGCTGTCACCCGCGAAGAAAAATATCAAGGAATCGAAAAAATAAATGAAGCGATCGCTCAGTTTCAAGACTATGTAGCTGATAATTCTCGTTTAAACTCTAATCAACTTTTTATCAATCTACAGTATGAAATTATCGGTACAGAAAATCGAATTGCTGTAGAAAGAATGCGCTACAATCAAAGTGTACAAAAATATAATCAATCTCTTAACCAATTCCCCAATGTGATGATTGCCAAACCATTAGGATTTAAAGCCAAAGCATTTTATCAATTTGATGAAATCACAATTCAACCCCATCCTTGATCACTGGTTATAGTATTGATCATGGAAATTAAGTAGATGTCATTTGATAATTTCAGTATTTTTCCGATTCTCTAAAATCACCTAGTTTATTTATACTTGCTCATACCAATCCCCAAAAAAATTGGAGAAGAACAATGAGCAATTTTCTGGATATTATTCAAGACTTAGTAGAATCTTATGATGAATTAGGAAGTTTATCTTTTGCCGAAGAACTGACTAATCTATTAGTTGAAAACTATCAAAATAACAACCTGCTTTTTATCCTAGAAAATACTCACAGTAATTCTCAGAAAAATGTCGATAAATCTAAAATTCTAGAGAAAAATGTCAGTAAAATTATTGATGATTTAGATATTTCAGAAGAATACAAACAAATAATTAAAGAAAACCTTTTAGAGAATATCTCGGAACAATTAGAATTAATCATTAATACCAAAAGAAAAAATCCTGATGAGATAGAAGGAGAATCAGACTTAGAACAGGGAGAAAATACGGACTCAGAAGCAAATTATTCTATGAATAATTTCCTCAATCAAAGTAATGGCTGGTTAGGAAACAATGGCACTCAACATCGATTTTCCAACCCTGATTTTAGCTGTGATTGTCCGGCTTGTTGTACCAGTCTGTCTCCTGATCCCCAAAATATCGTCACAGACGGCAATAGTCCCACCTCAGCAGAATCATCAGCCACCGTTCCCATTAACAGCTTAATCTCGAGTTATAAATGGGGCTTTTCCTGGGGCGATCGCACCATTAGCTATAGTTTTTATGAAAATGATGTCTTTGGAGGTTCCTACTACGGTAGTGAAACTGGGGTTAGGGAAGTCAGTGACGGGATTAAAACCAATGTTCGTTCCATTCTCAATTGGTTAGAAAGCGTCATTGACGTTGACTTCGTGGAAGTGGTAGAAACGGATACGAACACTATGGGGCGAATGCGTTTCATGATTTCTGATGCGCCTAGTTATGCCTACGCTTATTATCCTTCCAATGACGCGCTACAAAGTCTATCAGGGGATGTTCATTTTAACGGGGGTTATGACCATAAAAGTAATACCAACGGCTTCCAAAACCTACCAGGAACTCACGGTTATATGTCCATCGCTCACGAAATTGGTCACGCGATGGGGTTGCGCCATAGTCATGATGGTGGCTTAGATCCATCCTTAGATAATAACGATAATACCTTAATGGGTTATAACTTCCTCAATGGGGATGTCAGTAGTGCCTCCACGTTTATGCCTTTAGATGTGGCTGCGTTACAATCCCTTTATGGGGTCAAAGCTAATAATAATGGGGATGATACCTATTTCTTTAGTAACCGTATCGATCAATTTACGGTTAATGGAGTCAACTCTGTCACCTCTTCTAAAACCATTAAACAAACCTTAGTGGATACTGCTGGTGTTGATACTCTCGATTTTTCTCAGTTGGTTGGCTATAGTGCCGGTTATCGCATTGATTTGAATGGAGAGGGTGCCATCACTAAACGGGATGTCTATCGAAATCGCAACTATACCGTTGATGGTGTCACCTATAAATCTACCTCTTACGGCACATTTTTGGCCCATAACGCCGTTATCGAAAATGTAGTCAATAGTAGCAGTAAAGACGTTATCATTCTCAACGACGCAGCTAATATTATTAGTGGTTACAGTTCAGCCAGAGTTACGGGTCAAGATATTATTTACAATGGCACTGCTGAAGATATATTACAACTAGATTATAGTGTTGGGGAAGTTATAAGCAGTCAAAATGGCGATGATCGCATTTTATCTTTAGGTACAAATGGGTCCATTACCCTCAAGAATTATTATTTAGACCCCAATAATCAAATCGTCATTCGTTATCTTGATAGTATCGATGTTTCTCTAAGTGATGCTCAAATTTGGGAAGGGGATAGCGGAATCAGCAATGCAATGTTTACCCTCAGTTTAAGCACCGCTAGTTCTCAGGATTTAACCTTCTATTACAGTACCGTAGATGGCACCGCAACCGGTGGTGTGGACTATGTTGCTGCGAGTAATCAAAGCGTAACTTTCTTAGCAGGAGAAACCGAAAAACAGATTAGTATTGCAGTTAACGGAGATATGGACTTTGAAGGGGATGAAACCTTTTTTGTCCAGATTAATAATGCCCCAGATATGGTTACTTTGCTCGATAGTCAAGGGATGGGAACCATTTTAAATAATGATACGCCTCCTGGCCTGTCTATTGGGGATATCACTGTGGATGAAAACGGCGCAGGAACGGTGATGGTTAGTCTATCTGAAGCCATTAATAGCGTCGTTACCGTTGATTATAGTACCGCCAATGGAACCGCGATCGCAGGTCAAGATTTTAACCCCATCAGTGGGACTTTAACCTTTGATGCTGGTGTTACCTCTCAAGCTATTACTATCAACAATCTCATCAATGATTCTATCTACGAACCGACTCCAGAAACCTTTTTGATTAACCTTAGTAATGGGGTAAATGCCGATATTAGCGATGGACAAGGAACCGTTACCATTAACGATGATGACTTTGCACCTACTCTTTCCATTAATGATATTAGCGAAGTTGAAGGGAATGCTAAAGGAAAAAATTCCACCACAACTTTCCGCTTTGATGTAAGTTTGTCTGCTGCTAGTAATGAGATAGTGACAGTTAACTATAGCACGATGGATGGAACCGCCAATGCAAGTTCTGATTATCTCAGTAGCAATGGAACGTTAACCTTTGATGCAGGAGTCACCAATCAAACCATTGAGGTTACTGTTAACCGAGATGCTACCGTTGAAGTGGATGAAACGTTCTTTGTTAATTTGAGTGGTGCTGTCAACGCAACTTTAGGGGATAGTCAAGGTCAAGCAACCATTCTTAACGACGATAGTAAAGATGGTGGTGGTGGCGGAAAAGGGGGTAAAGGAGGTGGTGGTAACACTAAGCCTTCTGGTAGTCTTAGCGCAGATTTAGGACTGGTAGATATTGAGGATACCAACATTGATATTTTAACAGGAACTCAAGGAAAAGATACCTTTACTTTGGGTAACAGTGAGGGAGCTTTTTATACCGAGATGGGATTGACTGATTTTGCTTTAATTACTGATTTTAATCCGAGTAAAGATATCATTGAACTGTATGGAAATGACGGTTTTTATCGGACAGAATCTTATGGAGTTGGAGATGTTCAAGGAACAGCTATTTTCTATAATAATGAGGGACAAGATGACTTAATCGCTGTTTTAAATGGAGTGAATTCTCTTGATTTTGCCAGCAACGCCGTTACTTTTGTTTAATTTATACCAACTCTCAAACATTATTAGAGACTTAACTTGTCATTGCGAGGGGTAATTTAATGAAGTCAGAAGTTAGAAGTCAGAAGTCAGAAGTAAGCTGAGACTGATAACAATTCTTAAAAGTGACTCGATACTTAAATAGTCATTGCGAGGGGTTATATAAATAGTAACGGTTAATGGTCACTAGAAATACCCCGAAGCAATCTCTCTCGCTAAAAACTAACTTTAAAAGGACAGATTAATTCTGTCCTCTTTTTTTTACAAAAAGGTGTTAAAAGGAATTAAAAAAAGTTATATAGTCAGTCTAAATAAATCGTGAAAATTGTAGCACAAGCTTCTAGCTTGTAACAGGCAGGATGCCTATGTTACTGTTCATGAATGATTTAGATTAGCTATAGTTAATTAAAATAAAAGTGAGACAAAACTTATCTTCTTTATTCTTAACATAGTGAGCAGGATGCTCACACTCCTCTGTCTCAAACTTATTTGGAACGACTATAATGTTGTTAAATATTATAGCAATCAGGTTTCAGTTGTGAGAAAATGACAAAGAGGATTTAACATTGTTAAATCCCTACAGCAGCTTATTGGTAGGGACATAATAATATTATGTCC
>JASJDN010000110.1 GCA_030065205.1 Crocosphaera sp.
TTTGGCAGTGAGGACAGATAATTCCTTCATTTAAAAACTCTAAGTTTAAGCAAATAAATCCTTCTTGTTGTTGGCAACTTAAAACTGTTATGTTTGGTAATTTAAGTAAGTTAGTGAGATTAAAGTCTATTCGGAATATGGGATAAAACGTAGCTACCGCTACATTTTACCCCATATTGTTGAAAGAGCCGATATTAATCGTAGTCGCGAAAGTCTTTATAAAACACTTTCATCTCATGCTAATCCAGAATTTATTGGTATTTACGACATTCTTGAAAGTTTGGGCTATCACATAACTATTATCCCTAATGATTAAGGCGATCGCAATTAGACAAACCTATCTTGATATTCATGATGTTGCTGTGGGTGTACAGGCCAAAGCTAAAAGAGATAAAAGAATCAATTGAGCATATTTCATATTTATGGCTATGATCCAATGTGGTTGATAGAATCAGATAAACACTAACATTGACCACAAGATGGACAATTTTAAAACAATTTTAGCGACTATCACGGCAACGATGGAAAGTCTGTTATCTTTTGTTCAAATGGTAGCAGAAGCAATAAGAGAAAAGAATTGGGTTAAGTTAATTTGTTTAATTTTAGCGATTGTTGTAGTGGTTGGATGTTCATGGGGAGCAATTCATAAGTTGTTATCAGAAAAAGCATCTCAGGTTTTTATTTTAGTTTGTATTGTTGTTGGAATTTTATTTAGTTTAGCGGTAACTATAGCTGTTTTTAATAAACCGAAGTTAACTTCAACTGCACCTTTAGGGGAACAGATTGCGATTAAAGGGTTGCGAGCATTTACGAAAGAAGATGCGGAGATTTTTCGGGAATTAGAACGCAATACGGATATTAAAAATTGTTTGTTGATGTTGAAAGATAGGGAGTTTCGCATTGGGATTTTATATGGTGAATCAGGCTGTGGCAAAAGTTCTTTTATTCAGGCAGGGTTAATACCCGAATTAAGCAAGGAAGAGAGTGAATATGTGGGCATTTATATTAATTGCACGGTGGGCAATGCCCAGTAAAAAGCTAAAATTCTTATCCAGAGCCAACTTTGGGCATTTCCCACCCTACAGTTTTTGTGTAATTAATTTTGTGTGTTTACTTATAAGTCCGAGAAACGCTATCTTATACTAAATGACAAAATAATTATATTGAGCAAATTTATGCGAAAAAAAAATATGAAAATTAAAGGCATAAAGCGAGGTCAAACAATAGAATTACTAGAAACAGTTGATGATATTGCTGATGGAGAAGAAGTTGTGGTAGAAATTTCTCCAGTCACTTTTCATCCCCTGGCTAATCTTAATCCGCAAGAACGACAAAAGCGAATAAAACAAGTCTTAGGTGCATGGCAAAACGATCCAGAAATTGATGCCATCTTTGCTGAAATAGATCAAGATCGTCATAGCTATCAGGGACGACAAATCGATTCATTAGACAATTGAGGTAGCAATACTAAAGTTCAGATTCTAAGCAATTTGAAGCGTATTAGGTTCAGGAATAGATTCACCTTCTGCTTTCCAAGCTTCTAAGTACATTTCAATGACTTCTTCTCCGTTACGAATTGCCTCTTCACGAGTTTCTCCATGAGTACAAGGCATCACAATGCGATCGCTAAATTCTGGTATCGTAACTAAAAAAAGACAATCTTCGTTACTCCATTGAACAATCATGCTGTATTGGTTCATAACAATTTGCCTACCTTAACTCTTCCAATTCACTCAGTAACTTAGTTAACTGCTTTTCTAAGTATAGTGGTACATCATCTCCATCTTTGCCTGAAATTGTTAGTGTTTTCTTCAATAGAGGATGTCGCCAACGTTGATGACTACCTTTGCCACGCTTAGGTAAAAAAATGAACCCTTCACGAGTAATTTGAGCTTTAAATTCTCGAATTTTTCTGGGCATATACTTTTGTTTATTTACTATCCCAATTATATTTGAAACTGCGATCGCTCTAACTACTAACAGGAACTTTCTCCATCATTGCTGTTTCAGGGGTGAAGAATAGAGTTGAATCTATAAAGAAGTTTTAGTTTAATCTTCAAAAATATCTTGTAAATCAACAATTAAATTAGGTAAGATTTGCTCTCCTGATAAAGTTTGTGGATTATTTAATATTTCTGGGTTTTCTGATTGGCGGTAAATTTCGACTTGTTTTTCGTCTGGATTAATCAACCAACCCAATCTAACCCCACAATTCATATATTCTTTCATCTTATTCTGCAACTCATTAAGCTCATCTGTAGGAGACATTAATTCAATGACAAAATCAGGAGCGATGGGAGCAAATTTTCTTTGCTGCTGTTTACTCAAACTATTCCATTTAGCCAAACTGACCCAACTTACATCAGGAGAACGTACTGCACCATTAGATAATTTAAACCCTGTCGAAGAATCAAACACTATTCCCGAATTTTGCTGACGATTCCATAACTCGACTTGGAAAATTAAACTTGTATTGCGTTTACCACTTTCACTTCCTGTAGGAGACATAATAATTAATTGACCTTGGGGATTAGTTTCTAATCGAGCTTCGGGATTTTCTTGACATAATTTTTCTAAATCTGTCTCGCTAATTCTGTCGATGAAAGGTTTGAGACTTAAGGTAAGATTGGCCATGATAAAAAGAGTAAATTTTTTCAATTAAACATACATATCTATATGTATGATAATCATGATTTAAGAATACTCTGTAACTTCTGCTTAACTCGCCCACAGGTTAATAGGGTTTTGGCTTGGTCAAACCCTGTGTTTAAATCAGCACAAACCCCACATCGCCAGAGATAAAACCCACCGTTATAAACAGCTAAAGACATTAGTGGGTTATCTTCTCCTTCTAAAACTTGCTGCATCTGTTTTAAAAGTTGTTCTGTGGACTCCAGAGGCACATCTTTACCGCTTAAATCATAGTCTTGGGGATGAAGGTGTAACCGTTGCCACTCAGGGTTATTATTGGGTTGATTGATGCCGATAATAGCGGTTCGGCTTTGGGGTAAATCACAACTGCCTTCTAATCCCTTAACGGTGGTGAAATGGTGAAAATTTCTTAGTTTCAGGGTTTCTCGAAATAGGGTTTCTGTGGGGGGATGAACAAACCCAGAAACGATATGCACTTGAGGGGATGAACAGGGAGACCACATTAATTCTAAGGTGGCTAAAGGGGGACGTTTGCCAATTTGATCTCTATAAGGGACTAATTGATGGGCTTCGGGGAAATGGTTGGGTAAATAAACGAAGGTTAATCCCGTTTTTTCTAATAGTGTTTGACTGTCTTGAAGGGAAAGACGAGAAAAATCAACCCCTAATCCTTGCCAAAGGGTAACCAAAGGAACCCCATATTTAGTGGGCATGGTTTCCCCTCCATGAAGTACCATAGGAACCCCTACCGTGGCTAAAATCAAGGCCGTGAGGGTAGTTACAGGAGCAGTTCGCGATCGCCCATCATAGGGGGTTCCCAACACCGTCACAGGGTAATCAAAAGCGAGATTATCAATAGCCAATTTGGGTCCTAATTCGGCATAAGTATCCAACATTCCCGCTAATTCTTCAGGGGTTGGCCGTTTAATGCGATGAACCATCAAAAAAGCCCCAATTTGGGCGGGGGTTGCTTCTCCTAATAACATCCGTTTCATGGCATCGGCAGCCTCCTTACGGGTTAAATCTTGACCTGTATGAACACCACTACCAATTTTTTTAAGATATTCTCTGAAGATACTGCTCATGATTCTCTGGTTTTACAGGTTAGGGAATGGGGAATGTTTAATTTCATTTTAATTTTTGCGGTCTAAGGATGGCAAATCCCTCGTTTCCTTAACAATACTCATCATTATTCTTCAATATAAAATGATATGATAAAATATTTGTTATAATAGTTTTGGTAAGATTAACTATAATTATTGGAGGAGTTCACCCCTACTGTGTTCATTACTGCTAAACCGACCCCATCCCAAGCTGCGATCGCCTTGCCGAAAGATTTATTTTCTGCTATTGATGAGCTTAAACGGGAATTAAAAGCTGTTATTTTGGCTCATTATTATCAAGATCCTGATATTCAAGATATTGCTGACTTTATTGGTGATTCTCTTGGACTTTCTCAACAGGCCGCTACCACTGATAAAGAGGTGATCGTCTTTGCGGGGGTTCACTTCATGGCAGAAACGGCCAAAATTCTCAATCCTGATAAATTAGTCTTATTACCTGATTTAGAGGCCGGATGTTCTTTAGCGGATAGTTGTCCTCCAGCAGAATTTGCTAACTTTAAAGCACAATATCCAGATGCCATTGTTGTCTCTTATATTAATTGCACCGCAGAAATCAAGGCCATGAGCGATGTGATTTGCACCAGTTCTAATGCGGTTAAAATTGTTAATCAACTGCCGAAAGATCGTCCCATTATTTTTGCCCCTGATCGGAATTTAGGGCGATATGTTACTCAACAAACAGGACGAGATTTAATTCTTTGGCAAGGGAGTTGTATTGTGCATGAAACCTTTTCAGAAAAGAAAATTGTTCAGTTAAAAATCGAACATCCTTCCGCCGAAATTATCGCTCATCCTGAGTGTGAAGAACCTATTTTACGTCATGCTAATTATATCGGTTCTACGACAGCATTATTAAAATATTCTCAACAAAGTTCTCATGATACGTTTATTGTGGCAACCGAACCAGGGATTATTCATCAAATGCAAAAAGAAGCGCCTAATAAATGCTTTATTCCTGCTCCGGGGATGAATAATTGTAACTGTAATGAATGTCCTTATATGCGTTTAAATACATTAGAAAAGTTGTATTTAGCCATGAAGAATAGACAACCAGAAATTACGATGGATGAATCAATTCGCAAAGCTGCTTTAAAACCGATTAAAAGAATGCTAGAAATGTCTAATTAAGGAATCAGGAGTCAGGAGTCAGACGATGTAAAACGAGATCCTGCTTCCTGTTATCCTATTTGTGTTTTGATCTAACCTACGAGGTTGTTAAAAAGTAGAGTCATTATTTCTTAGATCGAATTCTGGTCAATAGTATTATTAATATTTTGAGTAACAAAGCAATTTCGTCCTTGTTGTTTAGCAAGATAAAGAACCATATCAGCTTGATGAATTAAATTCTGAGGTGTTTGTTCGTATTGGGGAATTTGAGTGGTTACTCCAGCACTAATGGTAATATAGTTACTGACAGTAGATTTAGCATGGGGAATTTTGAGGTCTTCAATCGTTGCGTTGACAGTTTGAGCAATTGTTTTGACTCCCTGTTGATTGGTATTGGGTAAAACAATTGCAAATTCTTCTCCACCAAAACGAGCAACTAAATCATTAGGACGGTGAATGATATTTTTTAAAGCTTGAGCAACAATTCTTAGACAGCGATCGCCCGCAACATGGCCATAGGTATCATTATAATTTTTGAAAAAGTCAATGTCACATAAAATTAAGGATAAGGGTTGATTTTCTCTAGCTAGTCGCTTCCATTCTCGGAGTAAGACTTTGTTCAAGTGACGACGATTGGCAATCCCTGTTGTACTATCGATAATGCTCAGGGTGTTGAGTTTTTTATTGGTTTTTTGGAGAACTAATTTAGACAATCGTAATTCTTTTTCAACTTTTTTACGTTGTTCAACTTCTTGTCGTAATTTTTGATTGTATTGGTTGAGTTGATTTTGGAGTTTATAAAGTTTTAGTTGATGTTCAACTCGAATCAGAACTTCCTCTATCTGAAACGGTTTAGTAATATAGTCCACTCCACCCACTTTAAACGCTTTGATTTTATCCATCATTTCGTCTAAAGCACTAATAAAAATAACAGGAATTTTTTCGGTGATTTGAGAACTTTTCAGGCGTTGACACACCTCATACCCATTGAGGTCAGGCATATTAATATCCAGTAAAATTAGATCAGGAAGTTCGTTCTTTATAGAGGTTAATGCCCTAGAACCACTGAGGGCTTTACGTACAATATAACCCTGTTCTGTTAACATTTGCGATAAAATACGTAGATTATCAGGGGTATCATCAACAACCAGTAAACTGCCTTTAGACATAAAATTTGGTGTATTAAAAGTAACTAAATCATAGATCCTATTATATTATGCCAGGCGATGGAAATCGAATTAGTGATTTCAATCATGAAAATTTATTATGAGTTTCCTGGAATTAAGTTGAGAATTTTGTCGAACTCGAAGTCATTAGCCCAAGTTTCTAAGGTTTGTTTCAAGGAAGGATCGAGGGTTTCACTCTGAGATAAGAGTTGGATAATTTGGTCATCTAAGCCCTTGTCTGCTGCTTGTTGAAGTTCTCGGAGCCACCCAGAGGGCATTTGTGCTAAAAATTGTGCTAAAGGTTGAGTATCTTGATGATTGATGGCTACTGATGGGGTTTCTTGAGCAATGTCTTGATAGCGATAGCGTACGCCGATATGTTTAGCCATGGTTTCAAAAATCTCTGCTTCTTGAAAGGGTTTACGAACGAAATCATTACATCCGGTGGATAAAACAAGGGAACGATTTTCTTCAAACACACTAGCAGTTAAAGCAATAATAACTGTCGCCTGACCTTGAGCAGAAGATTTAATCTGACGGGTGGCTTCATAACCATCCATGAGGGGCATTCGCATATCCATCCAGATTAAGTGAGGTTGCCAAGTTTGCCATATTTCTACGGCTTGTTGTCCATTTTCTGCATCTTTTACCTCAAAACCAATGGGTTCTAATAGTTTGATTAATAATTGACGGTTTTCAAAGCGATCATCCACCACGAGAATACGATAAGTGGGTTGATTAGGGGCTAAACCAATAACCGTCTTTGTCGGTTCACAGGAAACAATTTCTGCTTGGTTGGCTAGGGTAACAGGAATGTCAAAGTAAAATGTGGTTCCCGATGAAGAGGCGATGGATGATAAATGAGCTTCTACATCTGATGAAACGGTACTATTTACCTTGATTTCACCTCCCATTAATTGGACAAATTTTTGAGAAAGATATAATCCTAATCCTGTTCCTTGTTTTAATTTTTGTCCCGTTTCGGTTTGTTGAAACGGTTTAAATAATAGTTTTAATTCTTCTGATCTGATTCCTGGACCGGTGTCTTGGATTTCAAAGGTTAAAGTTACAGTATCATGATTAGAGGTTGATGGCTCGATAGTAACCGTTAAAGAAACATGACCAACTTTTGTAAATTTGATGGCATTACCCAAAAGATTGAGGAGAATTTGCCGCAGTTTTCCTTGATCAATTTCGATATATTGGGGGACATCAGGGGCAATATTAAACAATAATTGTAAGCCTTTGGATTCGGCTTTAATTTGCAGTAGATTTTTCAGAGATTGTAGAAAATCGAGTAAATCTAAATTACTTTCTTGGAGGGTATTACGACCGGCTTCAATTTTAGAAATATCGAGAACATCGTTAATTAAACCCAGTAAATGTTCCCCACTACGATTAATAATTTCTAAATGAGATTTTTGTTCCTCGGAAATAAAAGCATCGCGACTCATCAGTTGGCTAAAGCCTAAAATGGCGTTGAGGGGAGTGCGTAATTCATGACTCATATTAGCTAAAAATTGGCTTTTAGCTTGATTGGCTGCTTCTGCTTTTTCTTTGGCTTTTTCAAGAGCTTTTTCCTTTCTTTTTCGTTCATTCGCTTCAATGGCTAAGGAAATCAAATCCCCTAATGACCCCGCAAACGTCTGTTCATCTACTGTCCATTGATGCTGAGTCTCAATGTGTTCATGACAAAGTACCCCAATCATCTCACCATCTAACCAAATGGGAACGTCTAGCATCGCTGTAATGTTAAAGGGTGATAGATAAGACTCGGATAATTCTTGGGTTCTGGGATCATTAGAAACATCATGAACAGCAATGATTCTCTCTTGTTGTAAAGATTGAAAATATCGGGGAAAATCTTTGACTGAAATAGTGAGGCCAGCCGAATGATTGTTTGAGGGTAATTCGTAGAGGTCGATACATTCAATTTTGTTGCGATCGCTATCATATAACCAAACACTACATCTGGCTACCTCGAGCGTTTCTGCGCCTATTTTGGTCACGGCTTGAACTCTGGTTTTAATATTACTGGAACTGAGGGTTTCATGTCTGGTTTGAATCAGTGCTTCATTTTGCTTTTGTATGCGTTTAGCAGCGTCTTGGGCTTCTTTTTTTTGTGTAATATCTTCAAAAGTACCTAAAATTCCTATCACTTCTCCAGTGAGATCATGAAGGGGAACTTTATTCGTTTCTAACCATGTTTGTTCGCCATTTGCCCGTAATTGTGGTTCAATAATTCCTAATTGTGGCTGGTTAGTTTCCATCACTTGGCGATCGCATTCTCGGAAAAAATCTGCTTCTTCTTTTTTCCAGGCTAAATCATAATCTGTTTTTCCATTAATTTGCTGAGGGTTATCCACGCCTCCTGCTTGAGCAAAGCGTTCATTACAGCCTAAATAGACGGAATTTCTATCTTTCCAAAATATAAATTGAGGAAGGGTATCAATAACTAATTGTAGTAAGGTTTGTGATTTTTTGAGTTTCTGTTCAGCTTGTTTTCTTTCTGTAATATCTCGAACGATAGCACAGGCATATTCTTGATTATCAACGGTTAAATAATTCAAATTAATCTCAACAGAAAACGTTTCTCCTTCTTTTTTCTGGAATTTAGATTCTATCAACAAAGAACCTTTTGATTTTATGGTTTGCCAAAGCTCTTGCCAATCATTAGAAGAAGTTTTAACATCTATTGCTTCAAATTTTAACTCCAAAAATTCTTGGTTAGAATAGCTTAAAAATTGACAAGCAGTTTCATTAACATAGGCAAAATTTCCCCTTGATTCTAACCAAAAAATAATATCAGAAGCATGAGCAATTGAATATTTCAACGTTTCTAGAGGACGAGAAATACTTTGACTAATCACAATAACTAAACCTGTCGCAATAATGATGGATAATCCTGTACTGATAATAATAATATAGGTTTGAGTTTGTTGGGCATAAACTAAATGTTGTTGTGTTTTTTCATGTTCTTTGGTGGTAATTTTCACTAACTCGTCTAATTTTTCAATAAATTCTGTAAATCTGACATCAACTAAAGTAAGCTCGAATTGAGTTAGTTTTTCTTTAATCATGTCAGGATTGTCAACTTGCCAATTATTTTCTCCAATAATGTTCACTAAACTATTGGTCTGAGCTATATATTGATTCATCATCGGATTATAATTTTTCCAAATTTCTTGAAAGATTTCTACTTCTACTTCTCCTTCTTCAACATCGGGAGTATCATAGGATTGTTTCAGAGATGACCAAGCTTGAGAAACAGACTTATTATGAGATATAAACAAAGATAAATTTCTGGCAAAATCTTCTGGCCGATTAACAGTTTCTAGAAGACGCTCTTGATAGGATTGTAGCAATACTAAGTGATTTAATAAAGTTTGAAAATCTTGACTTTCTTCGATAGAATCTTGAAGTTGCTTAAGTCCTTGTTGATTGTAATAATTACCAATACTTAAACCGACTCCTCCTCCTACAATTATCATAGCTAGAACAATGACATAACTAAGACCAATTTTTTGTGCTACGGTCAAAGTATTGCTCCACTGAAATATTTTAATTTTTAGAGCATTAAGATTGAACCATTTCATTGTATTTCTTAAGAAGAATTAAAATGGAGTGTTTAGGGATAATTGGCCTTCACCCCTATCATCTAACCCTACATATTGTTTATGATCTAACTTTGGGTCTTTGAATACTAGCTTAAAGAGCAACCGCTTCTAGTTTATCCCAAAAGCCAGACATATCCACCACCCAATCTTTAATTATTGCCATATTTCCTCTTGAAAATTGCCCTAAAACCACCCAACGCCATCAAACTTAGGTCACCACTTTAAGCCAACCCTGTTTAAGTTGTCACCTCAACGTGATATTATTACCACTGGTTTGCTATGAAACGCTTTATAGCATTTTCGTTGTGACTGTATGCCATTGACTGAAACCCCATCCCAAACAGAAGAAACCGTATCAGCCCAAACTGATTCGATGGAAGACTACTATCGACTGCAACGGATACTGTTGCTGTTGAGTTTAGTGCTGACTGGAATTATTTTTGCCTCTGTCTGGATATTCTACTCCCTAAATTTAGCCCTTAACTACCTGTTAGGGGCTTGTGTTGGCATTATTTACCTGAAATTGCTTGCAGGAGAAGTAGAAAAAATAGGGACATCAGGGCAACGAGTTGGGGTCAAAGGACTGGCCCTATTTGCTGCTATGATTATCCTGGCCAGTCGATGGCAACAATTACAGATTGTCCCAGTTTTCTTGGGATTTTTGACTTATAAAGTCGCCATTATCGCTTACACCCTACAGAGTGTTATGGCTCCACAGCCAAAAAGCGATTAAACTTCCACTCCGTAACCAGATTTGGTAACTTTTACCCAATGATAATGTTAGATGGTTTACGCATTTTAAACACTTTACCCCTTGCTGCCTTAGAAGTGGGTAAACACTGGTATTGGGAGATTGGCAATTTAAAAGTACACGGGCAGGTCTTTTTAGCCTCCTGGTTTGTCATTGCCTTGTTGGTGATGGCTTCATTGTTAGCAACCCGTAACATTCAACGGGTTCCTGGCGGAATGCAAAACTTCATGGAATATGTCCTAGAATTTTTGCGAGATTTAGCCAAAAACCAACTTGGGGAAAAAGAATATCGGCCTTGGTTGCCCTTCATTGGGACATTATTTTTGTTTATTTTTGTCTCTAACTGGTCAGGCGCTCTACTTCCTTGGCATCTGATAGAGATTCCAGAAAGTGAACTGGCTGCACCTACCAACGACATTAATACAACCGTCGCGTTAGCTCTTTTAACCTCCTTAGCGTACTTCTACGCAGGATTTAAAAAGAAAGGATTAGGCTACTTTGCCAATTATATCCAACCCATCCCCATTCTCCTCCCCATTAAAATTTTAGAAGATTTTACCAAGCCCCTCTCCCTAAGTTTCCGTCTTTTCGGTAACATTTTGGCTGATGAACTGGTAGTAGCGGTGCTTGTATTTTTAGTCCCCTTATTTGTGCCATTACCTTTAATGGCTTTAGGATTATTTACCAGTGCCATTCAAGCCCTAGTATTTGCCACCTTAGCCGGTGCTTATATTCATGAGGCCATTGAATCCGAAGAAGAAGAAGAACATGGGTAACGGTAAAATCTCTTGAGGCAAAACAAAAAAAGGAAAGATATCTGTTGCACAAAAATGACCAAAACGTAAGACAATAACAAAGAAGTCGACCACAGAAACTAGATTTTTATCATTTTCAGTGACGACTCAAAGACTTACCCTTTGGGAGTTTTAAACACAGAAGTCAACATCCTTAGTTTTGCAGGGAAACTTCGCGCTCCTAATCTTTTAAGCTGACAACTAGCTTGCAATTTGTACTATCAAGAAAATCGAGGAAGAATTAACATGAATCCCACTATTGCTGCTGCTTCTGTTATTGCTGCTGCCCTAGCTGTTGGTTTAGCTGCTATCGGCCCTGGTATTGGTCAAGGAAACGCATCCGGTCAGGCTGTTTCTGGGATTGCTCGCCAGCCCGAAGCAGAAGGAAAAATTCGAGGCACTTTACTTTTAACCTTAGCGTTCATGGAATCTTTAACCATCTACGGTCTGGTTATCTCTCTTGTTCTGCTCTTCGCTAACCCCTTCTCTTAAGACTAAGAGAGAGATTTAGAGACAGTCATTGGGGCTGTCTCTCCATCAAACCCGTGTTAAACGAGACAAAGATGTAGATGGGTGAACCATGTTTGATTTTGATGCAACGTTGCCAATGATGGCATTGCAATTTGTGTTGTTGGCAATTATTCTGAATGCCATATTTTACAAACCCTTAAACAAGGTATTAGACGAACGGGCTGACTACATCCGTCAACAAGAAACGGGTGGGCAACAACAATTAGCTCAAGCCAAAGAACTTGCAGCCGAGTATGAGAAACAATTAGCGGATGCTCGTAAGCAGTCCCAAGAAATTGTCGCTCAAGCGCAAGCCGAAGCTAAGAAAATTGCCACAGAAGCGGTTGCCGAAGCCCAAAAAGAAGCCATAGCCAAAAAAGAAGCGGCTGCCCAAGAAATTGAGCAGCAACGTCAAGAGGCTCTAAAAACCCTAGAACAACAAGTTGATGCCTTAAGCCGTCAAATTCTAGAAAAACTTTTAGGGCCAGAATTAGTCAAATAACGATACTGTCCGTTGACTTCAATAACCGGTATGATCGATCCTTTTTTATTATTAGCCACTGAAAGTCACGCCGAAGGGGAAGCTCTAATCGGTTTCCACTTCGACCTCTTAGAAAGTAACATCCTCAATTTAGCCATTCTGGTTGGGGTTTTGGTATTTTACGGACGCAAAGTTGTAGGAAATATCCTCAGCGAACGACGTAACCAAATTGCCCAAGCCATTCAAGAGGCTGAAGAAAAACAACGTACCGCAGCCCAAGCCTTAGCAAAAGAAAAAGAAAACTTAGCTCAGGCACAAAAAGAAGCAGAGCGCATTCGCCAAGCTGCCACTGAAAGAGCTAAAACCATTAAGGCTGAAATTCAAGCACAAAGCGAACGAGATATTGCCCGTCTCAAAGAAACGGCTGCTGCTGACCTTTCCTCCGAACAAGAACGGGTAATGGCGCAACTGAAAAAACAAATTGCAGAACAAGCCATTACTCAAGCAGAAAATCAACTCAAAGCCCAAGTTGATAATAATACTCAACAACGGCTTATCGATCGCAGTATTGCTCAGTTAGGAGGTTAAGGGTGAAAGGATCACTGTTTAGTACAGAAATCGCTGAGCCTTACGCTCAAGCCTTGATGTCCCTAGCGGAATCTCACGATATGACCCGCTCCATTGGGAAAGACTGCCGTACCATTTTAGACCTATTAAAAGAGTCTCCAGAATTGGGGCAATTTATTAGCTCTCCTGTTATCAAGGATGAGGATAAACGGGCCGTCTTAAACCGAATCTTAGGAAGTGATATCCACCAGTACCTACGGAACTTCCTGATGTTATTGGTAGATAAAAGACGAATTGTGTTCCTAGAAGCCATTTGTGAACAATATTTGGCTTTACTGAGAAAACAAACCAATACTGTCCTGGCCGAAGTTACCGCCTCAACCGAGTTAAGTGATGGGCAACGCCGCGCCGTTATCGATAAAATTAAAGCCTTAACTGGAGCCGAAGCGGTAGAAATGAAAACCCATGATGACCCCGATTTAATCGGCGGTGTGGTTATCAAAGTGGGTTCCCAAGTATTTGATGCTAGTTTGCGGGGACAACTTCGCCGCATTAGTGTCAGTCTTGGAGGAGCCTCATAACTTTTTTTCATTGTAATTCATTCAATTGCTAAACAAATAAATTCCACTATGGTTAGTATCAGACCTGACGAAATCAGCAGCATTATTCGCCAACAAATTGAGTCTTACGACCAAAGCGTTCAAGTGTCTAGTGTGGGAACCGTTCTCCAAGTTGGGGACGGCACTGCCCGTATTTACGGCTTAGAACAGTGTATGGCGGGAGAATTATTAGAATTTGAAGACGGAACCATTGGCATCGCCCTTAACCTAGAAGAAGATAACGTTGGGGCGGTATTAATGGGGACTGGTTTTGGAATTCAAGAAGGCAGTACCGTTCAAGCCACTGGAAAAATTGCTCAGGTTCCTATAGGGGACGCAATGGTGGGTCGGGTGGTAGATTCCCTCGGTCGTCCCATCGATGGGAAAGGAGATATCAACACCTCAGAAACCCGTTTAATTGAATCCCCTGCCCCTGGTATCATCGCTCGTAAATCTGTGTGTGAACCCATGCAAACGGGGATTACCGCGATTGATGCCATGATTCCCATCGGTAGAGGCCAACGGGAATTAATCATCGGCGATAGAAAAACCGGGAAAACAGCGATCGCCATCGACACCATCATTAACCAGAAGTCAGAAGACGTAATCTGTGTTTATGTGGCTATTGGTCAAAAAGCCTCTACCGTAGCTCAGGTAATCGGTACCTTAGAAGAAAAAGGCGCGATGGACTACACCATCGTGGTTGCTGCTAACGCCAACGACCCCGCAACGTTACAGTATCTTGCCCCTTACACCGGAGCAACCTTAGCGGAATACTTCATGTACAAGGGTAAAGCTACCCTGGTTATCTATGATGACCTTTCTAAGCAAGCTCAAGCCTACCGTCAATTATCCTTGTTACTAAAACGTCCCCCCGGACGGGAAGCCTATCCTGGAGACGTTTTCTACATCCACTCTCGCTTATTAGAAAGGGCGGCTAAACTGAGTGATGCTCTCGGTGCTGGTAGTATGACCGCACTACCTATCATTGAAACCCAAGCAGGGGACGTATCCGCTTACATTCCCACCAACGTAATTTCTATTACTGACGGACAAATCTTCTTATCCAGTGACCTATTTAACGCTGGTTTCCGTCCCGCTATTAACGCGGGGGTTTCGGTAAGTCGGGTGGGTTCTGCGGCACAAACTAAAGCCATGAAACAGGTGGCAGGTAAGTTAAAGTTAGAATTGGCTCAGTTCGCTGAACTCGAAGCGTTCTCTCAATTTGCCTCTGACTTAGATGCTGCAACTCAGGCTCAATTAGCCCGTGGTCAACGGTTACGTCAAATCCTCAAACAACCCGAAAACTCTCCATTATCTGTATGGGAACAGGTGGCCATCTCCTATGCAGGATTGAATGGTTACATTGACGATGTTCCTGTGGATAAAGCCACCGAGTTTGCGGCTGGTTTACGGGAATATATCGCCACCAGTAAGCCCAAATATCCTGAAATCATCAAGAGTGAGAAGAAACTCACCGATGAAGCAGAAAGCTTGCTCAAAGAAGCGATCGCAGAATACAAACAAGCCTTTGCGGCTTAAGTCGATCAATTGATTCGGTCAGTGGTTCATCTTAACCACTGACTTAGTTATTTAGGGAAGCACGGATCAATAATTAGAAAACATTATGCCTAATCTTAAAGCCATTCGCGATCGCATTCAGTCGGTCAAGAATACCAAAAAAATTACTGAAGCCATGCGTCTTGTGGCCGCAGCGAAAGTCCGTCGGGCGCAAGAACAAGTTATCTCCACTCGTCCCTTTGCTGATGCTTTGGCTAACGTTCTCTTTAACTTACTCAACCGTTTAAAGTTTGGAGATGTTAGTTTACCGCTTCTACAACAAAGAGATGTCAAAACCGTAGCCATTGTGGTTATCTCTGGCGATCGCGGTTTATGTGGCGGTTACAATAGTTATGTGATTCGTCGCGCTGAACAACGGATCAAAGAGTTAAAAGAACAAGGGATTGATTATTGTTTAATTACGGTGGGCCGTAAAGCCACTCAATATTTCTCTCGTCGGGAAGCCCCTATTGAGCGCAAATACACAGGGTTAAACCAAATTCCTACGGCTGATGAAGCGGCCAGTATTGCGGATGAACTACTGTCTCTGTTCTTATCAGAAACGGTGGATCGGGTAGAATTGATTTATACTCGGTTCGTTTCGCTAATTAGTTCTCGTCCGGTGGTGCAAACCTTAGCCCCGTTAACTATGCAGGGGTTAGAAACAGAAGACGATGAAATTTTCCGTCTGATTACCCGTGAAGGTAAGTTACAAGTGGAACGGGAAACGGTAACCCAGACCATGACTAGCTTCCCTCAAGATATGATTTTTGAACAAGATCCGGTACAAATTTTAGATGCTTTGTTACCGTTATATATCAATAACCAGTTACTGAGAGCGTTGCAGGAGTCTGCTGCTAGTGAATTAGCTGCGAGAATGACCGCTATGAGTAACGCTAGTGACAACGCGGGTCAGTTAATTGGAACCTTGACCTTATCTTACAACAAAGCTCGTCAAGCAGCCATTACTCAACAGTTAATGGAAGTAGTAGCGGGTGCGAATGCTTTGTAATCTATCATTTTTTTAAGTAATATGAGGCGTTTAGATAGTTTCTAAACGCTTTTTTAATTGAATTAAACCTTGATTACGAAGTCTTTGTGATAGGGGTGACATACCTGCTTCTAAGCGTTGTTTTTCTGCATATTCAAAGCGTCTTTTTACATCCTCATCAATCTCTTGTTTATGTTCCCAATAATAAGCTAATGCTGAATAAATTTGACTCATACTTAAATGAGGATATTGAAAATGTAGTTCTTCGGGACTCCATCCATAAGCTTGAATAGAAGTCACTAATTCAACAATTTTCATTGATGTTCCTTTTATGTAGGGAACATTATTTTCATCAATTAGGATAAATTTATAGTCCGTAGTAGTTGTTTGATTCATTACTCTTAAATAAGAACGATATTTTTGATTGGTAATTTTTATTTAATAACTCTGTTTCTTTCGGATTTCTTCATCTTTAAGAGCGACTAATTCTTTTAATGCTTCTTGCCAGTATTTTAATTCTTCTTCAATATCCATGTTTTTAATTTCTTCATAAATCTTTTGACTTCCTAAACGTTTCATTTCTATACAATCAAACTGTTTAACCTTCATAATTAATTACCTCTAAAGGAGAATAGATATCAATTTGTGCGTATCCTTTAACAGCATTAATGGCACGATATAAAGGAATTTTTTGAAAATGGACAATATGTTTAAAATTCCAACTGACAATCATTGAACATCTAGAAACGCTTGCTAAAGCAACATGAAGTGCGTCTAACATTGATTTATTTGTTACGACACCAGCATCAATATAAGCCTGTCTTAATTGTAATGCAGATGAGGTGATTTCAACTAATTCTGCATAGGTTATCATTTCTTTAAAGAAATCTTTGACTTTTTCAGGTGCTGGTTGAATTTCCCTAGAAACAACTGAAGATATTACCAGTTGAAACTTGCGTTGCTTGACTAAATCAAAAAAAGCAATAGTCTCGTCTTTAAATTCATCATCAAAAACACCACCAAAAACTGATGTATCTGCATAAACTCTAATCATTATTTCTTCTTTGTGTAAATGCTTGCTGACGACGTGAACTTATCTCATCAGATAAATCTCTAAATTCCTCCTCTGTTAAATCATTCCAACTTCCTGCAAACTTTAAAGTATTTTCTAAGTTATTGTATCTTTTTTCGGTAGATAGTCTAAAATCATGAATCATATTATAAATTTCTTCTAACTGTGTATCGGGAAGTAAGCATATTTCTTCAATTAACTTGTCTCTTAAGTTTGTCTCTGTCATAGACTTTACCTTTTTTCCTAAGTTTATTAAAGTTTGCCGATTTACTGATCTTTCTCAATCTCCTCTTTAACTAATTCTAACGGAAGTTGCAAAACTTTAGCAATTTGTTCAATACTTAATCCTTCTTGTATCAATTTAGTTACAATTTTTAGCTTAGTCGCTTCTTCAAAGTGAGATAAATTTGATTCATTATCTGTTAAGTTTTTACAAATATTACCTTTATTAATTTGTACACCATTCACCACATTATTATTAGCAAAATTATAATAACAATACCTTTTAATACTTGACTTTAAATTAGATTTATTAACATCTTCATCTAATATTTCTGATAAAGTTTTCCATAATTTACCTGCTGTTTCCTTGACATATTTCTGAGAACGATTATTTTTTTGAGCAATGTCTGCATATTTTTGATGATCGATGACTCCTTCTAATATTTCATGTTGAAGATCATCTAAATGTTCTCCTGTATGAGAAAAGATAAGTTCATCAATCGTTATTATCAAGGATTCAACATCAGAGTGGTTCATAACATTTGTTTACATATTGATTATTTAGTCAAGATTACTTGACATTATAGCTGATAACGTGCATTTGATGTCTTTATATTTTTTTATGGGGCTTTTTTGGGTCTGGAAGCTCGAAAAATTTAGGTTCATAATTATGTTAACAATTCAAGTTAGAATACAATGTTATCTAATACTCAAAGTTTAGGAATTAGTCTTGGAAGTTTACTGTCTGTCGGTGTTTCAGTTTTAATTAGCTCACCTGTTCAGGCTTCTTTAACTTTTTCGGATGATTTTAATGACGGAATCGTTAATTCTTCTATTTATAGACCTTTAGGAAATGCAAACTTATCAGAATCACTAGGACTTTTAAATACTCAATTACTGAGTGATGGAGATGGATTAGAAATTTTTTTAGAGGATATTCCTGACTCAGAATGGATAACCATGAATTTTAGAACGTCAGAATTTTCATCTGGACAAGAACTTAATTTTTCAATTTTTTCTGATAGTTCTGTAGATGCAATTCCCGAATTTACAGCATCCTTAGTATTTGAAGAAACTGTGACGCAAGGAACTTCATGTACTTTAAAGTTTTTTGTTGATTTAGGCGATGGAAATAGAAGAGTTATTCCATACATTTTTAATCAGTCCTGTTCTTTATTCCTATCAGGAACTTTTAGAATAGATTGGGACGGAGAAAAATGGCAGTATGATTTTGGAACTGCTGAGGGAAATACAAATGATATACCTGATATCATACATGATGCCATAACAACTTTTCCGAATCCTGAAGATAAAGACAAAAAAATCAAGAAAGTTTTTGTTCGATTTGTAAGTAGTACAAACGAAGACCCATTTTTTTCGTTAGATAGTTTTGATGCTAAGGAAATTCATACTCCTGTTCCTGAACCCACCTCTATTCTAAGTCTTCTCTCCCTTGGAATACTTGGTGCAGGTGCAACCCTAAAACGCAAACTAAAACCCTCTAATTCCATCGAAAAGTAAACGACAAAACTAGGTTAAACTGCTTTTGATACTGAACTTCCCCATAGAAAAATCGCTGAAAGCCTTTCCTAAAGGTAGTTGTAGCCATTTTTGAACTACCCGTTACTGGGTACAACTCACTCTGAAGCTTAACTGAAGCGTGTTTTGAG
>JASJDN010000111.1 GCA_030065205.1 Crocosphaera sp.
AATTTATCAGCGTCGTTGTCGAATCCATTGACCGAATTCTCTGGCCTGAAAACTACGTCATTGATGACGAAGAAAAAAAAAATGGGGACGAACCCGACGAATTCTGAAGAAGAAAACGACGACCCAATCCCTTTCTAAAACTAATAATCCTCAACTATTCCCTGAGTTAATTCAATTAACAAATATTGAGTTAAAACGACTCAATTGGTCGGTTGAAGAAGCCAGGGAATATACCTTAAAAACTTACGGAAAACGCTCACGCCAAGTGTTAAGTGATGAGGAATTAGTTGAGTATTTGGAGTTTTTGAAACGTTTACCTAGTTAACAGTATGAATATTATTCATTAACTAACAATCAAACTTCTGACTTCAAACTTCTAACTTCTGTTCGATAGAGCCGGAACGGAGTGAGGAACTTCAAAACATCCGCCTGATGATGACCTGATGGCTACAGGTCGAAACCTTACCCCCTGGTAAGGTCGCGGAGAGCCTCCACAACTCACCGCCATTCTAAATGGGACTATTTTAGGGCTTTATTAACGAAACAGGCTTCGGCTTTTTTATTTTCGTAGGCACGGATAGTCCTTAGAGAATGCCTAAATCAGTTAGTCTAGTTTTTCTTAAAAGCTAGGCTAAAACGGCAACTTAGCAAGGAATAAGGCAACCTTTGGGCGTGGCTTTTGGGAGATTCGTAGGCTTTTGATTTGGGGTTTTATGTGGGTGTAATTTATCTCCCTAGAACTATGAAAGTAGTTGGAATTGATATCGGCAACGGTACGGCAGTCTGTTGTCTTCTTGAAGAACTGCCGAGCGAACCTAGACAATTTTATATCGACCGAGCAATCTATCATCATTTTGAGGCCAGCGCAAGGGGAAACCCTAAGAAAAAAGTGAAGGGAATTAAGGATTTATTAGCCCTTAAACCTGACATTGCTATTATGGAACCTACTGGTATTAATTATCAGAAAATCTGGGGTAATATTCTAGCTCAAAATGGGGTAGAAGTAAGGCTAATTAGTCACAGAGCGTTAAGCACTCATCGAGATCATTTAGATTTACCTGATAAGGAGGATGAAACTGATAGTTTTGCTCTAGCTCATTATGGGTTAGAAAACTTGAATAATAAGAGTAAGTTCTTAACTATTCGAGAACAACCGATTACAGGAATTAGAGAGCTTTGTCTAAGATTAGAACATCTTAATCGAGTACAGAATCCTATCATTAATCGCATGAGACAAGACTTAGCTTGGCAGTTTCCAGAAATCAGTCAAAGACAAGTTAAAAGAAGTGGGTACACAGTTCCTATCTTTTATCGTTGGTTAGCTGGAGAAAGTCAATCTAAAAAGTATGATAAGGAATACGCTGAGACGGTTGGTTTAGGGTTAACTGATGAGGTTAGGTTACACGCTAAACGATTGTGTGATCTCCAAAGGGAAGAGATTAAGATTGAGCAAGAGTTAGACCCATTAATTAATGATCCTCGATTCTTTTCTTATCGAAAGGTTTTTACTGAGTTTCGTTTTGGGTTCAGACATCAAGCCATTCTTATCAGTCAAATCTATCCTTTTGAGAATTTCTTAGGAGATGATGGGAAACCCATTGTGGTGTTTAAACGGTCGACTAAGAATAGTAAAAATTCTCATACCAAAAGATACTTATCTCGGAGAAGATTTGAGAAAATGCTAGGAGTTGCCCCCACAGAAAATAGTAGTGGAGCGAAGAAAAATAAGAAAGTTGTTGGAGGATCTTCGTTATGTCGTAAGCTTTTTTGGCAGTGGATTTATACGAGTGTTCAACCTATGCAAGCCAGAAAAAACAATCCTATCTTATGTGAGATACATGAGTGGATGAACCGGCCTAAATTACAGGGAACACCCTACAGATTGTTAACCATGAAAACAGCTAGTCATACAGCAAGAATGCTTTTCAAAAGATTAGTTGAAGAGTTGACAGAAAATTAGTTACCATAAGTATAATTAAAAGACAATCGATAGGATAAATGTACCTATTGATTGTTTTTTTCCACATACTTTACTGCAAGGAAATAATTGGGAAGTTTTCATTCAATACAGACTTTTGTTGGGTGAAAAAATAACGTTCATCAAAATACAAAGATAACATTACTATTATTATTTTTGATTAAATTGTAACCATTCTTGTTCAAATTGATCTGCTTCCCCTAATTCTGCGGATAACTCAGTTTCTATCTGTTTTTGATTAGCATGATAATAACTTAAAGCAGCATAAATTTCTGCCAAATTTAAGCGAGGGTGTCCGATTCTATTAAGGATTTCTTCTGGTGTTAAACCGAGTTTATACCAACTAACAATCCGATTAACTGTAACGCCTGTTCCAGTAATAATCGGTTTACAGCTTTTTATTTCATCAGAATGGGTAATGAATGTTCCAATCTCAATCGCTATTGTTGTCATTGATATTTGTTACCTATAATCTTATTTCATATCATAACTAAATTCTTAACCATTATTAAGGATTACTGGACTTGTCAATCTTTTGTAGGGTGGGCAAAATTTTCTATCTTATGAGTAGTTATTAAAATAGGATTCTGATTTGCCCACCTCATCCCATTCAAAGGTAACAGAGATCCTGGTGGGCAAAGAATCACAATTAATTATCCGTCGTGAAAGATACCCACATTTGCCCACCCTACGAAGACAGGGCAAGATTTGAGTTAAAACGATACCCTTGGCCTCGGATGGTTTCAATAGGACAAATACAGTTATGATTGGCTAATTTTCGTCTGATTAAACGCATTTGTGCAGCCACAACATTACTCATAGGTTCCGCATCAAGATCCCATAGTTGACTACGAATTTTACTCCCTGAAATAATGCGATCGGGATGCTTCATTAAATAGGCAAAAATTTGGAATTCTTTGACAGTTAAGGGAATGGTTTGAGGGGTTTGGGTAACGTTGACACAGAGGGCGTTATTTGCGTCATCTAGGCTATATTGACCGATGGTGAGGGTGTGGGGTTGAAAGTGAGGAGATCGCCGTTGTAATGCCCTTAAACGTGCCAGTAACTCCTCCATGATAAAGGGTTTAACCAGGTAATCATCGGCCCCTGCATCTAAACCAGTAATACGGTTTTCGGGTTGTCCCAAAGCGGTTAACATCAACACAGGTAAAGGGTTTTGATGGGATCTCAGTCGTTGACATAATTCTAACCCTGACAGTTTCGGTAACAACCAGTCAATAATGGCTACACTGTAATCTGTCCATTGATTGTCTAAATAGTGCCACGCTTCTACACCATCGGCCACCCAATCAACGATATACTTTTCACTAACTAAAACCTGTTTTATAGCTAGTCCTAAGTCTTCTTCGTCTTCTACTAGGAGTATTCTCATGATTAGGTTATCTTAGTGATTTTTTTTATATAGTAAACAGAAATCCTTACAAAATGCTATGATTAATAACGATAAGATTAGCTTATTTCTTGATGTATGTCTGCTAAAGATATCTTTCATGATGCAGTGAGAAAAGGATTAGAAAAAGAGGGTTGGAGCATTACAGATGACCCTTTAAGGATTGAAGTGGGTGATGTTGAAATGTATGTTGATTTAGGGGCAGAACTACTGTTGGCAGCCGAAAAAGACTCAGAGAAAATAGCAGTAGAAATTAAAAGTTTTGTAGGGAAATCCAGTATTTCGGAATTTCATACTGCCGTTGGACAATGCTTAAATTATCGTATTGCTTTGAAGGAAAAAGAACCTAAAAGACAGTTATACTTAGCTGTTCCTTTGGATATTTATTATAGTTTTTTTGAGTTACGATTTATTCAAACTGTTATTAAAGAATTACAAATTCATCTTATTATTTACGATCCCATTGAGGAGGTTATTGTTGAATGGAAAAATTAGAACAATATCGTCACTATGTTAAACAAGTGATTACGGAATATTCTCAGTTAGGTTCATCTAAAGATCCCATAGAACAACAATTGATTTTTGATACCGTTAATGATCACTATCAATTGATGTATGTGGGTTGGAAAAATAGAAAAAGATATCATGGTTGTGTTTTACATCTGGATATTAAAAATGATAAAATTTGGATACAGCATGATGGAACTGAGATCGGTATTGCTAATGAATTAGTTAATTTAGGTGTTCCTAAAGAAGATATTGTCTTAGCTTTTCATGAACCTTTAGTTAGAGAATATACAGGATTTGCGGTGGATTAATTTTATGAACATTTTGAGGCGTATTTTGTACAATTTGTTACTATTTTTGGTGGAGAATTTGTAAAATAAATACAAATATAATACATGATTTGAGGTAAATGGTGATATGGCGACCAATTTAGAGATTGACGACCAATTAATTCAAGAAGCATTAAAACTCGGTGGATATCGCACTAAACGTGCAGTAATTGAAGCTGCTTTAAGAGAGTATGTTCAACGACGAAAACAACTAGAAATTACCGAATTATTTGGCACAATTGAATACGAAGATGACTATGACTACAAACAACAACGTAATCAATCATGAAAGTCATTGTTGATACTTATGTTTGATTATTAGTATTAAGAAAAGAATCTTGTCTTTGGAGGAAATGACCCTATGACATTACAAGAAATGATCAACTCTCTTGATGATTTATCTCAGAAAGATATGACTTTTTTGTTTGAAATATTATGTTTAAAGTTATCAGATTTAGAAATAGATAATAAAGAACAAATGATAGATGATGATGATACTTTCTGGGATATGACTCTTAGATTTCGTGAACAGATGGAAAAAGAAGGGATTGAATTTACAGATGAGGACTTTGCTAATTTAAGAGATAGAAATACAGGGAGAGAGGTCACATTTTGAGTATTAAGTATCTTTTAGACATAAATGTTATTTCAGAGGTAACTAAAAAAATACCATTACAGTCTATTTTTGAAAAAATGGAGATTCATAAACAAGAAGTTGCTACAGCTTCCCTTGTTATTCATGAACTTTTATATGGTTGTTTAAGGTTGCCCACTGAATCAAAAAAAAGAGCCTTACTAGAGAATTATATAACTAAAATACCTCAGAAAATGCCTATCTTGGGCTATGATCTGAAGTCAGCACAATATCATGGAAAAGAACGAGCTAGGTTATCGAAGATTGGTAAAACACCTGCTTTTGTAGATGGGCAAATTGCTTCTATTGCTGTTACGAATGATTTAATCTTAGTTACAAATAATGTTAATGATTTTCAAGATTTTAATGGTTTATTGATTGAAAATTGGTTTGTTTGATTTTTATTCAATACAGGGGTCAGTTGAAAGAAGAACACCATACTCCTAATAATCTGTTAGTGTACAGCACTTTAGTAGCTATGAGAGGAAAATATTGTTTATAATAGAAGTTGTTTCAATTTTTGTCTAGTTTCAATGGATACTCAAGATTTACCTAATAATTCAGCTACACGGTTACTAGAAATTTTGTTAAAGATTAATTATGAAGGTAATATTGCCCTTTCAGAAGGGATTACTGAGTCATTTATAAGCGTTTTTTGTAATGCTTTACATATTGAAAAAACATCAGAGAGATTTTACTTACAGTTAGGGAAATTATTGATATTGATAGAAGATATAGAAAATGATATACAAAAATTACCAAAATTGAAAATAGAAGGCTATGAAAAGACTTTACAGAAAATAAAACGATGGTTTTCAGATCAATATCATAATGATTATTGGCATACTGTCAATGAAAATTTTCAAAACTCCGATTCTTTCGTTTTTCATATGCTTTATAATTGTGCATTCGACTTAGGAGAACAAGAAGTTATAATTAATCAAGAGCAGTTAACTGAATTGAAGGATCAGATATCATCTTTATTGGAAAAAATAATAGAATCTGATATTAGTCAACCTTCAAAAAGTTTACTAAGAGAAAAGTTAATTGAACTCAGGAAAGTTGTTGAAGAATATCAATTTTATGGCGCAGATGGTATTAGAAAAAGTACGGAAGAAAGTTTAGGTGCATTAATGATTAATAGCAGTGAAGTTAAAGCAGAACAAGATAAAAAACCAGTTCAAGAATTTTTAAAACTATTGACAAATATCCTAGATATTGCCACTAAAACCAAACAATTGTTACCCGAAGGTATTGGAGAAACATTAAAAAATCTTTTACCTCCTGGTTAATATTGTTATCTTCTTTGTCTCACCATAAACTCTAACTGTGTAATTCATCATTTTATGATTATTAAATCTTCTCTATTTGAACGCAATATTAAAAATAAAAGACTAACAAAACCTTACAAATTAGTATTTAATTTAATCATTATTATTGCATTATTTGGGTTAATATCTAGTTGCAAAAACAATGATCGACCCGTATTTTATCCATCATTAGTAGCTCATTTACCTGAACTAGAAATGTCTGGAGGCGATCCTTATATTCGGGCTTTAATGTTAACGATTTCTGCCAGTGAATCTAATCATAATAATTCCTATTATCTTTTATATGGTGGTAGTCATGTTCATAATTTAAAACAGCATCCTGATCAGTGTGTACCGATTAATATTGGACCCAATAAAGGTAAATGTTCAACGGCAGCCGGACGCTATCAATTTTTAACTGCTACTTGGCAAGAAAAAGCAAGAAAATATCATCCAAACCCTCAAAAAAGTTATAGACAATCTATCTATAGTTTTGAACCTAAATATCAGGACATTGTTGTTTATCGTTGGCTCATAGATCATCATCAATGGAATGTAGATTTATTAACTTTGCTAAAAGAAGATCGAGTCGAAGAAGTATTAGGAAAATTATCTAATATTTGGACAAGTTTAGGAGGTGGAATTGAAGATAATTCTATGACTCCTTATTTACCTAGTATTTATCGTTATTTTTTAGACAAAGAATTGAACAAAGAAAACCTAGATCAAAGTAGTTTGTAAAATTCTTCAAGAGATTTCATCTCAATTTCATCTAACCTATGACAGACTATTAAAAAATTTTGCATAAACCCTGTTTAATGTGAGGAATGATGATGAAATCTCTGTCATTGATGAGTCTTTTAAGTCTTAGTTTAACCCTTGGTGTGCCTACTGTTGCGCTTTCCCATGTGGGCCATGGGGATGAGTTTCAAGCGACGGGTGGTATTGAAAGAGTGGAAGTTAACCCCGAAAATGATCAAGTGTTGGGTATTGTGGTGACTCCCATTGAACAAAGCGCAACCAATGGGGTAATGATTCCTGTAACTGCATTGGTAGAAGCGGACGGAAAACAACTGGTTTTTGTCAAATATGAGAATTTTTATGAGCCGGTAGAAGTTACTACAGGGGAAACTCAAGGTGACTTAATCGAAATTACTGATGGGTTATCTGTTGGGGAACAGTTAGTGACTCAGGGTAGTTTATCCTTGTATGCTGAGTCTCGCAAGACGAAAACGGCGGAAACTGAGACAACATCAGAACCTATTATTGCTACTGAAACGACTTCTAAGAGTGAGGATGCAGAAAATACAGTTAAAGCATCTGAGTCAGCAACGGAAGAGATATCAGGGGGTTTTCCGATGATGACAGTAGCTGCTATTGGTGGGGGAGTTGTGGTGTTAGTGGGTGGTGCATTGGCTGTTATGGGTAGTGGTGGCAAAAAAGAAAATTCTTGACCTAATTTTAACTGAAATGATGGGTTACGACGGATTTTTAGATTCTTTGTCTGACCATAAATTATCACCGTCTAACCCATCCTACTGCTTGATCTTGGGCTTAATATTATTAAGCCCCTACATGATATTAAACGGTAGGGTGGGCAAATCAGAGATTTATCTTAACCATTCATAAATGTAGAAAACTTTGCCCACCTTACAAAACTGTCGCTTCATACTAATTTTTAAAATGCTGAATTCTCTTCTTAATCAGATTATAAAAAGCTCAATTGCTCAACGGTGGTTAATTGTTATTGGTGCAATTTTAATTACTTTATGGGGCGTTTTTAATATTACTCAAATGCCCTTAGATGTGTTCCCTGAGTTTGCCCCTCCTCAGGTGGATGTTCAAACAGAAGTCCCCGGACTGGCCCCAGAAGAAATAGAAGCACAAATTACTGTACCCATTGAAAGCGCAGTGAATGGTTTACCAGGGGTGACAACCGTTCGATCTTCTTCTAAGGTCGGGTTATCGATGGTACAAGTGGTATTTGACCAAAATGCCGATATTTACAAAGCTAGGCAAGCCGTCACCGAACGACTACAACAAATCAGTAGTCAATTTCCCGAAAATGCCCATCTGCCTGAAATTTCCCCGTTAGTTTCCCCATTAGGGACGATTTTACAATACGCTTTCACCGTCAACGGACAAACCTCTTTAATGGAGTTACGTCGCCTGGTTGAAGGTACGGTTAGTAATCAAGTTCTCTCCGTTCCAGGGGTTTCTCAAGTGACGGTATATGGGGGAGATGAACGACAAGAACAGGTATTAGTTGACCCCCAAAAATTGCGATCGCTTAACATCTCTCTTTCAGAAGTTACCGAAGCAGCAAAAGGGGCTAATTCCAACGCACCAGGAGGTTTTCTCATTGGAGGTGGCCAAGAATTATTAATCCGTGGTATCGGCCAAGTCCAAACCATTGAAGACTTACAAACCTCGGTGGTTAAGGTTAAAGATGGTGAACCCATTTTTCTCAAAGATGTGGCAACGGTGAAAACAGGATCAGCATTAAAACGGGGAGATGCTAGTTTTAACGGTCAACCTGCGGTAGTGATGATGATCAATAAACAGCCGGATGTGGATACCCCCACAGTCACGAAAGCAGTTGAAGCAGTCATCGCTAGTTTAAAGCCTACTTTTCCAGCAGATGTCAATATTGCCAGAACCTTCCGTCAAGCTAATTTTATTGATGCTGCTATTCGTAATGTTAGCGGTTCTCTCATACAGGGGATCATTATTGTTTCAGTGATCATGTTGCTATTTTTAATGAACTGGCGCACCGCAATGATCACCCTCAGTGCCATTCCCCTGTCTTTAATTATTGGTTTATTGTTTATGAAAGCCTTTGGTTTGGGCATTAATACCATGACGTTAGGGGGGTTAGTGGTAGCCATTGGTTCGGTGGTAGATGATGCCATTGTCGATATGGAAAACTGTTATCGAGGACTCCGTAGCAACCAAGCGAAAAATAACCCAAAACATCCCTTTCAAGTGGTTTATGATACGTCTGTAGAAGTACGTTTAGCGGTGATTTTTTCTACGGTTATTATCATTGTGGTATTTGCCCCTATTTTTAGTTTGACGGGGGTAGAAGGGCGAATTTTCGCACCGATGGGGTTAGCTTATTTATTCTCTATTGCTGCCTCTACCTTAGTCGCGATGACCCTTTCTCCTGCTTTGTGTGCCATTTTATTAGCCAATCAAACCTTACCCCCAGATGGGACGTTTATTTCTCGTTTCGTCATACGAGTTTATCGTCCTTTACTCAATTTATCCCTAAAATTACCAAAAATTATCCTCTGTTGCGCTTTAGCTGCGTTAGTTGCCACTTTTGCCATTGTTCCCAGTTTAGGACGGGTCTTTTTACCAGAGTTTCAAGAAAAATCAATGGTCAATTCGATGGTGTTATTTCCTGGGGTATCTTTGGACATGACCAACCGTGCAGGAATGGCACTCTATAACTCTCTCAAGGATAATCCTTTGTATGAATGGGTACAAGTCAGGGCCGGACGCGCACCTGGGGATGCAGACGGCGCAGGGGTGAGTATGGCCCATGTGGATGTAGAATTAAGTGATTTAGCCTTAAAAGACCGTGAAACCAGCGTTAAACAGCTACGGGAAGCCTTTTTACAGTTGCCTGGAGTCGCGCCGAATATTGGTGGGTTTATTTCCCATCGCATGGATGAAGTGTTATCGGGGGTTAGAAGTGCGATCGCTATTAAAATTTTTGGCCCTGACTTGATAGAATTGCGTCAGGTGGGAGAACAGATACGAGATGCTATTGAACCCATAGAAGGGATGGTTGATCTGCAGCTTGAGCCTCAATTACCCATCCGTCAAGTACAAATACATTACGATCGCAGGGCGGCCGCGAATTATGGGTTAACCATGCAAGGCATTTCTGAAGTAGTAGAAACCGCGTTAAATGGTCAAGCTGTTGCTCAAATTCCTGATAATCAGCAATTAATTGATATTACAGTTGGTTTAGACCCGTCACAACGAAATAATTTAGATGCTATTGGTTCTATTCCTATTGCTACCCCCACAGGTCAAATGATTCCTCTGAGTTCTGTGGCTAAGATAGAGTATGGTATGGGGGCAAATGTAGTCAACCGTGAAGACGTTTCTCGTTTAATTGTGGTGTCTGCGAATGTAGCTGAAAGAGACTTAGGCAGTGTCGTCGGTGATATTCAAGCAACTATTGCTCAACAAGTACAGTTACCTCAAGGTTATTTTATTCAATACGGAGGACAATTTGAAGCGGAACAAAATGCGACCAATAATCTGTTGGTTTACAGCATTTTAGCAGCCATTCTTATCACCATTTTGATGTTCTTTTCCGTTAAATCTTTCCCTGCTACTATTGCTATTATGATTAATTTACCCTTAGCTTTAGTGGGGGGTATTATTTCTATTATCTTCAGTGGTGGAGTGATGTCTATTGCTTCTTTAATTGGTTTTATTACCTTGTTTGGGGTAGCGGTTCGTAATGGCTTATTATTAGTGGATAATTATAACCAAAAAGTTGCTCAAGGAATGCGCCTTAAAGATGTCATTATTAGGGGTTCTCTTGACCGAGTTAATGCCATTTTAATGACCGCTTTAACCTCGGCTTTAGGGATGTTACCGTTAGCCGTTGCTTCGGGTGCAGGGAATGAAATTTTACAACCGTTAGCGATTGTCGTGTTAGGAGGTTTATTTACTTCTACGGCTTTAACTTTACTGGTAATTCCCGCCCTTTATGCACAATTTGGTAAGTGGTTAATGCCTAAAAAAAAGTTAGCTAACCCAAAAAATAAGTTTCAGGAAACAAACCAGATTTTAGTCTCTGTTAAGGAAAAAATATAGCTATTATACTGTTTTAGCTAAAAGTGTGCATTAGCGTAGGGTGGGTTAGACGGCTATAATTTAGATTATTACGGAAATATAAGAATCCGTCGTAACCCACCATTTTTGTTGAAACAGTCCAGTAGGGTGCGCTCTAGCAAACTATGATTTTTGGGGTTATTCCTATACTTTTTTGATTGAGATAATCAATCTACTCCTCTCAAAATGCTTCGATTATTAGAAGAACGAGGGGTTAATTTATTGGGTTTTTCTTTTTCCATATCTGTTATTTTGCGTTCTAATTGATTAACTTCTCTTTCTAATTGATTGATCCGACTTTGTAAGATGGATAGGTTTCTTTGACCTTGTTGATTCGTTTGTTCTTGGACCGACATTATTTCGGTTTTTAAGGCTTCTTGTTGTCGTTGTAAGCCATTTATTTCTTGGGTAAACGTTCGTTCTAACTGTTCGAGTTTTGATTCCCGTTGCCACCATACAGGTAAGCCATCCCCCAGTAATAAAACCCCTCCAATACCCACACAAACGCCCCCTAAACCCACGACAATGGAAGTTAAGATACGATTACGCCATTTCAGGGTATTGGAGAGTCTGGCCAGCAAATTTAGGGCATCTTCACAATCAGGTTTGATGACTAAACATTGACGAATTCTCAAGCGAATGTTTTCTTCGTCTTCTCCTCGATGATAGGCTTGCCATCTTCCCATATGGGCCGAAGCTAAACTGACTAACATATCTAAGTTAGAGGGGTTAAACGCTACTGCTTCTTGGAGTTCATCGATGGCATCATCCCAATGTTTTAATCGCATATACCCCTGGGCCCGGACGTAGTGATCGTGGGATTGTTTTTGGGCTGCTTGTATTTCTTCGGGTTCTATCCCTAATTCAGCCGCAATATTTTCTAATTCTTCGGTTGTTGGAATTCGTTGACTGGACTGACTCCATTCTGTCACCCGTTGAATATAGTTATCGATGACATTACTAGAGACACTGGTGGTCATTTGTGTCATTTTTCCCCATCCCTTTCTTATTTTTTGCCGTTTTTATCTATTAGACAAAAAGAGGCTCATAATCGATCAAAATTGTAACAATTATTCTTGGGCCATGGTGCGAATAATATCCCCTTGAGTCAAAATGCCAATCACTTTACTGTTATTTTCATCGACAACGGGGAGACGACGAATTTTCTTTTCGTGCATGATATGTGCCGCTTCTTTTAAAGATTGTGTGGCTTTTATGCTAATGGGTTTATCTGTCATTACTTCCCCGACGGTTTGTCCTAGGGCTTTATGGATTTCTTTGTCGTAACGGGCAGGATTTTGCAGGTAAATCACGCTATCTAGAATCATAATGTAAGGAGGCGGTTCTACGCCGGTTTCTTGCCACATTAGGTCGGTTTCGGAAATGACCCCTAAGAGTTTTCCTTGCTCATCGACAACGGGTAAGCCACTGATTTTTTTTTCTGCTATAATCTTTACCGCCTCTGATAAAGGGGTTTGAGGGGTAACGGTGATGGGGTTTTGGGTCATTATTTGGGCAACCGTTTTGGCCATGTTTCACCTAAGAATTGTTTAATTAATTATCTATTACTATTTTAAGCTAAAAGGAACCCTTTTTAACTAAACTATTCATAATTATTAATTATTAATTATTGATTCGTTTTTTGAGCAATTTTTCAACTTCTTTTTTCGTTGGTTGTGCTGCGATCGCTCCTGGTTTTGTGGTGGTTAATGCCCCAACAGCGTTACTATAAATAATGGTTTTTTGAGCAATTTCTGTGTTGTTTAATATTTCAGTTTCATGATGACAACATTGAGCTAAAAATCCAGCGACGAAACTATCTCCTGCGCCAGTGGTATCGATCACATTAACCGAAAATCCTGCTACACTTCCTTGATAGGTTCCTAAATAATAATGACAGCCTTTTTCCCCTAATGTAATTAAAATTCCTTTAATTTTGGGAAATTGTTGAGCAATTTTTTGAGGATTTTCTGTCTTAAATAACCAAACGGCTTCTTCTTGAGAACATTTAATAAAATCAGCCTCACGTAGAACCTGTAATATTAATGGTTTTGCTATTTCTTTGTTTGTCCAAAACACAGGTCGCCAATTAACATCTACCAAAATAGTTAACTGATGTTTTTTCGCTAATTCGATAGCTTTAAAAATCCCTTGTCTACTTTGAGGGTACGCTAATAATAAAGTTCCTATTACTAAATAATTAGCCTGAGCAAACAAAGACTGTTTTAACTGGTTAGCTTCTAATTTTGTATCGGCAAATTCTTCCGTTTTAATGTTACCAAAACCAGCAAAATTTCGTTCTCCCGTTAAAGAACGAGTCACATAAACCTGTCGAGTTGGTGCAGTAGGATGACATTGTATTCCTGTTATATTAACTCCTATTTTTTTTAAAAGATTAACTAACTCATCTCCTGGTTTATCCTCTCCAATACAACCAATAAAAGCAGTAGGAACCCCCAATTTAATTAAACCACAAGCCACATTTGCTGGCGCACCGCCTGGGTAAGTTGTCCATGATGTTACTTCATTTAATTCTTTTCCTAATTGATCAGCGAGACAGTCAAAAAGGATTTCACCAACACACAATACTTTAGAGTTATACATAATACAACTTATTAATTTAAAAACTATCAATTATTTGCTTTATTTTAGTAATAGCTATATCTTGTTGATCAGACTTTGAGTAAATAGTAACTAGAATAATCTTATTTGAAGTTTTAAGATAATAAATAAAGCGATAACCTCCACTTTTCCCCTTTTGATTATCACTATTTTTTACCCTAACCTTAAAAACAGTATAAGGACAATTAGGAATCTCATCACCAATTATTTCCCCTAGTTGTAATTGGTCAATAATAGGTTGAATATCAGAACGAATGTGACGATACCTTTTAGATAATATCTTTAAATTTCGTTTAAACTCAGCAGTCGCTAAAATTTGGATAGATTGTGAGTCATTCTGCATCAATTCCATCCCACAATTGACAAACAGGAATAGTGTCGCCTGTCATTGCTTCATACCACCCTTGACGAAAACTTTCTTCTGCTGATTTCAAGGTAACACTTTCACGAAATAGACGAATCATTTCTAACAAATTGGGTAAATATTCTTCTGGGGTTTGTTCAACCTCCGCAATAACTTTTTCTAGTATTTCTGTGTTATTAGAATGATATTTTGTCATTACTTAGGGTTTTCCAATAGACTTCATCTTTAATTATAATTCATTTCCTCAACTTATGTTATTTTTCTTTTGGATAAAGATAAAGGTTTAATTTTGTCAATTTCATTTTGTTCTTTTTTTAGCACGGCGTAAAGGTCATTAGCGCGTTGTAAATTAAGCCAAAAATCAGGAGATGTACCAAAGTATTTCCCCAGTCTTAAGGCGGTACTGGGAGTAATACCTCTCTTATTATTAATAAGTTCATTCACTCTTTGATAACTAACACCAATATCATTCAAACTATCAGTTAAGGCCGCAGCTAAAGCAGGTTGATGAATATTGTCCACGGGGTCATCAGGTAATATGAAATCCTTGGGTAATTTTTCCCATTTAATGTCATAGGATGCGCTTGTAACAGAAGTCATGTTACTTAGAAAATTCGTTTAGTTTTTTTATACTACACTAAAAGTTTATCAGTTTGATAAATTCACTTTGATAAATTATCTTTTTTAAGTCTCTTTTTCTTGTTGCTCATAGATTTGGCGTAAAGTCTCCGCTTCTTCTAAGGTTACTTCAGGATCATCTTGTTGAGATTTTTGAATATAATTTATTTTCATTTCTTCTAATAGTTCAGCCAGCAAAGATTGTAATTGTGATTGGGTTTCAGGGGCTTGTAATTCTCGACTTAATGACTGTTTAAATTGAGAAGACAGATGATTAAATAATTCCCTTCCTTCGAGATCAGCATAGGAATTCATTAATATTTCTAAGGTAGAGGCTGCTAAATAATCGGCTAGTTGTTCAATAACCCCACTGGGAAGGGATTGAATACCAGGAATAGTAGCTATACCTTGATAGACATTAGAATCCTTAAAAGATTCCTGTAAACTGTGTCTTAATAGGGCTTCTAGTTCTGGTTTAACTTCGGGTAACACCCTTTCTATGGTTAATTCTAATAAGCGATCGCTAATAGCATCCACTTTATTAATTGAGCCAATTTTTACATAAGAATCGGAACTAAATAAGGCTTTTGCTGCTTCTCCACTAATCACAGAATCTTGGGTTTGATTGATTAATCTCACTAATAAAAAGTTAGAGATTCTATCAGCTAAATAAGCTGCTGGTTCGTGGGTTAATTGGGCTAAAACTCGCTCAAAATCGACTAATTTTGAGTGATGTAATCTAACGGTAACAGGAATAATTCTCAACCACCGCCACGTCGGTAATAAGAATAACCAATCGTACCAACGACGCAATAATCTATCGATAAAACTAACATCAGCTTCATGGATTGATCGCCAGATAGCTTTCCTCATAATTTCTAGGAAAAAGAAGAAGATAAATATACTATCAATGCGCCAAAATTCGTCTACGTATAATCCATTATCATCGATAGGACGAAAATAATTGCTGGCCAATAACGGACGAATTTTACTATCAAAAAAGTCTAATACTTCTGTGGTTCCTTCAGCTTGAAAATAGTCCTGACTCCACAATTGATAAAAACCACTTTTCGCCGATAAACTATCAAACTGATGACGAATTAATCGCTTGATTTTTGCTAACGTTCCCAACTTATTAGAAATCAAAAAAGGATTCTCATCCAACAAGGTCAAACTTTGTTGTTGCAAATCATCTAATAAGTCTTGAGTTCGTTTTGTATCTAACCCATGAATTTTAATTTCTTGTTCTAATTGATCGACAGTTTCTAAATAATAGGTTGTTTCTGGATGGGGTTCAATGGCTTTAACAGGATCGTAAAGGGTTACAATGGTAGGAATTCGTTTTAAATAGACATCCCGCAAGGGAAGATAACTCATATTAAATAGGACTAAAATGAAGTTAATGAGAGCAATTACCGCCACAAATTTAGTCCAAAATCCAGTGATATCTAACTTTTTAACCCAACTTTCTTTAATAGGTGTATCAATCATCTTTCTAACTATGAACGATTAACTTATTTAAGATTACCTGAACGGATAATACTAACCACTAACCATAACCCTAGTAAACTTGCTGCTGCAAATAGAATGTTACTTAACCAGAATAATTGGGAACTTTGTGCGCTACCCGAAATATTAGCAGCCCCCATAATCAAAGAACCAACAATAATACTAAAAGCAATGCGATTAGCGGAGTTATCTAAACTGCTACGAATCGAATCAATGTTTCTTAAGTTAACATTCCATTTCAACGTTTCAGAGGTTAAGCGATCAAGTAATAGTTCCATTTGACGGGGCGATCGCAAAGATAAACTTTTCAAATCTAACGCTGTTCTCAAAAAGGTTTCTAAGGGGTTATCTCCTAATAGTTGACGACGGAATAAATCTGTCATTAACGGTTTAATTTGGTTGAGTAAATTAACCTCTGGGTCAAACCCCCTTGCTACTCCTTCTAAATTGGCTAATGTTTTTGCATATAATCCCATATTACTAGGGAGACGAATACGGTTATTTCTAGCAACTTGCAACACTTCATAAAATACTTCACTAAAATTCAGTTGCGAAACACTAAGGTTATAATATTTTCGCAACATAGTATCATAATCACTCTCTAAACGATCTAAACTTAAAGGTTGTCCCGCTTCCGCTAATTCTAACGTTAATTGGGCGCAACGTTGGGCATCAATATCAACGATCGCCAGCAACATTTCTGTTAGAATTTGTTGAGTACGAGGGTCTAAACGCCCTACCATACCACAGTCTAAAATGGCTACTCGACCATCTTCAAGATAGAATAAATTGCCAGGATGGGGATCGGCGTGGAAAAAGCCGTCTAAGTAGATTTGCTGGAAAAATGCCCGAAACAGTAACGTTGTAACATCCCTTCTAGGGCTAGTATCTTGACCTTGAGAGGGCTGATCAGAAACTTTTGCCGAAAGTAAAGGAGTTCCGTCTAACCAGTCTAAAACCAGCAATTTTGAGGTGGTGAGTTGCCAATGGACTTTAGGGATGACTAACTTTTTTGGGTCAAACCAGCGACTTTCGGTTAAGTTTGAACGGAGTTGGGTGGTGTATTCCGCCTCCATCGTAAAGTCTAATTCTGCTTTGAGGGCGTTGGTAAATTCATCGGCGATGGCCACAATATCATAATCATCACCAAAGTCGGTTAATTCGACTAATTCGGCGATTCCTTTAATTAGTTTGATATCTTGATCGACAACCGCTTCTATTCCTGGTCTTTGCACTTTTAAAGCCACTTTTTGCCCATTTTTCAAGGTAGCTTGATGGACTTGTCCAATGGAACCGGCAGCGATAGGGTTTTGTTTAATGTCTTGGAAGATTTCTTGAGGAGGTTGAGGTAATTCTTGTTCTAATAATTGACTGACTTCTTGCCAAGAAACCGGAGGAACATTCGATTGTAAATCCGATAATGCGTCAATATAGTGTTTCGGTAATAAATCGGGACGAGTGGATAATAGTTGTCCCAATTTAACGTAAACGGGGCCTAAGTCAATTAGAATATTGCATAATACTTCTGGAGTTGGCAACTGAGGATCATTCGCTTGATTTCCTGTTAGTAACCCCTTCATATAATCCCATCCGTGATGAAATACCACTTCAAGGATTTCTCTTTGACGAGATGTATTTTTTGTTAAGGATAACATTGCCATTTATTTGTTATATTCTCGTTTATTATAGTATAATTCACAGAAAATAAGAAACCTCTCCCGATTAAAGAGAGGTAAAGGGTACCTGTTGACCGATTATCATTGATAAGGTTAGGCTTACTGCCACATTTCTTTAATTTTACCAGGCAGAAAACCGAATAATTCTATACTCATAAGTCAACAGAGGAAATCGTTTCTAGTTCTAAGAGATAATAGTAATTAATTCCCTTATTGGTGGAGATAAATCTTTAACATAGTTGAATTTTCAGCTGTTCCTTGAGTAGCAGAACTTGAGTTTTCTAATTGACTTTTCATTTGTTGAATGTAGGGTTGCTGCTTAGATTGATTTTGCATATTCGGTTGAGAATCTGTAAACTGCCATTGTTTTTTCTGAGATTTTTTCTTATTCTCCTTCTCTGCTTGAGGTTCCTCGTTCATCTGAGAATCTTCTGATAAGTCGTGGTGGGAAATTGTCACCACGAAAGGGAGTTCATCGATAGTAAAGTTTTGAGTCGGGGGAATAAAATTAACAGAAAAACTAGCAAAAAATAAATACACTGAGAAAGCAAGAGAAATGACACTAAATAGTCCAGAAAATGTTAACATCTATCACACCCAATCATATTTAGTTGGATTTATAGGATAATATTACCTTAGAACATGATTCATGTACCTTTAGGTAGATTTATTCAACTAAACCAGACCTTAAAGCCCGAACGGCCGCTTGAGTGCGATCATCAACACAGAGTTTATTGAGGATATTACGAACATGGGTTTTAACCGTTCCCACCGTAATACATAATTTTTCTGCAATATCAGCATTATTACAACCACCGACAATCAACTCTAACACATCTAATTCTCGATTGGTGAGGGGAGACATTTCAAATAGGGGTTCTTCCTGCCACTCAATACAGGTTTTTTCTTCTAGTTGTTTAGTATTGTGCTGATCAGCGGACATACTTGCAATCCCTACATTAGAAGCCACTGGCTTTTTAATTTGTTTAAGGACAATATCAGCAATGGTAGGATCGATCCAAGAATTCCCCTCATAAGTGGTTACAATCACTTCAATGAGTTTATTGAACTCAATATCCTTGAGCAAATAGGAATCAGCACCCGCCACAAAAGCAGCTAGAACGTCTTTTTCCTTAGTCTTATTGGTCAAAATTAAAATCCGTGTCGAAGCCGTTTGAGGGTCTTTTTTCAAGCGTTGAGTGACTTCAATACCATCCATATCCGGTAAGTTGAGAGCAATAATAGCAACATCAGGTTTTTGCTCCTGAATAATTGTTAATCCCTGATGACCATTGGCTGCTTCTCCTCGCACCTCGATTTGTTCAACCTGTCTAAGTGCAGCAAGTAGGCCAACACGGGTTAAATCATGATCTTCCACCAATACAAGGCTAATTTTACTCATCTTCAACTCATTGAATGGGTGCAATACGGGAAAATAGGACTTAGCGTTAATTTATATTAAGGTCATTTGACAAAGGAAACCCTATGCCGATGGTATCACAATTTAGAAAAATATAGTAGCAATTCTTTAGATTAACCACTATAATAATCAAAAAATATATAATTAGATTTGACTAAAAAT
>JASJDN010000112.1 GCA_030065205.1 Crocosphaera sp.
CTATTCAAAAGATTAGTTGAAGAGTTGACGGAAAATTAATTACCATAAGTATTAGATAACAATCGATAGGATAAATGTACCTATCGATTGTTTTTTTACCACATAGTTTACTGCAAGGAAAATAACTCCATAAAAGTTTAACTTTTATTCCGCATCAGTTAGTGTTCACCCTTCAGTGAAATCTGCTAAAATGATGATCCACGCCCCTCAAAAAACCGTGCGTTACAAGGTCAATTAATGACAACGCCTATGTTAAACCCTAATTTAGAAGCCATAGAACTCAATAAAGAAGAGATTGAAAGATACTCTCGCCACATTATCTTGCCAGAAGTGGGGCTAGACGGTCAAAAACGCTTAAAAGCTGCCAGTGTTCTCTGTATTGGAACCGGAGGCTTAGGATCTCCCCTTTTACTTTACCTAGCTGCTGCTGGTATTGGACGCATTGGGATTGTTGATTTTGATATCGTTGACAGTTCCAATTTACAACGTCAGATTATTCATGGCACATCTTGGGTGGGTAAACCCAAGATACAATCAGCAAAAGACCGCATTCTAGAGATTAATCCAGCTTGTCAGGTCGATTTATACGAAACCCGTATTTCTTCGGAAAATGCCCTAAAAATAATGGAACCCTACGATGTAATTGTAGACGGAACCGATAACTTCCCCACTCGCTACCTGACTAACGATGCTTGCGTATTGTTGAATAAACCCAACGTTTATGGGTCAATTTTCCGCTTTGAAGGCCAAGCAACTGTCTTTAACTATGAAGGGGGTCCCAACTACCGCGACTTATACCCCGAACCTCCCCCACCCGGAATGGTTCCCTCCTGTGCAGAAGGAGGTGTGTTAGGGGTATTACCCGGCATTATTGGCACCATTCAAGCCACCGAAACCATTAAAATCATTTTAGGGGCGAAAAATACCCTCAGTGGCCGTTTATTATTGTACAATGCCTGGGATATGACTTTTCGGGAACTGAAGCTACGACCCAACCCAGAACGACCTGTTATTGAAGAATTGGTTGATTACGAGCAGTTTTGTGGCATTCCCCAGGCACAAGCAGCCGAAACAGAAGAAAAAGCAGCCATTCCTGAAATTAGCGTTAAGGATCTCAAAGACTTAATGGATCACGGGGCTGATGCGTTTGTATTAATTGATGTGCGTAACGTCAATGAATATGAAATTGCGCGTATTCCCGGTTCTGTATTAGTTCCTTTACCTGACATCGAACAAGGATCAGGGGTTGAGAAGGTTAAAGAGTTGGCCAGGGATCACCGCGTTATTGCCCATTGTAAGATGGGGGGGCGATCGGCTAAAGCGTTAAAAATTCTCCAAGAAGCGGGAATAGAAGGAACCAACGTTAAAGGAGGTATTACTGCTTGGAGTCAAGAAGTTGATTCTAATGTTCCTCAATACTAATATGGATTAATTGCCGTCACGATGAACCTGCTTCTAGTTTGGAAGTAGGTTTTTTCAGTTAGGAATTTGACATTGATATTTATGTAAGTGCTTAAACAAAATTAATTGCACGGTGGGCAATGCCCAGTAAAAAGCTAAAATTCTTATCCAGAGCTAACTTTGGGCATTTCCCACCCTACAGTTTTTGTGTAATTAATTTTGTGTGTTTACTTAGTTGATGAAAACAACAAGATTGTTTATTTATTGGGTTGAAGATGTCTATTATTTTTTCTCTAATTACTGCTTTAGTCGCTTTTTTGATTGCTTTTCAAACCCCCGGTTTAGGGGGGGAAGTTCATCAAAAAAAAGTCAAAACCATTGCTTTGTTAATTGGTTGTTTAGCTGCGTTTTCCGCTATTTATAACATTCTCTTTCGCTTTTTAGTGATTCTGCCAGCCGGAGAGGTGGGAGTGGTAGAAACCTTTGGTAATGTTCAGGATAAACCGTTAAACTCTGGTATCCATTTAATTAGTCCGTTGGCAAAAGTCACTAAATTTTCCACTCGTCTGCAAGATATTAAAGAAACCGTTGATGCCACTTCTAAAGAAGGATTAAATTTAAAATTAGATGTGAGTCTTCAATACAAAATCAATCCCCAACAAGCTTCTACCGTTTATCAAACCATTGGCACAGAAGAAGAAGATATTTTAATTCCTCGCTTTCGCTCAATTATTCGTCAAATTACAGCTAGTTATGATGCACGAGATATTTATGGAGAAAAAAGAGTGATCGTCGCTGAGAAATTAAGAAATGAACTCAATGCAAGTTTAGGACCATTAGGGTTTATTGTGGATGAAAGCCTATTAAGAAATGTGATTTTACCCCAAGCTATTCAAAAAGCGATCGAACAAAAATTAGAAGCCGAACAAGAAAGTCAAAAGCAACAGTTTATTAACGAAAAAGAACGGCAAGCGATCGCCTTTGAATTAGAAAAAGCGCAACAGGAAGCCACTCGTAAAAAAATTGAAGCGCAAGGAGTGGCCGACTCCCAAAAGTTATTATCTCAAGGGTTAACAGAACAGTTAATTAAATTAAAAGCCATAGAAGCTACACAAAAATTAGCTGAGTCAGAAAATTCTAAGGTAATTATTATTGGAGGAGGAGAGGATAAATTACCGTTACTATTACAAAGTCCTTAAGCTTAATTACTGTTCGTATCAAGATCAAATGACAAACTCTACTAAAACCCTGTGTCCTTATTGTGGTGTCGGTTGCGGTTTAGAAGTCTTACCTCCGGCCCAACCGGGAAAACCCGTTAACCGAGATAGTGAAGGAACCCCCATCTGGCAAGTAAGAGGCGATCGCAATCATCCCTCTAGTTTAGGGAAAGTCTGTGTTAAAGGGGCAACTGTCAGCGAGTCTCTAGAAAAATCTCGTCTGAAATATCCCATGATGCGAGACAGTTTAGATGATGAGTTTCGCCGTGTCAGTTGGGATGAGGCTTTAACTGCTATTGTCAATCGCATTCAAACTGTAAAATTAACCCAAGGACCAGACGCACTCTGTATGTATGGTTCTGGACAGTTTCAAACAGAAGATTATTATATCGCTCAAAAACTCTTTAAAGGCTTCTTAGGAACCAATAATTTCGACGCTAACTCCCGTCTTTGTATGTCCTCTGCGGTAGCCGGTTATACCCAAAGTTTCGGTAGTGACGGGCCACCCTGTTGTTACGAAGACTTGGAGTTAACGGACTGTGCCTTTTTAATCGGAACTAATGCAGCAGAATGTCATCCCATCGTCTTTAACCGTTTACGCGTTCATCATAAAAAGAACCGTAAGGTTAAAATGATTGTGGTAGACCCCAGAAAAACCCAAACCGCAGAAGCAGCCGACTTACATTTAGCCATTAAACCCGGAACCGATATCGATCTCCTTAACGGGATGGCCTATTTATTGATGCGTTGGGGTTGCATTGATGCCATTTTGATCGATGAATGTACCCAAAACTTTTCGGCCTATGCTGAGGTTATCCGTCATTATCCCCCTGAGTTAGTGGCCCGTAATTGTGGTATTCGTCTCGATGAGTTGGAACAAGCGGCCAAATATTGGGCCAACTCGAAAAGGGTGTTATCCTTGTGGTCAATGGGCATGAATCAATCGTCTGAAGGAACGGCCAAGGTTCGCACCCTGATCAACTTACATTTAATGACGGGAGATATTGGTAAACCAGGGACTGGGCCTTTTTCTCTCACGGGACAACCGAACGCAATGGGAGGGCGAGAAGCTGGGGGACTCTGTAATATTTTACCGGGGTATCGTGTCATTAGTAACCCTTTACATCGGGCCGAAGTCGAACAGTTTTGGGGGGTTCCATCGGGTACGATTCCATCGCAACGGGGTCGTACCGCTTGGGAGATGATTCAAGGTTTGGAAACGGGAGAGGTGGGTTTATTTTGGATTGCGGCCACTAATCCGGCGGTGAGTATGCCCGATATTAAGCGCACTCAGGCAGCTTTGAAGCGATCGCCGTTTACGGTGTATCAGGACGCTTATTATCCCACGGAAACCGCAGCTTATGCCCATATTTTACTCCCTGCGGCTCAATGGAGCGAAAAAACAGGGGTGATGACGAACTCAGAACGAGTAGTGACCTTATGTCCTCAGTTTCGTGATCCCCTAGGGGAAGCAAGGGCCGACTGGGAAATATTCGCCGAAGTAGGACAACGCTTAGGGTTTGAAGAAGCATTCGGTTTCAAAAATTCTGCCGAAGTGTATGCAGAGTTTGTGCAAATAACTGAAGGTCGCCCTTGCGAGAGTTCAGGGTTGAGTCACGATAAGTTACGCACTTATGGACCGTTACAATGGCCTTATCCTGATGCTTGGCCTTGGTTAGAAGGAGAGGACTTAGAGCGACAAAACCGCACGAATAAGCGACTTTACGCAAATTTTCGTTTCAACACCCCAGATGGAAGAGCAAGGTTTGCAGCCTACCATTCTAAAGGGCTGGCTGAACCCCCAGATGAAGCTTATCCTTTTGTTTTAACCACTGGGAGGTTATATGGCCATTGGCACACCCAAACCCGTACCGGACGCATTCCCAAAATTAAAAAGATGCACCCTGAGCCTTTTATTGAGATTCATCCCCAAGATGCAGCAAAATTGAACATTGAAGATAATACCCTAGTAGAAGTGCGATCGCGTCGAGGAAAAGCCCGTTTTCCTGCCAAAATAACTAAAGCAATCCCCCCTGGTACTGTGTTTGTTCCCATGCACTGGGGCGCACTTTGGGCTGAGGACGCTGAGGCTAACGCTTTGACTCATCCTAGTGCTTGTCCGACCTCTTTGCAACCTGAGTTAAAAGCTTGTGCGGTACAGGTAAGTGTGGCCACAGAAAAAGAATGGGTTCTTATTCCTGAAACAGCTTCTAAATATCAATTATAACTGAATAATTTCTCCATTTTCTCCTAAAGATGGATAATCTTTTCCTTTTTCTTGATAGCTGGTTGCTAAGGCTGGATAACTCCATTCAAATAAAATTTTATGGTATCTCTTCGGGTCTAATCGACTGATATTATACATTTTTTGTGCTAATCTCTGACGTTGTGCTTCAAATAAAATCACAGCAGCAGCAACAGAAACATTCAGAGATTGCACCATTCCTAACATGGGAATAATAATATGTCCGTCTACTAAATTGGCTGCTTGTTCACTGACTCCCCATTTTTCGGCACCTAATAAAATGGCTGTCGGTTGAGTATAATCGATGTCTCGATAGTCTAAGGATTTATCAGTAAAATGGGCTGCATATATCTTAAAATTTTGACTTTTTAGATGATTGATCCCTGTTTGAATATCAGGATGAGTATGAAGAAACACCCACTTATCACTCCCTTGTGAAACTTGGGAAAAGGTAGGAAATTCATCGGTTGTGTTAATACTATGAACGTCCAATATTCCTACAGCATCACAAGTCCGAATAATGGCCGATAGGTTATGAGGTTTGTGGACATCCTCGGTTAAAACAGTTAAGTCTGGTTGTCTTTTTTCAAGAACTTGTTTAATGCGATGATAACGTCTAGGAAGCAAATTCATTAAGTCAGGAATCAGAAGTTATGACCATCATTCTATCATGCCAAGAAGATTTAGGTTTGAAAATCATCTAAAAATATTAAATCGGAATTAATCAGCTATTGATGATAAAATAGATGAAAAGTATAAGCGTATAAAAGTATGAAAAATTTTGATTGGATTGTTGTGGGTGCTGGCATTACTGGCTCAGTTTTAAGTTACGAATTGACCAAAAAAGGTTTAAACGTATTGCTATTAGAAAAAGATCCTAATTACAGTAATGCAACTCGTTACAGTTATGGAGGCGTTGCTTATTGGTCCGGAACCGATGATTATTCTATTCAATTATGTCAAGAAAGTCGAGATATTTACCATAGTTTATCACAAGAGTTAGGATACGATACAGAATTTAGAGAATTAGATTTAATGTTGACAATTCCAGTCAATGAGAATCCTAAAACTGTTAGAGAAAATTATCAAAAATTTTTTATCCAACCTCAATTATTAACCCCAAAAGAAGCTACTCAAGTTGAACCTTTATTGAATCCTGATGCTATTTCAGGCTGTCTTCAATTACCTCATGGACATCTCCACCCCCAAAAAACAAATGATGCTTATCAGCAAGCTTTTTTAAGATTAGGTGGAACCTTTAACTATGAAAAAGTAACTCAATTATTATCTCAAAATACAACTGTTACAGGAGTAAAAACCAATAAAGAAGAATATTTCAGTGAAAATGTGGTCATTTGTGCAGGAGGTTTAAGTCATTCTTTATTGAAAAGTATTGGTATAAATGTTAATGTGTATTTTACCCATTCTCAGTTAATATTAACCCCGAAAGTAGATATTAAACTGAAAAGTTTAGTGATGCCAGCTATTTTAAACCGTCTTGATATTGAAGAAAAATCAGGAGAAACTGGAATTGAATCTTTATGGAATAATCCTAGTGATCAAATTATTTCTGATGTTATGGAACCGGGTGCTATTCAATTTTTAGATGGGAGTTTTTGTTTAGGCCAAATTAGTCAAATTATAACTGATCCCAAGGCAAAACCCAATCAAGAAAATGCAGAAAAAATTATTCGTGAAGGGGTCAGTAAAATTCTTCCTCAGTTACAAGATTTACCAGGAAAATTACATCACTGCTTAGTCGCTTTTTGTCCTGATTCTAACTTCTTAGTAGGTAAAATTAATCAGTTTAAAGGACTGCATTTATTTTCAGGATTTACTAGCACTTTTGTTTTTGCTCCTCCACTAGCAAAACGGTTTGCTGTTTGGGTAACAGACAATTATGAAAAAATGCCGTCTCTACTATCTTAACATTTTAACTCTGTTTTATATAATAATCAATTGACGATGAATTTTACTCCCATAAAATTAACCATTGTTGACTTTTTAGGTGTATTCCTTCCAGGAACTATCTGGATCGTTTTATTTGCTACTTTGAGAGACACGATTATTTTAACTTATCATCATTTCGGATATATATTAGTAAAATGTCCTAATCAATATCCTAACCCTATCAATAAAGGTTTAGATATTTTAACATTAGATAATGATAGATATGGTCCCATTTTTTACTTAGGATTAGCATTGGTAGCTGTTATTTTAGGTTATCTAAATATGGCTTTATCAACTGAATTTACAGAATGGATTTCTCACTTAGATTTATGGATCAAATTCTTGTTTAAGGGAAAAAAATACAGACAAAATGTATTTCCTTATCAAAACCAGTTTAAAAACAAGACTTATTTTAAATTTATTAATAATTATATGGTCAATCGTTTTAATACTTTTGGATTTGAGGGAAACATGATCAAAGAAATAATATATAATGATAAAAAAAACACGACAAACGAAAAACCAAAAGATTTTTCAGAATTGGATTTACCTATCTATCAACCCTTTGAAAGTTGTAAACGTTTTCTCAAACTTCACGCCCCTACTTTATGGGAAGAAGTTCAATATAGAGAAGGACAAGTTCGATTATTATCATCATTATTTTTAGCGTCTATTTTTAATTTTATCCTAGCCATGTGGAACTATTTAGTAATACAAAATTCTTCTCATAATTCTATATGGTTAATAATATCAGTGTTCATTATGCTGTATTTAGCATATATTTTTAGATTAAGGAGATTACGAGAAGTTCAAGATGTTTATTTATCGACCTTTATTGTTTTAATAGATCAGAATTCTGAAAAAAATCAAAAAAGTTAGTAAAAAACTGACTTAAATTAACAATTACCGATACAATAAAAGACGGCTGCCATAACAACATCACATATAAACCCATGAATGCACCCTTTACCCCCGAAGAAATAGCAGCAGAAGGCATAAAACCCTCTGAATATGAAGAAATTGTCAAACGGTTAGGAAGACACCCCAAAAAAGCAGAATTAGGGATGTTTGGCGTGATGTGGTCCGAACATTGTTGTTATAAAAATTCTCGTCCCTTACTGAAAAATTTTCCCACAGAAGGCGATCGCATTTTAGTCGGTCCAGGAGAAAACGCCGGCGTGGTTGACTTAGGAGACGGGTTAAGATTAGCCTTTAAAATTGAGTCCCATAACCACCCTTCCGCCGTCGAACCATTTCAGGGTGCAGCCACTGGCGTTGGCGGTATTTTAAGAGACATTTTTACTATGGGTGCAAGACCGATTGCCAGTTTAAATTCTCTGCGGTTTGGAGACTTAGAAAATGCTAAAACCCGACGTATTTTTTCAGGGGTTGTTGAGGGAATATCCCACTATGGTAACTGTGTTGGTGTACCAACAATTGGGGGAGAAATTTACTTTAATTCTGCTTACAATGGCAACCCCTTAGTTAACGCCATGGCCTTAGGTTTAATGGAAACAAAAGACATCGTTAAATCTGGAGCTTCAGGAATAGGTAACCCTGTATTATATGTAGGGTCAACCACTGGCAGGGATGGCATGGGTGGGGCGAGTTTTGCCAGTGCAGAATTAACCGATCAATCAATGGATGATCGTCCGGCGGTACAAGTGGGTGATCCTTTCTTGGAAAAGTCCTTAATTGAAGCTTGTTTAGAGGCATTTAAAACCGGTGCAGTGGTAGCAGCACAAGATATGGGAGCAGCCGGAATTACCTGTTCCACCTCAGAAATGGCTGCAAATGGAGGTGTGGGCATCGAATTAGACTTAGATAAAATACCCGTAAGAGAAACAGGAATGGTTCCCTACGAATACCTATTATCTGAGTCTCAAGAGCGGATGTTATTTGTAGCGCAAAAAGGAAGAGAACAGGAATTAATTGATATTTTTCATCGTTGGGAACTGCAAGCAGTCGTCGCAGGAGAAGTCATAGAAGAACCCATCGTGAGAATTTTATTTAAAGGAGAAATTGCTGCTGAAATTCCTGCCAATGCTTTAGCCGATAATACCCCAATTTATCATCGAGAGTTGTTAGAAACCCCTCCAGAATATGCCCAAAACGCATGGGAATGGACAGAGGAGAATTTACCCAGTTGTATGGGAGAAGGAATAGAAATCAAGGGGGAACTGAAAACCTGGAATGATATCCTATTAACTCTCTTAGATACCCCTTCTATTGCCTCTAAAAAATGGGTCTATCGTCAATATGATCATCAAGTGCAAAATAACACCGTTATTTTACCAGGAGGTGCAGACGCTGCAGTGATTCGTATTCGTCCTATTGATGCTAAACCCAATACTTGTAAAATAGGGGTAGCAGCCACCACTGATTGTAACTCTCGTTATGTTTATTTAGACCCCTTAGAAGGAGCAAAAGCAGCCGTTGCTGAAGCAGCTAGAAATCTCAGTTGTGTGGGGGCTGAACCCTTAGCAATTACTGATAACTTGAATTTTGGAAGTCCTGAAAATTCTATTGGTTATTGGCAATTAGCCTTAGCTTGCAAGGGAATTTCAGAGGCTTGTCAGGAACTTAAAACCCCCGTTACGGGGGGAAATGTTTCTTTGTATAATGAGACAGTTGATAGTGACGGAAATCCCACCCCAATTTATCCCACACCCGTCATCGGAATGGTGGGATTAATACCAGATATTACAAAAATTTGTGGTCAAGGTTGGCAAAATGAAGGGGACATTATTTATTTATTAGGGGTTGATAACAAGCCCAGTTTAGGGGTATCAGAATATTTAGCAACTGTTCATAATATTGTGGCAGGAAAGCCTCCAAAAGTTGACTTTAACCAAGAACGTTTAGTACAGCAAACTTGTCGAGATGGCATTCGTCAAGGTTGGATAAAATCAGCCCATGATTGTGCAGAAGGTGGTTTAACTGTTGCTTTAGCTGAATGTTGTATTAGTGGAAATTTAGGGGCGCAAATAACCCTCGATTTTGATAACCAAATGCGCTTAGATACTTTATTATTTGGAGAAGTTTGCGGCCAAATTCTTGTTTCTATTAGTCCTGAAAATCAGCAACAATGGGAAAGTTATTTACAAGAAAAATTAGAAAATAATTGGCAAAAAATAGGTGGTGTAATATCCAATAAATTAGATATTGAGTTATCTGATAAATCTTTGGTTATTAGTGTAGACCTTGAAACGATGATTAATAATTGGTCAAACGCGATTGAAAGAAGATTAAAAAGTTAACAATAGAAAAATTGCTAAACTAAGATATAGCAATTCCCATACTTGTGAGGTACAAAGGTGATCGCTTTGAGGCAGGAGGCAGAGGGCAGGAGGCAGGAGTTAGGTGTACCTCATGAGTCCGAGAAACGCTATAGTAATCATTTAGAGGTTGAAAAATAACTTAAATGACAGTTACATCAAACAAAAGACTTTATACACCTCAAGAATATTTAAAGTTAGAAGAAACATCTACGGAGAAACATGAATATCGTAACGGGGAAATCATCCTGATGACGGGAGGAACCACCAATCATAATAAGTTAGCAGGAACCTTTTATGCTAATCTTTTACTTGGTTTAGAAGATGAAAAGTATGAAATTTATATGGGAGATGTTCGTTTATGGATTCCTCGGTATTGCGAGTACGTATATCCTGATGTTATGGTAGTCCAAGGAAATCCTATTTATCAATCTCCAGGGACAACAACGATTACTAATCCTAGTTTAATTGTAGAAGTTTTATCTAAGTCGACTAAGGGAAGAAATAGAGGGGATAAATTTCGCTATTATCGGTCTATTCCTCAGTTTAAAGAATATGTTTTAATTGATCAATACAGTGTTTTAGTTGAACATTTTGTTGAAGCAGATGACGGCAAATGGATTTTAACAGAATACGAAACAAAAGAATCAATTTTAAGTTTAGTATCGGTTCAATTTCAGATAAGTTTAGAATCCTTATATAAAAGGGTTAAGTTGAATGAAGGATTCGCATAAGCTGAAAAAGTTGATAAACTGGGAAGAATTAAGCTTGACAGATGCTTTTCGCTTAGTTCTCTTTCTTTAACCTAGTAGTATTATTTTTCTACTAAAAGTCAAACTCAAGATATTGGTTAGGATCATAATAATTGATACTAGGTTAATTCTTTAAATAATAGCAAAATTCAGATAAAACAATGACCATAACTTTAACACAATATATTGAAATAACTCCAGATACTCGTAATGGTAGACCTCACGTTATTGGGAGTCGGATAACGGTAGCTGAAATCGCAATAATGTATCTTAAAATAGGGCAATCCCTGGAATTAATTGCGGGGAAATATAAATTATCTTTGGCTTCCGTTTATGCGGCTATGTCTTATTATTATGAACATCAGAAAGAAATTGAAGAACAAATTGCTGATGATGAATCTTTTGCTGACCAATTTGAGAAAAATAATCCCTCTAAGTTACAAGCAAAGTTGAGGAAATTAAGAGGTGATTCAACGAATTAAGTATCATTTGGACGAAAATGTTGACCCTGATATTGCCCTTGCCTTTCGTAGTCAAGGAATTGATGTTACAACAACTTTTGAGATGAATATGGCTGGAACTTAAAAACGATCGCAGTTGAAAACCCTAGCTCTAGATATTTTTGTACTAAAAGCCAAAATTAAGATATTTGTTAGGATCGAGGTAGTCTAAATCAGGTTAATTCGTTAAAATTCAAGGCGATCGCCAAATTAATTAAATGTTTTATTCCCATCTAAACTGGCCGATACCCTGCTAAGATTAAGTTAAACATTTGTTAAGAATTCTTTATTATTTTTATACAAGTAACCCTAAAATTCCCCCTAACGCCGTTTTCAGGAGTTGATCCCTAACATGACTGCCAAAAAAAAACCTTCCCCCACCGATCAGTTATTAGATGATTCTTTTGATAACGATAATTATACCTTCGATAAACCGGAAGAAGCCTGTGGCGTTTTTGGGGTATTAGCCCCAGAAAAAGAAGTGGCTAAGCTTGCTTATTTTGGTTTATACGCTTTGCAACACCGTGGCCAAGAATCAGCCGGTATTGCCACTTTAGACAAGGATATCATCCATCTTCATAAAGATATGGGTTTGGTGTCTCAAGTCTTTAAACAAACAACTCTCGAAAGCCTCATTGGAAGCATAGCCGTCGGTCATACTCGCTATTCTACAACGGGATCAAGCCATAAAGCCAACGCCCAACCCGCCGTTTTATCCACTCGTCTCGGACATTTAGCTCTAGCACATAATGGCAATCTTGTCAATACCTTAGAGTTGCGTCGAACCCTCGAACAACGGGGCTGTGACTTTAATACCACCACCGACTCAGAGATGATCGCCGTAGCCATTGCCCAGGAAGTGGATCAAGGGAAAGAGTGGTTAGAGGCTGCTATTAGTGCCTTTCAACTGTGTTCTGGGGCTTATAGTTTAGTGATTGGAACTCCCAAAGGATTAATGGGAGTCAGAGATCCCAATGGGGTTCGGCCTTTGGTTATTGGCACGTTAGACGAGAACCCCCGACGTTATGTTTTGGCTTCAGAAACTTGCGCTTTAGACATCATCGGGGCTGACTATTTAAGAGATGTAGAACCCGGTGAACTGGTCTGGATCACAGAAGAAGGGTTATCGTCTTTTCATTGGGCTAAGCAACCTCAGAAAAAATTATGTATTTTTGAGATGATTTATTTTGCCCGTCCCGATAGCCTAATGCACGATGAAACGTTATATAGTTATCGGGTACGCCTAGGACAACAACTGGCCCGAGAGTCTTGTGTCAAAGCAGACTTAGTGATGGGGGTTCCTGACTCTGGTATTCCGGCAGCCATCGGTTTTTCTCAAGTGTCTGGTATTGCTTACGGGGAAGGACTGATTAAAAATCGTTACGTGGGACGGACTTTTATTCAACCCACCCAACACATGAGGGAGTCTGGGATTAAAATGAAGTTAAACCCTCTCAAAGACGTTTTAAACGGAAAACGGGTGATTATGGTGGATGATTCTATTGTACGGGGAACCACCAGTCGGAAAATTGTCAAAGCGTTGCGAGATGCTGGGGCCAAAGAAGTCCACATGAGAATCTCTTCTCCCCCTGTCACCCATCCTTGTTTTTATGGGATTGATACGGATAACCAAGATCAATTAATTGCAGCCACAAAATCTGTGGCTGATATTTGTGAACAGATCGGAGTTGACTCTTTGGCTTATTTGAGTTGGAAAGGAATGTTAGAAGTGACAGGAGAAGATCCCAAGAGTTTTTGTTCAGCCTGTTTTACCGGAGATTATCCGATCGCGATTCCTGATGAGATTAAGCGATCTAAGTTGATCTTAGAACAAGTTAACGCTTGATGATTATCTATCAAAATTAAAAATAGTTACTCAAACCCTAGTACATTAGTATGACTAGGGTTTGAGTTTGGCGCACTGCAATCAATTCAGAACAATCTAAAATTTTCATTAAATTTTTTGTGTTTTGGACATACCTATGTATTTAAAATTATTTCTGTATAAATAATTACACTTTGTAAAAATAAATTGTAACTTTTGCTACTTTTTGTAGAATAGAGTCATGGAAAATTGACATTAACACGAAAGGAAGATCCCATGCACGTTAATATTCATGAACTCAAAAACGCTAAAAATTATGTTGTAGCTACCAACAGAACCCTACACAACCATAAAAACAATTCTAAAATGACGATTTTTTGGGTGGTTATCGGTTCACTTGTTCTAGGTTCCTTACCTATTATTTATGGGTTTACCCTAGCTTCATCTTCAAAAGAAACTCCAACAGTTCCCCATGAAAGTGTTTTGTGGAATTCTGTTAATAATTAATAATTGATAAATGTTACACTTGATAGACTATTGGGAAGATAGAAAAAAGTTCTTTAAGACTTAACTTTTTTCTATTGATATCATAATACTTCCTCAGCTAAAACTCTTGTCTCAAGTCTTTCATATTCATCTTCTAATAACCATGAATTAGCTTGTTCATAAGTCTTACTTTCAGAAATTAATTTATATTGATTTCCTGTTCATATTAAAGATAAGGTGCGTTAATATTATTTTAACGCACCTTAAAACTACCTAAAATTCACCCACTAAAGCAGCATTACACCGTTCACAAATCGTAGGATCATCTTTAAATTCTCCTACCTTTGTAGAATAGTTCCAACAGCGATCGCATTTCTCTCCTTCTGCTTGAATAACCCCCACAGAAACTAAGTCGGACTCGCTTTGATAGTCTGCTGTTTTAATGCTATCCAAACTATCAACTAATTCCACTTGAGAAGTTAAAACAAAATAGCGTAATTCATCCACTTGATTTCCCTTTAAACTATCAACAGCATTGAATTTTTCTAGCTGTTGTTTTAAGTCTTCATCGGACACATAAAGTAACACTTTGGCATCTAAAGATGAACCGATCGCCTTTTCTTTTCGGGCTAATTCTAGGGCGTTATTCACTTCGTTTCTGATAGCCCTGATTTTCGTCCAGGAAGCGGCTAATTCTGGGTTTTCCCATTGTTTTGATGTTTGTACCCATCCGGCTTCAAAAACGGATGTTTGGGGGGTTTCGTAGGGTAAAAATTGCCAAATATCTTCGGCCATATGGCATAATACAGGAGCGATCGCTTTAGCCAAATTTTCAATGGCCACAGCTAGTACCGTTTGACAACTACGACGACGGATGGACTCAGGATGGGAAATATAAAGTCTATCTTTGGCAATATCTAGATAGAAATTCGATAAATCTACCACACAGAAATTTTGTACCGTTTGGAAGAAACGGAAAAATTGATACGTTTCAAACGCATCGGTTACTTCGCTAAAAACTTCGGTGATGCGATGTAACATATAACGATCTAATTCCGGTAATTCCTCATAGTTAACGCTATGTTTTTTAGGTTCAAAATCGTGTAAGTTACCCAATAAAAATCTCGCTGTATTACGAATCTTACGATAGATATCAGATAACTGTTTAAGGATATTTTTGCCCAGAGGAACATCTGAAGAATAATCCACCGATGACACCCATAACCTTAACACATCTGCCCCTAGTGGTGGTTCTTGTTTATGATTTTTTCCTCCATTAATAATCACATTGGGATCAACAGTATTACCTAATGATTTACTCATCTTGTATCCTTTTTCATCTAAGATGAAACCATGAGTCAATACTGTCTTATAAGGAGCAATACCATTCACTGCAACACTGGTTAACAAACTAGACTGAAACCATCCTCTGTGTTGATCACTTCCTTCTAAATAAATATCAGCAGGATACTTCAATTCTGCTCTTTGTTTTGCTACCGAAGCCCAAGAAGATCCAGAATCAAACCACACGTCCATCGTATCATTTCCTTTACGATATTTGTGGGCATCTGCTTTATATTTTTCAGGTAGTAATTCTTCTACAGACATCTCCCACCAAGCATCAGAACCTTTTTCAGCAAAAATTGTCTTGATATGATTAATGCTTTCTTCTGTTAATAAGGGTTCGTTGGTTTCTTCATTGTAAAACACAGGAATCGGTAAACCCCAATTTCTCTGACGAGAAATACACCAATCTGAGCGATCACTGACCATAGAAGTAATGCGATTTTCTCCTTGAGACGGAACCCAATTTACTGTTTTAATGGCAGTTAAAGCAGCATCTCGAAAACCTTCAACGGAAGCAAACCATTGTTCCGTTGCTCGAAAAATAGTGGGTTTTTTCGTTCGCCAATCATAAGGATATTTATGTTGATAAGGTTCCTCTTTCAATAATGCTCCTTTTTCTTTTAACTCATTAATGATGACTTCGTTGGCATCTTTGAGAACATTTAATCCTGCAAATTTTCCTGCTTCTTCCGTAAAGTTTCCTTTAGCATCCACAGGAGATAAAACAGCTAACCCATAGCGTTGTCCTACCATATAGTCTTCTTGTCCATGACCCGGTGCAGTATGAACTAAACCCGTACCTGACTCCGTAGTAACATAGTCACCCCCGATGAGAATTTCACTCTCTCTATCAAACAAAGGATGACGATAAATCGTATGTTCTAAGGCTTTTCCTGAAATGGTTGCTTTTACCGTTAACTCGGTTTCAAAAGTAGTTGATAACCGTTCCACTAAATCAGCAGCGACAATTAAATATTGATAGTTACACACATCAGAAGTCTGTTCTACCACAGCATAATTGAGATCAGGATTAAGGGCAACCGCTAAGTTTCCTGGAAGCGTCCAAGGGGTAGTCGTCCAGATAGCAACCCCTAAATTATTTAAGAAGGGTTGTAAAATTGCTTCTACATCTTTTGATGGTTTAATGATAGGAAATGCAGCAAAAACACTTCTAGACGTATGACCTTCAGGATATTCTAATTCTGCCTCAGCTAACGCGGTTTGGGAACTGGGACTCCAGTGAACCGGTTTAAGTCCCCGATAAATGTACCCTTTTAAGGCCATTTCCCCGAATACGCCAATTTGCGCTGCTTCATACTCAGGGGTTAGGGTTAAATAGGGGTTTTCCCAGTCTCCCCACACGCCGAACCGTTTGAAACCTTTTGCCTGTTCTTCTTGGGTTTTAAGGGCAAAATCACGGGCTTTACGGCGTAATTTGAGAGGGGTTAACCCTTCCCTCTCTTTCGACTTCATACTTTGTAAGACTTTGAGTTCGATGGGGAGTCCATGACAGTCCCAACCGGGAACATAACGAACTTTATACCCTCGCAATAGTTTATATTTATTGATAATATCTTTGAGGGTTTTGTTTAAAGCGTGGCCCATATGTAGGGAACCGTTGGCGTAGGGTGGGCCATCGTGGAGGACAAATATATCTTTGGGGTTTTCTTGGGACAATTTCTCATAAATTTGATTATCCGCCCAAAATTTCTGTAATTCGGGTTCTCGCTTTACCGCATTCGCCCGCATACTAAAATTAGTTTTGGGTAAGTTTACCGTATCTTTGTAGCTTTTGGGTTCTGTCACAGTAGTAGTTATAATTTATTGTATTGTTTCACTTCTTTTCATGATATTACATTGGAATTACTTATAGAAACCTAAAAACTTTTTTTTGGAAATACAGAAATTACAGTTATTTATCAACAATTTTAATTTAACTAAAAAATACGAGCGTTAATCTGTTAATTTTTTTGTAAAAATAGGGAACATTATAAATGCGTTCTCTTTAATTTATACAAACCTGATCACTTGTTATTTTAGTTGTAGGGTGGGCAAATGTTTAAGACAGAGAATCAGGAGACTTAATGGTTAATTTTGCCCACCTGAATAAGCAGCATGGTGGGCAAGTCTTGACAATTTTCTTGAGTCTCCTCAAAGTTATTCCCTTTTGCCCACCCTACAAACTTCTCATAATATTACATTGGAATTACTTATAGAAACCTAAAAACTCTTTTTAGAAATACAGAAATTACAGATGACAAATTAAGTTAAAATGACATACATATAAACTCTGCCATAAATAAAATTTATGACAGATAAAAGAATAACCACCAAGATTACCGATGGAGGGCGTATTGTTATTCCGGCAGAATATCGTCGCGCTTTAGCCCTCAATACAGGGGATGATGTTATTCTCACCCTCGAAGAAGGAACCATCAGCATTTTGCCCCGAACCGAAGCCTTCCGTCGCGCTCAGAAAATTGTCACTCGTTACACTAAAAATCAGAATTTAAGCACGAAATTGATTGAAGAACGTCGTCAAGAAGCTGCAAATGAGTAATTATGTCCTTGATGCTTCGGCTGTCCTTCAACAGCTCAATTATAACGCCATTACAACGGACAAAGCTTGGGTCCAATTAAATATAGGCATTTCTATCGAAGTTGTTCGTTAAAAACTCTCTAAAATTCAGCTTCAGGTAAACTATCAATCAAGGTAACAGAACGAAAAGACCGACCGAGTTGATATTGAGCATAATTTCTTAACAAATGTTCCACTTCTAACCAAGGAACCGTAAAATTACTATCAAGAATCGTTGCAGGTAAAATTTTACCAGGATGGGGTAAAGAAGATTGATTTAAGTGTTGTAATAAAGTTAATTCTGAAGCTTTTAATCTATAATTAATCATCGGTAAAACAATAGGATTAGGATTCTCTTTCTCTCTATTTCTAATCCCTAAATTAATCAATCCCCCTGCATCAAAACTAAAGCCAACACACCAGTTAGGGTCATGAAAATTAGGGGTTAATTCCTCTTGAGTAACACAACAACAATGAACTTGCGGACCAATACCAGCGATCGCCAATAAATGAAACACTGCTTGTGCTAGATATCCATATAAACTCTCAGCCAGAGACATCTTTTCTAATCGCCTTAGATGCTCATTCAAAAGTGCGTATAGTTCTACTTGAGGTTGATCATCTAAAGCTAAATGTAACACCAATTCCGCTAAATACTGGGCGGCTGCCAGCTTTCCTAAATCCTTACTTAACCTGGGATACGATTCTAATGTTTCCGCTTGAGTAATTTTATCAAGCGATCGCCCTTTAGCGATCAATAACTCATTGATGACAAACAACTCACACCGTCCCCGCAACCGTGATTTTTGTTTTCTAGCACCGGGGACAATAGCCCGAATTAATCCATACTCAGGTGATAAAAGGGTCACTAAACGATCCGCTTCTTGAAACGGCATTCCTTTTAAAACGATCCCCGTGGTTTGATAGGTACGACTGACCATTACACTCAACCCTAACTGAATTTATCATCATATCTTGTTTTCTTGTCTCCTGGTTAACAGGGGTAATCTAGTAATTTTCCCCTTTTTTCCCCTTTTTTCCCTTTCACCCCCTTTTTTTCTAACAAATCTTAACAAGACTACAATGATATGGTTATTTTCGTTGAAACCATTGAATTAAGTTTGTGTTGTCTGCTGCCGGGCAGCCAGTGGACGTTAAACAGATACTTGTGGAGGGGAATTTGGACGGGGTTTTAAGTCATCACTGACTTAGGGCTAGACAAACCCTATGAAGCAAGAATCTCCCGTCACAGCGTAGCTTGACGGTGAGAGTGTCAACTTGTCAGGATTGGCTATGATTGCTACGTTAGCATTAGCTAGAAAACAAACTTCTGAGCCTTAATTCTTTTTTTCAAGAAGATAAACGGGGGATTAAGTTAACTTTAGGTTGACTTAATCCCCTTTTCTTCTAAACCGTCGATAATCCCAACATGGCCTTTAACGTAAAATAAAGCAAAGAAAAGATCCCTATTCCCATACCTCCAACGGCGATCGCACTAACAGGATTTTTAAATAATGGTTTAATCCAGTCAAAAAAGACTAAAAACACCCCTAAAGTGAAGCTAATAAGATAACGGGGATAACGGGCGACATTTTGCAAAAATTCTCCCATTGACTCACCTCCCTGTGACACAACTATTCCTTATAATATCAGGACACTTGCTTGTCCTTGATCCTACCGAATCAAATTAATTTAACCGATTCCTGGCGAGAAATCCCCGATTGAGGTACGAAAATCGAGGGATGAAAGCCAGGGCAGCACTTACTGGGGAGACTTTTGATTCTGAATATACTTCTTGATAACTTCCAGTGGTGGGCCACCAGCAG
>JASJDN010000113.1 GCA_030065205.1 Crocosphaera sp.
TATATTGATGTTTTTTAGCTCTAACTTTGAACTCTAGGACTAACATTTATGCTAACCTTACTAGCCTAAGTTTAGTTTAGCACAAACTTTTATAGTTTGACCAAGAAGTTGCTAAAATATGGATGCTACGCAGTTTCGTTTATTGGTCGGGGTTTCATCCCACCGCTAACATTCGTGTAACGGGGGTCTTCACCCCGACATTTCAGATAAGTGTTAGAATGTGATCTATAGCTAGGGGTGTCTGTGGAGTCAGGCTGAGAAAGACCCTTAGAACCTGAGACTGGGTAATACCAGCGTAGGGAAGCTGTTTATAGAGGTATCAACGTATGAGAACACAATGGGTTGCCAAGCGTCAGGGACAGAGTAATGTCTCTCAGATGCACTACGCACGTCAAGGCGTAGTTACTGAAGAAATGGACTATGTGGCAAAACGGGAGAATTTGCCCCCAGAATTAATCCGTGAAGAAGTGGCTAGGGGACGGATGATTATTCCTGCCAACATCAATCATACTAACTTAGAACCGATGTGCATCGGTATCGCTTCTAAGTGTAAGGTTAACGCTAATATTGGGGCTTCTCCTAACTCATCTGACTTAGATGAAGAGGTGGCTAAACTGAATTTAGCGGTTAAATATGGTGCAGATACCGTCATGGACTTATCCACCGGTGGGGGCGACTTAGACACCATCCGCACCGCTATTATTAAAGCGTCTTCTGTTCCGATTGGTACGGTTCCCATCTATCAAGCCTTAGAAAGCGTTCATGGTAATATAGAAAACTTGACCCCTGATGATTTTCTGAACATCATTGAAAAACACGCTCAACAAGGGGTAGATTATATGACCATCCATGCAGGTATTTTAATCGAACACCTGCCTTTAGTCAGAAGTCGTTTAACCGGCATTGTTTCTCGTGGGGGTGGTATTATTGCCCGTTGGATGTTGCACCATCATAAACAAAACCCGCTGTATACTCATTTTGATGAAATTATTGAAATTTTCAAAAAATACGATGTTTCCTTTAGTTTAGGGGACTCACTACGTCCAGGTTGTACCCATGACGCATCCGACGAAGCACAACTGGCTGAGTTGAAAACCCTCGGACAACTCACCCGTCGCGCTTGGGAACATGATGTACAGGTAATGGTTGAAGGTCCGGGCCATGTTCCTATGGATCAAATTGAGTTTAACGTCAAAAAACAGATGGAAGAATGTTCCGAAGCACCTTTCTACGTTTTAGGTCCTTTGGTAACAGATATTGCCCCAGGTTATGATCATATTACGTCTGCGATCGGTGCAGCTATGGCCGGTTGGTATGGAACCGCTATGTTATGTTATGTGACTCCTAAAGAACATTTAGGGTTACCCGATGCCGAGGATGTCAGAAACGGGCTAATTGCTTATAAAATAGCAGCACACGCAGCCGATATTGCTCGTCATCGTCCAGGGGCTAGAGATAGAGATGATCAACTGTCTGAAGCTCGTTATAATTTTGATTGGAATCGTCAGTTTGAGCTATCCTTAGATCCTGAGCGGGCTAAGGAATATCATGATGAAACCTTACCCGCAGATATCTACAAAACGGCCGAATTTTGTTCGATGTGTGGGCCTAAATTCTGTCCCATGCAAACAAAAGTTGATGCTGATGCTTTGACCGAGTTAGAAAAATTCTTGGCTCAAAAAGATAGGGAAAAAGTTGCTCAATAATGCAACCAAATACCCGCATCTTGTAGGGTAGGTTAGATAACTAGAATTGAACACACCCCAACTAAATCACAGGTTATAGTTGGGGATTCACTTGCACCCAGAAGGTTTTATACCAAATCTGATTCTCATGAGACTATTTTATTGAAACTATGGTTTTTCGCCACCGATACCGATACCCGTGTTGAAGATTTGTGCGTTGGTGATGTTGAGATTTTCCATAGATGCACCAGTAACATCGGCATCATAAATAATAGCAGAGGCTAGGTTAACGTTATCTAAATTGGTATCATTGAGACTCGCGTTGGTTAACATTGCGCCGGTCAAATTTGCCCCCTCTAGGTTAGCACCGGTAAGATCAGCCCCTTCTAGGTTAGCTTCGATCAGGGTTGCCCCTTGCAGGTTAGCATCTCTGAGATCAGAACCAATCAGATGAGCATATCTTAAATCTTCGTTACTGAGATCGCAACTTTGACACATCCCTGTTTCTAATAATTGTTGGACATGGGTGGGGTTTCCTGCCATGACCGGACTCGCTAACAGGAGGGGAGTCGCTAATAAGATGGCGTTTAATGTAGTCCTTTTCATAGTTGATCCTCCTCGCATCTCTTTCTTACTTCCAATGTAATTAATGTTCATCACAATCCCCTCACCCAATCGGGTTATTTTTTTGTTCCCGATTTCTTACAATTTAATTCTACAATTGGAGGCAAAGAGGTTATCAAAAGAAATTATTATGTTTAGTTTTGGTAGTGTTTTTTCAGAAATTGCTTGTATTATGGCGATCGCAACAGCTGTGGGAGCTTTGGCGTTATGGTTGCGTCAACCGTTGATTATGGCTTTTATTATTGTGGGTATTCTCATTGGTCCTGCGGGGTTACGGTTAGTTTCGGCTAATGAAGAAGTGGAGTTATTAGCTGAATTGGGAATTGCTTTATTATTGTTTGTGGTAGGGTTAAAACTCGATCCCCATGAAATTCAATCAGTAGGTTCAGTGGCAATTGTTGCTGGAATGGGTCAAATTATAATAACGGGAATTTTAGGTGATGTGATTGCAAGTTTTTTGGGATTTAATCTGATTTCTGCCTTTTATATCGGTTTATCTTTAACCTTTTCTAGTACCATTATTGTCGTTAAATTATTATCAGATCGACAGGAAATTGATGCCCTGCATGGTCGCATTGCCTTGGGGGTTCTAATTGTTCAAGATTTGGTCGTAGTAGTCGCTATGATCTTATTAACGGCATTTAGTGAGGAGTCTCAACAGTCTTTAGGTCAAGAAATTATTTCAGTCATTGTAAAAGGGGGATTATTTTTATTATTGATTGCGGTTTTAACTCGTTATGTTTTGCCCCAATTGCTTCATGTTTTGGCTTCTTCAACTGAATTATTATTAATTTTTGCTATTTCTTGGGCGATCGCTTTAGCAGCAGTGGGAGACGGTTTAGGATTTAGTAAAGAGGTGGGTGCATTTGTGGCTGGAGTATCTTTAGCATCTACCAGTTATCGGGCAACCATTGGGGCAAGATTAGTGAGTTTAAGGGACTTTTTACTGCTCTTTTTCTTCATTGATTTAGGGATTCATATTAATGTCAGTTATTTGGGGGCAGAAATTCTTTCGGCCCTTATTTTATCCCTCTTTGTTTTACTAGGTAAACCTTTGATGATTATGGTGTTAATGAGTAGTATGGGTTATCGTAAATATACCAGCACTATTACCAGTTTATCTTTGAGTCAAATCAGCGAATTTTCTCTAATTATTGCTGCATTAGGACTGGATTTAGGTCATATCAATGAGAACGTTTTAGGGTTAATTACCCTAGTGGGATTAATCACAATGGGAGTCTCTACGTATATGATTATGGATTCTCATATTATTTATGAAAAATTATTACCCATTGTTTCCCAGTTTGATAGATTAATTCCCCATTCTCATAGAAAGTTAGGTGATTTAGATGCAGTTAATGTTCATGGTGTTGATATTATCTTATTTGGCTTAGGAAGGTACGGGGGTAGTTTAATTCAAGCGTTACAAGGTTCAGGTTTACAGGTTTTAGGGGTTGATTTTAACCCAGAATTAGTAAGAGAATGGCGCAATAAAGGACTATTAGCTTTTTATGGAGATGCAGAAGATCCCGAATTTGCTGCCACTCTTCCTTTAAATGAAGCGAAATGGGTTATTAGTACCTTGCCAGGGCAACGAATTGGACTGACTTTATTACATACCTTAGAATATCAAAAATTTCAAGGTAAAGTTGCTTTAACCAGTCACACGGAAAGGGAGATGGACATTCTTAAAAATGCGGGTTCTGATCTTGTTTTGTTACCCTTTAGAGATGCGGCACATGAGGCTGCTAGAATGTTAGTAACCGATCTAAATTGAATAACTTTAAAACAAACGATTAACATTGATATCAAGCTAATGATGATAAGTAGAAGAGAGGTTTTAAGACAAATAAAAATTTTAGGGATTCCCTATCTAGCATTACCATTAGTAACAATGGTAAAAGAATATTATTCAACGCCGCAACAAACCAGAGGTCCTTTTTATCCGTTAAAATTTCCCCTTGATGGAGATAATGATTTAACGTGGGTAAAAGACCACCAAAAATCAGCATTAGGAGAAAAAATCATGATTGTAGGGCAAGTGTTAACCCTTAATGATCAACCCATTAAAGATGCTAAAATAGAGATTTGGCAAGCTTGTTCTTCCGGACATTATAATCATGAATATGACCCCAATCAAGCCCCTATAGACCCTCATTTTCAAGGGTGGGGATGGACAACTACCGATCAAAAAGGTTACTATGCTTTTAAAACCATTAAACTCGGAGGATACCCTGTTACAAATAACTGGAAAAGACCTCCTCATATCCATTTTAAAATTAGTCAACCCGATGAAAAAGAATTCATTACGCAATTATATTTTGCCGAAGAACAAGAATTAAACCAACAAGACAAAATCTTGCAGCGTATTCCTGAAAATCTACAATCCTTAGTGATCACAAAATTAATAAAAAACGAATCATTAAACATGAGAGTTGGTCAGTTTAATATTAGGGTATAAATTTACATTTTTAAACCTTATTCTTTGAGATTTTATGTATTATTTTAACAAGAAAAAAAAATTTATAACTTCTTTAATATTCTGGATTTTTCTTATTTTAATCACTTTAATTTCTGTTGGCTTTATCGCACCAATTTTCGGACAAGAAAAGCCAACAGCCCCCATTAACTTAGAAGGAAAAACCCTTTTTTATGTTAGTGAGTCGGGACAATATACCGCAGAACAAAGGGCAAAAGAAGCTAACAATCACTTAGAAAAAATCTTAGAACAAAATGAAACTACTATTTCAGTTGCAATTAACAGTAATCAAGAAGTTCCTGTCATTACTATTAATGATCGTTATTTTCTCTCCGTTACTTATAATGATGTTCCCATCGGAAAAAGCTTACAAGGGCAAGCATTAGCCTGGAAAAACACCTTAGAAATTGCTATTAGTGAAGCAAAATATCAAAGAACACCACGATATTATATTCAAGCCATTGTCATTACAATTGCTGTTATTTTCTTCGCCTCTATTTTATCTTGGAAATTAGGGGTGATATGGCAGAGGTGGCTCAAACCCTTAAGCACAAAAAAAACCGATCCTAATGCCTTAACTTCTACATCTTCTCATCAACCATTAACAGTTCATCCTGATGAATCTTCTTTTAATTTCCAGTTAGTAGGATTATTAGTTTTATTAGCAGTAATTCGGGGAATTATTTGGATTGTTGCCCTTGGTTATATTAGTCGTTTATTCCCTCAAACTAGGGAATGGAGTGACTTTATTATTGAAATTTTGAAAATTAGTTTAATTACTGATGTTTTTCCTTTAGGTAATCAAAAATATTCTGTCCTAGACTTTTTTATTTTAATCGGTTTATTGGCGGGTTTAGTCACCCTAACCCGTACCGTTAGCCGTGTGTTAAAATCTAAGCTATTAAGTGCCACCGGACTCAATCGGGCTGTGCAAGACACCACAGCTTTAATTGTTAACTACAGTTTAATTTTTTTGGGAACGATTGTCGTTTTACAAGTTTGGGGATTAGACTTAAGTTCCCTCACCGTTTTTGCTAGTGTTTTAGGGGTAGGAATTGGTTTAGGACTTCAGGGAATTGCTAAAGAATTTGTCAGTGGATTGGTGTTAATTTTTGAGCGTCCCATACAGGTTGGAGATTTTGTTGAAGTTGATGGATTGATGGGAACGGTAGAAAGAATTAGCGTTAGAAGTACAGAAATAAGGACATTGGATCAAATTTCTGTTATCTTACCTAATTCCCGTTTTTTAGATTCAGAAGTCATTAATTGGAGTCATTCAAGTCCCATTTCTCGCTTAAAAATTCCTGTGGGGGTTGCTTATGGTTCTAATTTAGAAACAGTTAGAAAAGTCTTAATTGAGACAGCTAAAAATCATCGAGATATTTTATCAATGCCATCTCCTCAAGTCTTCTTTTCCGAGTTTGGTGATAGTTCTCTTAACTTTAACTTATTGGTTTGGATTAGTAAACCCTATAAACAATTTCAAATTAAGAGTGATCTTTACTTTACAATTGATAGTAAATTTAGAGAAGAAGGAATCGAAATTCCTTTTCCTCAAAGAGATTTACATTTTCGCTCAAGTGATATCCCTCAAAATAATCTTTCCCCTGAACTTCTTCATTCTTTAAACGACTTAGCTAGTAGTTTAGCCACCTGGTTGAAAATTAATGCTAATCATAATAATATAGAAGATCAAAATAAAGAAATACAATTAAACCAGACAACAAATCAAGAAAATTTAACCCCTCATGAAAACGATACTAGGAATTGAAACCAGTTGTGATGAAACTGCCGTTGCTATTGTTAATAATAAAACCATTTATAGTAGTGTTGTTGCTTCCCAAATTGACCTACACAAACGTTATGGGGGGGTAGTTCCTGAAGAAGCGTCTCGTCAACACCTTTTAACCATTAATCCTTGTATTGAAGAGGCATTACAAGCAGCAAACCTAACCTGGAATGATATCGATGGAATTGCTGCAACCATTGCACCGGGTTTAATTGGGGCGTTAATGGTAGGAGAAACAGCAGCGAAAACCCTAGCCATGATTCATCAAAAACCCTTCTTAGGAATCCATCATTTAGAAGGTCATATTTATGCCACTTATTTGAGTGAGACTCATTGGAAACCCCCCTTTTTATGTTTATTGGTATCAGGAGGTCATACCAGTCTTATTCATGTTAAAGGTTGTGGTTTATATGAACAATTAGGAAACACTCGTGATGATGCAGCAGGGGAAGCATTTGATAAAGTTGCCAGATTGTTGAACTTAGGTTATCCAGGGGGGCCTATTATTGATAAATTAGCCATTCAAGGCAACCCAAAACGGTTTACTTTACCAGAAGGAAAAGTATCTTTACCCCAAGGAGGTTATCATCCCTATGACTTTAGTTTTAGTGGCTTAAAAACAGCCGTTTTACGATTAGTAGAAAAACTCAAACAAGAAGATAGCGAACCTTTACCTGTTGCTGATATAGCTGCTAGTTTTCAAGAAACAGTTGCCCGTTCATTAACTAAAAAAACCATTACCTGCGCCCTAGATTATAACATTACTCATATTGCTGTCGGAGGTGGTGTCGCTGCTAACAGTGGACTGAGAAATTATCTTCAACAAGCAGCCAAAGAACACGATTTAACCGTCCATTTCCCTCCCCTAAAACTCTGTACAGACAACGCTGCTATGATTGCTTGCGCTGCTTGTGATCACTTGGAAAATGGTCATATTTCGTCTTGGAATTTAGGGGTACAATCTCGTTTACCGATTACTGATGTGATGACACTTTATTAACTCATAGTCTCTCAATTAGAAAGCAGTTACAGGAGAACATCAAACGAGGATTATTGAGAAAAATTCTATAACAATCTGCTTACTAAAATAAGCACAAAATAGTTAATTTAAAATTAAGAATACTTTAAATATAAGTTAAGTAGTTGCAGATTTCAAGTATCTACTATTCTTTACACATCTATCTAATTTTGTCAATTAGAATATGTTACTAAAATAAGAATTTTATTTACCTAAATTTACAGAATTTTCATGAGGTGGAGACTAAATAAATCTTCTTATATTGTAGTTAGGATATCAGTTGTTCTCTAAGCGTTATTATTGTAACCATGTTAGAAAAAATCCCAAAAGAAGTTTATTATTTACGTAATCTGATCATTGAAAATAGTGACGCAAACTGTCTCAAAATAACAGATTATAGTCATCTATCTGTTAATTGGTAATTATATTATGAAAATAATTCTATTGACTTTATTTTATCCTATTATTGCTTAGATTGATAATAGTCGTACAGTTCAAAAACATATTCAAAAAATGTTAGATTTGATGGGATATCAAACATATAGAGTTACTACAATGAAAACTATTTTAGTAGTTGAAGATACTAATGCTGAGAGAAAATTAATTTCTGCACTATTAACCCATGCAGGATTTATGACAGCCAATGTCTCTAGTGCAAAATCAGCTTGGGAATGGCTAGAAAATCATCGCTTTCCTGATTTAATTCTCTTAGATATTATTATGCCTGAAGAAACAGGACTAGAACTATGTAGAAAAATTCGAGCAACTCCAAAATGGAAAAATATTCCTATTGTTTTTTGTAGTTCAAAATCAGAAGATTTTGATCGTTTTTGGGCATTACGTCAAGGCGGTAATGATTATGTTGCTAAACCTTTTGCTCCACAACAGTTAATTAATGCTGTTTCTCAATTTCTTTCTTGTTAGTTACTATTATGAAAAAAGATTATTTTGCTATTGAATTATCAGAGTCAATCCATCTGGCTTTGCCCTTAGAAAACATGGGAACAGTTATTCAAATAAATCCAGAGCAAATTTGTTTAATGCCTGGTGTTTCTAACTATTTATTAGGGGTAACGAATTATCAAGGATCTTTATTATGGGTTTTAGACACAGAGCAATTTTTTAAAATTGACTTCAATTTAAAAAATTGGAAACAATCCCTAACTGCTATTATTATCAAATCTTCTATTCCAGGAACACAAAAAAAAGTTGCTTTAGTAGTAAAAAAAATACAAGGTGTATTGAAGGTTAAAACACAATCAAATATTGTTTATTCTGATTCATATCTATCACAATTTCAAGTTTTTTTAGATGAAATTGTGATAGGTAATAATAGCACTTTAGGTATTTTAAATTCAGATAAATTTTTTGAAGTTATTGCTACTGAATTTGATTATGTGGGTGATCGACAATAAAGCTATAGACAACACTAATTAAAGCAAAAACTTTGACATAAAAGTTGTTTTGAGCAGTGTATCGCCCTACAAATATTTCATGGTTAATTATACTTATCTACTTCGTGCTTGAATAATTAATCATCTTACGAAAAATGGACAAAAATTATGCTAGATTTTCACGATAAATCTTTATCTTCTCAAAAACCTAAAGAAGATCATTCTTCTGAGCATTCAACCCATGAAACGATTGATACTAATGATTGCTTAAATCTAATATTAGAAGCAAGTAACCTAGAAAAAGCTGGTGATATTCATCAAGCAATTTCTATTTATCATCAAGTTGTTAAAACGGATACCGAAGGTTATTATAAAAGGATGGCTCAAAAAGCTTTAGCAACCCTTGAAACCTTTACTAATAACAATCAGTTTGGTGAAGGAGCAATTATATCTAATATAGAAAAAAACTCTCTTGAATCCATTCCTTTACATCAAAAATTACTCGAAAAATTCTATAATTTACCCATTCAAACTAAACAATTAGGGGTTTTATTAACGTCAGAAATTGGTTCTATTTTAACCTTAGTTGGGGTTGGTACCATTTTAATTATTAGTAATGGTCGATTTCAATTAGTTAATCAGGCAAAATCAGAGTTAAAAGTTGCTGAAATTAACTATAAATCTAAAATGGAACAAATGGCAATGACTTTTGATAGTCAAGCTAATAATTTAGCAATCATTGAAGCAGCAGAAACAAAACAGGCAACTGGTGAAGTTTTAACCACTTTAGCAAATGAAATTCATAAACAAAAGATAGAATTTGCTACTTTAGTTGACAAAAATGGAATAACAATTGCTACAGGAAACATCAAGGTGAATAGACGTTCCTTTAATCCTTATGGATTGGTTGAAAAAACTTTAAAAACTGGAGCAAGAATTAAATTCACAGAAATTATTACTTATGATGAATTAGCTGAAGAAAATAGTTTTTTTGCTCGAATACTAGCTCAAGATATAAATATTGATCCTGAAGATAAGCCTAAGTTTTTGATCCGTTATACTATTACAGCAGTTCGTAATGGAAAAGCAGAAATTGTTGGGGCTTTAATTTCTGGAGACATCGTTAAGCCTCCTATCGTTAATAACACATTAACTGCCTTTAATAATGGTTACAGTGCAGTTTATTTATACGATAATCAAGAGCAATTTAGTTTAGCCACATCTCAACTGCTTAACTCTAATGGAATTATCAAAGAAAACCCAACGCTGCCTAATAATAAATTATTACAAAAAGCCATTGATGCTGAAGGAAATGCTGTGACTAAAGTTCTCACTATTAATAACAAGACTTATACAGTAGCAGCCAAAACCTTATTTAACTTTGAAAATAAACCCATTGGCGTTTTATTAAGAGGAACACCCCATAATGCTTTAAATACATTAATGCTGCAAAGTGTCACCCTACAAGCTATTACAGCCTTATTAGCCGTAGCTGCTAGTATTATTTTGGTCAAATTATTAGGACAAGCAATTCTTAAACCCCTCAATAAATTAAGACAAATTACCACAGAATTTTCAGAGGGAAATCGTCAAGTGAGAGCCGAACAATTTGCTAATGATGAAATGGGAGAACTAGCCAGAACATTCAATATGATGGCTGATAGTATTGTCGCCTCAGAATCCGAACTATCTTATTATGCCGAACAACAAGAAAAAGAAGCAGAAAAACAACGACAAGCACGAGAAGATTTACAACAAGAAGTCATAAAAATCTTGTTAGATATTGAAGAAGCACAGCAAGGAAATTTAACCGTTAAAGCACAAGTAACCGATGGAGTTGTTGGTTCAGTCGCTGATGCCTTTAACATAACCATTCGTAGTCTTCGTGATTTAGTTTCTCAAGTGAAAACTGTTTCATCCGAAGTCAATCTTTTAGTATTAGAAAAAGAAACAGAAATCAAAAATCTCTCCCAAGCATCCCTCAAACAAGCACAAGAAATTGAGCAAGTTTTCAATAAGGTTGCTGATATTAATAATTCGATTCAAAATGTAGCCCATTCAACCCAAGAAGCAGCCACTATTTCCAAGTTAGCTCGTCAACAAGCGAGAGAAGGGGATACTGCCATGAATCATACCGTTAATAGTATTCAAAAAATTCGTTTTTCAGTGGCAGGCACTGCTAAAAAATTGAAAAAATTAGCCGAGTCTTCCCAAGAAATTTCACAAATTGTTACTATTATTTCTTCCATCTCTGAGAAGACCAATGTCTTAGCCTTTAATGCCTCCATTGAAGCAGCACGAGCAGGGGAACATGGGGAAGGGTTTAAGACGGTTTCAGAAGAAGTGAGTCGTTTAGCGGCTAAAGTTACCGACGCTACTCAAGATATTCAATATTTGGTAGAAACCATACAAGAAGATACTTCTTTAGTCTTGGAAGATATGGAAAATAGTACCGCAGAAGTTGTTACTGGAACACAGTTAATTCGTCAAACACAAACCATCCTACAAGGGTTAGCCATTACCAGTGAAAATATGGATGACTATTTAGCAGAAATTACACAGAATACGACGACTCAAACCCATGTTTCAGAACAAATTAATCAGAAAATACAGGAAGTTGCCCTGATGTCTAAAAATACTTCATCAGAAGTAGAAACAGTTGTTGACTCTCTTCATACTTTAGTTGAAAAAATGAAACTTTTACAAATGTCAGTAGAGCAGTTTCGTTTAGAATCCTAATTTTTCAAACTTTCTATTAATATTATAAATTGAGAACAAAATGAAATTTACATTAGATGATAGTATCCTGGCTACAATGACTCAAGAAGCCCGTCAGTGTTTTTTAGAAGAAGATGCTCCTGAGTATCTCTCTATCTTAAAAACAGAAATGGCAAAAGGTTATGAAAAAGCGAATTTTACTGAATTGCTACGAGCAGCCCATTCATTAAAAGGAGGAGCCGGAATTGCCCAGTTATCTAGTGTCATGGAGTTATCTCATGGGTTTGAAGATATCTTAGAAATTCTCAAAAAACAGCCAAAAAATCATCAACAAGAAGGCTGGATATTATTAGAATCCATTTTCCATGAAATCACACTTTTATTACATGAAACCCAGGGAGAAAAAGATAGCTTGGCTGATGCTAATTTATTAAAAGCATTAGCTGACTTTATTGATTTATATTCTGGTCAAAACTCAGAAATCATTACTCATAATAATCCTCAAGAAAAATCGTCTTTTCAATTAGTTATCCAAAAAGAATTAGAGAGTTGTTTTGCCAGCATTGAACAATTATCTTCTGAAAATTTACCTGATAATATAGAATCCATTTTAATTGATTTTTATGATCAATGTTTATTATTAGGGGAAACCTTTGAACTGCCTTGGTTAATGAAAAAAATTGAGCCTTTAAATAAGCTATTCAATTATGTTGATTCCCAGTCTTTGTTAAATATGATTAAAGACTTAATTATTGGGTTGCGGGAGGAAGCTAAAACCTTTTTCCTCTGTCATTTAGATGAACATATTAATGAATCTGTGGATGAGATAGAAACAATTTACCCATCCGAACCAACCCCTTTAAAAGTCTTACCAAATCAAATAGACAATTACCCTAATAATGAGAGTTGTTTCTCTGATTTTTCGGAAAATTCTTCATCTTCATCGACTTTAAGAATCCCTTTAGAAAGATTAGAAGTCATGACGAATGAGGTAGGAGAATTATTAGTCACGAGAGAAAGATTAAGATTACGACAACAACAGCTATCTCAAGTTACTCGAAAAATAAGGGATATTTCTCGTCAACTTGAACCCATTCAAGACAGAATACAAAATTTTTATAATCAATTAGCGATCGCGCCTCTTGCTATTTCTTCAGATAGGAATCAAGAATTTGATAGTTTAGAATTAGATCAATATACAGAAATTCATAGTAGTTTACAAAGTTTTCAAGAGTTAATGCTTCAATTCCAGGAAAATCATGCTGATCTCAATTTAATTAATCAAGATTTTTCTGATAATTTAGATATATTCGATACAAATATTGATGCGCTTTATAATAATGTTACTAAGTCTAGATTGGTTCCTTTTAAAACCATTGCTAAGCGATTTCTTTCACAAATACAATCCTTAAATAATCGCTATGACAAATTAGTTAATTTATCGATTCAAGGGGAAGATGTTTTGGTTGATAAAATCTTATTACAACAATTACAAACTCCTTTATCTCACTTGATTAATAACGCCTTATCTCATGGAATTGAATCACCATCAGAACGATTATCTCATCATAAAGATCAATGGGCTAATATTCAATTAAGTGCCAGCATTGCGAACCACCAATTACAGATTACTGTTGAAGATGATGGACAAGGAATTGATTTATATAACGTTTATCAAAAAGCTAAAAATAAAGGCTTGATTTCTTCTAAATTAACCTTTGATCAGTTATCCGAAGAATCAATTTTAGAGTGGATTTTTCATCCGAATTTTTCTACTGTGGAAATGGCAAGTGAATTATCAGGAAGAGGGGTTGGTTTAGATATTGTTCGTAATAAAATACAAAAACTAAGGGGAACAATTGAAGTTAAAAGTGAAGCCCAAAAAGGAACTACTTTTACGCTGAATATTCCGCTTAATTTAAACTTTATGTCTCTCTTTTTAATTCAATGGCAACATCGTCTTTTTGCGTTACCAACCTCTAGCGTTTTAGAAACGATTTCTGTCTCAGAATTAGTGTGGAAAGATGGGAATTATACAACAGTAAAATGGAGAAATCAATCGATACCAGTCCTTCATTTATCAGAATTACTATCCCAGAAAAATAGTTGTAATCTTTCAATAAAATCTCAAGTTGGAATTATCTTAGAAGGGTCTTCTCATCCGTTTTTGGTCATGGTAGACACCTTGGTTAGTGAAGAACAACTCTTAGTAAAATCCTTTGATGAAACCGTCATTGTTCCTAATTATTTATTAGGATGTACTATTTTAGGAGGAGGAGAGATTGTTCCTGTTATTCTTCCACAAGCATTCACTATTTTTTCAGAAAATACAGCTAATTTATTCACCCCTAAACAGAAATTACAATCTCTTAATAATTATGGCACTATTTTAGTAGCAGAAGATTCAGTTGCTACACGACGCTTACTAGAAAGAATTTTAGAAAAAGTGGGATTCAATGTTATTCTTTGTCGAGATGGTCAAGAAGCTATTGAGAAATTAGAACTTCATCAAGGAGGAATTGATCTCATCATTTCTGATGTTGAAATGCCTCGTATTAATGGGTTTGAATTACTACAAATAATTCGTTCTCAACCTAATTACTCTCATATTCCTGTTATTATGTCTACCTCTCGAACTGGTCAAAATCATCGACAACGAGGAACAGAATTAGGAGCAAATGCTTATCTCGGTAAACCGATTCTTGCTAAAAATTTACTCAAAACCATTGAATCTTTTCTAACAGTTGAACAGGGAAATTAATTGAATCCAATTTAACTACATTCCAATTGATAAACTTCTTCTGCTACCCGTTTTAATCGTCTTAATTGTGCTTTCATATCCTGTTTTGTCCAGGAAGCAGCAAATTGATTAAATCCCCAACTAACTAAAGGATTAGGAATGTCAAATTCAAAACGATTAATTAATTTGGTTCCGTTGTTGATGGGTTGACATTCCCAGCGATCGCGTCCTTTAAAAAATCCGGTAAATTGCCAAACAATTAACCCAGGTTCCCGTTCAATTACATGACTAATTAAAGTAGGATTAACGACAGGAATTTTAATAATAAAACGACTTCTTCCCCCAATCTCTGTACTCCATTCTCGAATCGGTTCACATTTTAAAGCAGGATTTAACCAACGGTGCATCAATTCTAAATCAGTAATACACCGTTCAACCATAGTTGCACTTGCTTTAATAAAAATGGTCTGTTCAAAAATTTGGGATGATGACATAATCAAAGGAAAAGAAAAATTTGACTATCTTTGTATGAACTATCAGAAGTTCTCACTTCCTTAAGAATAACGCTTAGGTCGACATCAGTCCTTCACGAGTTAGGGTAAAATCTTGTTTGTAACTTCCCTGTCGCAATTTATGGGTGACATTTTTGACGTAATAAAGTCCATCATAAGTTATCCCCACACCCCGCAATACCACTAACCGACGTAATACCAATGGAGTACCGTAACGGACAACATCAATTTCACCCGTCGCGGTGATAACATCATCAACGGAACTATCCACCATCCCTTGAATATAAGCATCCGCTTCTTTAGTATCCACACCGGTTTGACAAAATCGGCGACTTCTGACAGCCAATTGACGCGATAGAGCCGATTTTTTCGCCAAACGACGGCGATCGCTTTCCGATTCCTTAATTTTTCGGATCTTGTTGGTTTTGCGATCCTGTACCCTTGCCTCGACTTTTGTTGCCGCTAGGCCATTATACTGCAAGTTGATGGACTCAACATTACTAAAAGGTCCCATATTAACGGTTAAGGGATCTTGAGGTTGAGACTGTTGTTTGGGGGGTCCCCAATAAGCGGTATTGACACCCGTTGCAGAACCAGGGGTGACATAAAAAACAAACCCGTAACGCTTTCCTATGTGTTGCAAATAGTTAAAATCGGTCTGATTACTTTGTAGGGGAATCCAACTATTGCGAGTGGGTCTATTTTTAAGCGGTGGGTTGATGATATTTGGTTTTAATCCATACTTGGCATATCCGAGAATGATTTTCCGAGCGATGGTAACCTCATCTTGAGCAACATGGGTTTGAGTTTTTTCTTCTAAGTCCATCATGATACTAATATCTTCCCCAGTGATGGTGAAAGTAGAATCTCCTGGACGCACATGAGGGGATAATTCTCGGTTGGTAATCATCCCATCCATTAACACGTGGGGTTTGGCCCCAATGGTGACCACCAGAATGACTCGATTAAAAACCTCTAATAACGGACTTTTAATCATTTGATAGTCTTTTGAATCCTTGTTTCCTGCTCGTCCCACTCGGAAAACAATTTGAAACCCCGATTTTCCATCGTCGCTTTGGGTCACTTCTACAGAGTCAAGCTCTTCTAGGAGAAATTTTGGAATGGGACGAGGTGCGGTTTTACCAATGAGGACAGTTAAATTCGTTCCCAGTAGTGCCATAATTTAATTCGTTAAATTTGCGGTAGGGGAATGCGTAATATTCTTCCAATCTCAGTCTCAGCCGTTAAACTGTCTGGGTTCATGGCATTATTGGCATCACATACCTGCCAAAATTGTTCTGAGTCCCCCAAGGTTCTAAAGGTGATCAAATCCAGGCGACCGCCTTGTACAACGGTTACTTCTTCTAACAATGGTAAGGTTTCTCCTTGCGGTAAAAATCGCCGGCGTTTATAAGCGATAGGAGTTCCTTCTTTATTGGTATACTTTGCGGTTTCTAAATTGTAATAACGACTGTTAAACTCAAAAGCCATAATCAATTTCCCTATACTATGAACAGGATTAAAAACTCGGTAAAGGACGTTCGATATTTGCCACACTCGCCGTACTTCCTTTCTCTGCCATCACTGTCTTAAGAGTATGATGGACAAAGAATAAATTAGAACCAAAACTACCCCACGGCAGATCGTTATAACTGAGAACTCGCAAATCAAGGGATACCTTAGCGCGAATAGGGTTGAGGTTCACATCATAAGCTTCTTCGGTAATATTAAAATTTTGGATGCGAACGGGTAAAATTCTTTTCATTCCCCACACTAACAGGGTCATCGGTGCTTCTGCGGGAACGATCTCTTTGGTCCCAAAATTGGCCGCTAACATCCGTTGGGTCACCTGTGTAATTTTGGGATAAATTAGGGTTTCTAAGGCAGCGAGTTCGGGATATACCCCATCAGAGACAGCAATCGGTTCTGCGTTTTCGAGGCGATCGGTCGCATCGAGTTCAAGATCAAATTTAATCGTCTCAATGGGAGCATCTTCGAGACGAAAAGCTTCTGTGCGTGAACTATCTTCTCCCCCGGCAATTTGAGGAGCAAGGCTACGGGTGAGGGTTTCTGGATTATATTGAAAAACTAGGGTACTCACAACTACTTTAGTAGAGGGATCGATCCCTACTAAGGCTCCTTTGAGCAACTTGGGAGAAACTTGAAAGCTAGTCACAGTAATGTAACGTCCTGCTATGGCTTAATGGCATAATTGTACAGTTTTGTTGCAAATTGGTCAATGATTCTCGGTGTTGTCAATGATAAAGTTATATGATGGTGAGGAAGCAAGTTTTGCAGGGAAACCACTATGCGAATCACTATTTTTTGGTCTTTAACCCTTATCATTGTATTACCGTTTCTGTTAGGCTTTTTTGCTCAACTGTTTAAAAGATTGGCAAAAAAATATTCTTCTTCTCCCCCAATAGGCAATGGTAATGGAACATAGAAAATTACATCAACCCACTAACAAGTCCGAGAGTGATATACATCCCAGCAAAGGATGGTTACAGAAGCAAGAAAAGCAAGAAACCTCGGAACATGAGGAAGATCCCACTGTGGTTGCTGGATCGGGTTTACCGTTTAATTTTCTGGATGTTCCGGTGCAGAAGGTGGAAAACGAGATAATCAGGCGTTCGATGAACCCCCAAACTTGGCCCTATCATGTTCATCAGTTACAAGAAAACCCCAACCCTCAACAGTTAGATGAGGGTAGAGTTCCCAACCGAACCGGATTACCCGATCGCCTTAAAACCGGTGTGGAGAATTTATCGGGATATTCCTTAGATGATGTCATAGTTCATTATAATTCACCGAAACCGTTACAGTTACAAGCTTTAGCTTATACTCAAGGAACGGATATTCATGTTGCCCCTGGACAAGAGAAACATTTACCCCATGAAGCATGGCACGTTGTGCAACAGATGCAAGGAAGGGTAAAACCAACCATGCAGATGAAGGGAGTACAGATTAATGATGATCAGGGGTTAGAGAGAGAAGCTGATGTGATGGGGGGAAAAATAGAAAATCCAGACAACGAAACGTTATTATGCAAAACGTCAAAATATCAAGCCAAGGAACGGATACAAAAACCTATTACAGTTCAACGAAACATTGAACCCGGCCAAGCTGATCAACAAAACTGGAATGCAAAACATGTTCCCAAACGAGTGAAGGAATGGGCGCGTAACGCACAAGTCATAGTCCGAGAGCAATACGAGACTAGTTTAACGAGTTTAGCATCAAATCCAACAGATCAGGGTGATGGAGTGCTGGCATACTTGAATGGCTGGAACCATAAAAGATTTGGAGGTCACTGGTGTATTCTATATCGCTGGGCTGCGAGACGAGACGGACAAGGTTGGTTTCTAAAGGTAAAAGGAATAGGCCGCAAGAATGGACAAGGCAATGATTATTCGTTGGCCGACTAAGTGCGATCGCTCTTGTAGTGCGTTAATGGAATGTAACGCACCAAATTTATGTCCAAGATTAAGGTTATTTTCGGTGCGTTACGCTGCGCTAACACACCCTACGGTTTTGATGTTAGTGCGATCGCTTATTAGATTATTATTAATGAATGATGGGCTTAACAAATTAACAACCCTATGAATCCGACAGATAAACAAGCTCAGGGATTATATCGCTTATGTTATCGTTTAACTAATGCTATTTATCCTCAATGGCAATATCGCAATATAGAACTGGTCAGAATGGATGAAAGAACAGGAAACTTGTACGTATTAACAGGAGAATTAGACTTTGAAATTAAACCCACGGGAGGATACGAACCATGAAACCAATTAACTATAATGACTTGAGTTTAAATGAACTGAGACAATATATATTAACCCATCGAGAAGATACCCAGGCTTTTCATACTTATATTGACCGCTCAAAACAGGAAGGAAAAATGATTACTGTTGATTTAGAAGATAATAATTGGGAAGAAAAAATAACAGAGAGAATACAGGAATCATAAATAATAACAAACATCGACTGAACTTGTCGATGTTGTCATTAAATTATCCATTCTTTAATAATTCAAGAAATTCATCCACGTCTAAATCTGCTTGTCGAATAATCGCTCTTAGGGTTCCTTTATCAAGACTTTTATGATTAGGAACAACTACCTCAGCAAAAGGTTCATCCCGACAAACAATAATATGACTTCCTTTTTGACGCTTTATATAAAAACCAGCTTTTTCGAGTGTTTTAATACACTCTTTTCCAGAAACTTGAGGTAATTTACTCATAAAGCTAGTGTTACCGTCTCAACTTTATCTTCAGGAATAACACGTCCCTCCTCAACAAGAACCTCAAGATATAATTCTATTGCTTCTTGAATATTGGAGATCGCCTCTTCTTTGGTTTTTCCTTGGCTGATACAAGGAGGTAAACTGGGACATTGAGCAACCCAATAACCATCTTCTCCGGGGTAAATAATGACTTGTCTCATGTGATTTAAAAATAAAAGTTCGCTGATTTTAATCATAGCATTATCAAAAAACTCAATGGGACTCCGAAGAGATCCGCTTTGCGGTGTGCTGATCTTGTAGCGATCGTTCTTGTAGGGTGCGTTAATGAAATGTAACGCACCAATTTAACCATTATTGCGCCTAATTTTCGGTGCGTTACGCTGGGCTAACACACCCTACTGGACTGTTTCAGTGCGATCGCTGATCTTGTAGGTTGGGTAGAGGAACGAAACCCAACAAATAACCCCTTATTCTAATATAGCAATCAGGTTTCAGTTGTGAGAAAATGACCAAGAGGATTTAACAGTGTTAAATCCCTACAAGGGTGGATTTGTAGGGACATAATACCATTATGTCCTCATCATTTCTCACATATCATTACTGATTGCTAT